>JAZQGP010000014.1:0-67632 GCA_045540015.1 Eubacteriales bacterium
CAACTTCAATCTCACGATACTTCCTATTTGAAAAAAAGTAAGCAAAAAACTTTTGATTGGTGAAATTGAAGTTTGAACAACTTCAATTTCACGATACTTCCTATTTGAAAAAAAGTAAGCAAAAAACTTTTCCTTTGTGAAATTGAAGTCTGAACAACTTCAATTTCACGATACTTCCTATTAAATTGAAACTTAAATTTAAGCAACTTCAAGCTTCTTGAAAGAAGCTTGAAGTGTGTCGCAGCAAACAGAGCATGCATTTTTGCTAGTGGAAATAAAAAAAGTGCGCTCCAATAGAAGAACGCACCGAAAAATGCAAATTCCTATTGTTACCACACAATTCTCAATAAACCGGGATATACCCCGGAATTTATAAGCGGAATTTGCACTTTTACCATATCATAGCGGTTTTGTCAATATTAGTCGCTAAATTTTGCATTTGCATTAAATCAAGTTTTTTCCAAACAAAAAAGCCCTTTCGGGCTTTTTTTACTGCTTGTCTTTAAGTAAATCGCGAATTTCTGTAAGAAGCTTTTCCTCTGCAGAAGGCTCGGGCTCGGGTGCAGGAGCTTCCTCGACAACTTCCTCGTTCTTTGTGCGAAGTGCCTTTGCCTTGTTGCCTGCGGCTGTGAGAACCTTGATGAACACAAACACGGCAAGCGCAATGATGAGAAAATCAATAATGAACTGGATAAACAGACCGTATCTTATTGCGTTTTCTGCGGTGATTACTGCACCTGCTTCGTCAAGCACTTCGGGCGAAAGCACGTACTTCAAATCCGAAACGCTGACTCCGCCTGTGAGCATTCCCACAAGAGGCATGATAATGTCTGCAACGAGAGATTTCGTAATGTTGCCGAATGCTGTTGCGATAACAACACCGACAGCCATGTCAACAACGTTGCCCTTGTTGATAAATTCCTTGAATTCCTTGAAAAACTTCATTTTTCTTTCCTTCCTTACATTATGTATTTTAAATTATTTGTTTTCGTACACTTCGCGCTTGAGAATACCGACGTAGGGCAGATTTCTGTACTGCTCGTTGTAGTCGAGTCCGTAGCCGACAATGAATTCGTCGGGAATTATAAAGCCCTGGTAGTCAACGTGTATGTCCTTTACGCGTCTGTCGGGCTTGTTGAAAAGCGTGCAGAGCTTTACGGAATTTGCATGCAGATCGTTCTTTAAATGACCGAGAAGCCAGTGGAGCGTGTTTCCCGTGTCGAGAATGTCCTCAATGACAATAACATTGTAATCGGAAAGGTTTGAAATGTCAGGCTCACTCTTGAGTCTTATAATTCCGCTTGAGGTCGAACCCGAGCCGTAGGACGAAACCTTGATAAAGTCAGTTTCCGCACGAAGATTAAACTGCTTCATGATGTCCGACATAAAGACAACCGAGCCTTTGAGTATGCCCATGAGAAGCACCTTTTTGTCGCTGTCCTTGAAATCGTTTTCCATCTCGCGGCAAATTCTCTTTACCGCACCGCGTATTTCCTCCTCGGAAACGAGTATTTTGGCTATGTCATTTGAATAGTCCATGTTCATTTCTGTCCCATCCTTTCATTTCTTTCACGTTCTGCCTGAGAAAGCCTCAGGTACACGGGCAAAAGCCTCTCTGCACTGCAGTCTGTATTTTCGTCTGTTGTCAGAAGCGCCGCCTTTGCAACGGAGTATGCGTTCTGATAAAGCCTGTCCGCACGCGCGCATTTTGCTGCAATGTCCGGCTCACTTTTTTCAAGAAGCGACATGAAAAGCTCTGCTCCGTCGCCCACAAGAATAATGCTCTTGCCGGCGTATTTTTCACTCAGCTCGCCTGCAAGCTCGTCAAAGCCTATCGCCCTGTCCTCGCACAGCCTTTTTATGCTTCCTTTGCCGTCAGCGGAAAACAGCGCGTTGTAAAACTGATTTCGCCTTGCGTCCATGACAGGACAAATAACCGTGCCTCGCTTTGCGTCGTCGACATTGAGTGCAAGCGCATGAAGCGTTGAAACACCGACGCACTTAATATTATCGCGACCGAAGGCAAGCCCTTTGACTGCTGATATGCCAATCCTTACGCCTGTGAACGAACCGGGACCTGCGCTGACGGCTATCATCGACACTTCATCAAGCGTTATATGCTCGTTTTTCAGGCAAAAATCAATCATCGGAAGCAGGCTTTCGCTGTGGGTGAGCGTGCTGTTGACCTGAGCCGTAACCGCCGGAACAAGCTTTGTCCCGTCTGCTTTTACAAGTCCTGCCGCCGCTGTTTTTGCTGTTGTATCAAGTGACAATATATACATTCATATTCCTCATTAATGTGACAAAATTTGCTTATTTCATTTTAGCATACACGAGTACAAATGTCAATACTTACCCGTTTTTTTACGTGTTTACAAAATGCGCTTGATTTTTTCGAACATTTGTGCTATAATATAGAAAAACAGAAAAGCAAAAAAGGGGTATTTAATGAAAAAAGCAAGCAAAGACAGCATGGTATTTTACGGCAGCTTTTTCGATGCGATAAAGGACCTGCCGGCAGAGGAATTCAAGAAATGTGCATGTGCGATACTTGGGTACGGGTTAAAGGGCGATGTGCCTGAGGGCGATGGGATAGAGAAGCTGGTGTTCTGCTTTGCAAAGCCGATTATAGACAGCGCCAACGCAAGATACAAGACCTGTGTTGAAAACGGCAAAAAGGGCGGCAGACCGAGAAAGTCGGAAAGCAAGAAAAGCGAAAAAGAAAACCAGACTGGTTTTACACGTGAAAACCTTAATGAGAATGTAAATGAAAATGTAAATGAAAATGTAAATGTAAATGCGAAAGATAAAGCAAATGCAACTGTAAATGTAAAAGAAAATGCCACTGTCATTTCGCAGGAGTGCGAAAGTGCAAACGGCACGCACGCATATGGAGAATACAGCAATATTTTTATTTCGGATTCCGAAAAAGAAGCGCTTATCGGACTGCTTGGAAAGGAGCGCTTTGACCTATCCGTTGAGCATTTATCGCGGTACATAAAGCGAAAGACCGACTATCGAAGCGGCAGTCATTTTGAGGATCTGCGAGGCTGGGTTCAAAGTGCGCTTGACGAGAGAGGCATACCTGCCAAAGCGCAAAGCGACAGCGCCAAGGGCGGTGTTTTTGACTTTGACCTGAGTGAGATTTTTGAACGGTGAGTTGCGGTTTCCCACGGCAGTGGGAAACCACAATTCAGCGCAAAACAGCCTCGGCGATAGCCGACAATGTAAACCGCAGTGAAAAAGCCATAAACTTAGTTTCATCCGTCAATAAAAAAGTTGTCTAAGTCCTTGCAATATCACGATTTTTGTGATATAATATGCAAAATCACACCCCGGAGGTTAAAATCAACATGAAAGCAGTTATCACCGTCACGGCAAAGGACGCAAAAGGAATTATAGCAAAGGTAAGCGCGACCGTCAGCGAGCACGAAGCAAATATCGTTGACATTTCGCAGACCGTCATGGGCGAATACTTCGCAATGATTATGCTCATCGAGCTTGACGAAAAGCAAAAGCGTTTCTCTGAGCTTTCGGATGCACTCACAAAGCTCGGAAAAGAAAACTGTCTTGACATTCACGCAATGCACGAGGACATTTTTAACTCGATGCACCGCATCTGAAAGGACAAGAGGTAAGTATACATGCTCAACATACATGACATTTTTGAAACAATCAACATGATTGACCACGAGCATCTCGATGTGCGTACAATCACCATGGGAATTTCCCTTCTTGACTGCGCCGCATCCGATGCCAAGACCACCTGTGAAAACATATATAACAAGATAACCACCTACGCAAAGAACCTTGTTTCTGTCGGCGAGGACATTGAAAAGGAATACGGTATTCCGATTGTCAACAAGCGCGTGTCGGTAACACCAATTTCGATTGTCGGCGGTCTTAAAACAAAGGAGGACTACATCCTCGCGGCTAAAACTCTCGACAGAGCCGCAAAAACTCTCGGCATAAACTTTATCGGCGGCTTTTCGGCACTTGTACAAAAGGGCATGACAAAAAAGGACCTTGCGTTCCTTGATGCCGTTCCCGAAGCAATCTCATCAACCGAGCGCGTATGCTCAAGCGTTAACGTCGGCTCGACACGTGCAGGCATTGACATGGATGCCGTCAACAAGTGCGGACACATTGTAAAAGAGCTTGCGTATCTCACAAAGGACAATTATTCAATAGGCTGCGCAAAGTTTGTTGTATTTGCAAACGTTCCCGAGGACAACCCGTTTATGGCAGGTGCGTTCCACGGAGTAGGCGAGCCTGAATGTGAAATAAACGTAGGCGTATCGGGACCGGGCGTTGTCAGAAGCGCCGTTGAAAAGGCGGGCGACTGTTCGCTTTCCGAGCTTGCGGATATTATAAAGAAAACAGCGTTCAAGGTAACGCGAATGGGACAGCTTGTTGCGTGTGAAGCCTCCCGCAGACTCGGCGTTCCTTTCGGAATCGTTGACCTGTCGCTTGCACCCACACCTGCAGTCGGCGACTCTGTTGCTCACATTTTAGAGGCAATGGGACTTGAAAGATGCGGAACTCACGGCACAACCGCGGCTCTTGCAATGCTCAACGATGCCGTCAAAAAGGGCGGTTCAATGGCGTCAAGCCACGTCGGCGGACTTTCGGGCGCGTTTATCCCCGTGTCCGAGGATCAGGGCATGATTGATGCGGCAACATGCGGAGCGTTGACGCTTGAAAAGCTTGAAGCAATGACCTGCGTATGCTCTGTGGGACTTGACATGATTGCAATTCCCGGTGACACGCCTGCCGAAACAATCTCTGCTATCATTGCGGACGAGGCGGCAATCGGCATGATTAACAGCAAGACAACAGCAGCTCGTCTTATTCCGGCTTACGGCAAAGATGTCGGCGACAACGTTGAGTTCGGAGGACTGCTTGGCTACTGTCCTGTTATCGCTGTCAACAAGCATTCAAGCGAAAAGTTTGTAAAACGCGGCGGCAGAATCCCGGCGCCGATTCACAGCTTGAAAAATTAACCTACTTTCTTGGAAGAAAGTAGGCAAAGAACTTTTCATTGGTGAAATTGAAGTTTAAACAACTTCAATTTCACGGAACTTTCTTGACGATTAAAGCTTAGCAAAAACTTTTCATTGGTGACATCGAAGTCTGAACAACTTCGATGTCACGTTGTATATTTAGGCGGAATCTGAGAACGAGGTTGTTTAAAGCTCGTTTTCAGCGTGAAACGGACGCAGTCCGCGCTTTTTGAAAAAAGCTTAGCAAAAACTTTTCATTGGTGAAATTGAAGTCTGAACAACTTCGATGTCACGTTTTAATTTCTATAACAACAACCCTTTTATTGATTTTTCTGCAATTATCAATTACATGTTTTGTTCCCTTTGACGAGCCGTCCCAAAAAGCAAGCACAACATCTGATGCATTTATTATTTCAAGACCTCTTGAACCGATAATTGCAACTATCATTTTAATTCCTCCTTAATTTGGTATACTTATTTTAAGTATACTCACAACATTATACCACAAAATAAACTTAAAATATACTTAAATTAAGATATTTTAGGTGATTATTTTGAGAAACAAAAACAACAAGCATCTCGGACTTGAAATCGACCCCGAAACTCACTTCAAGCTACACTATATTTCAAAATACGAAGGTAGAAGCGCAAACGGTCAGATTTTGTATCTCCTTCGCAAATGCATAAAAGAATTCGAGGAAAAAGAGGGACAAATTGTAATTCCAAAAGAACAATGAGCGCAAGGCGGACGAAAGTCCGCCTGTTTTTATCTTAGTTGTCGTGGTGTCGTAAACCAAGTTTACAGTTTTTGTCTATCGGTGTTACACATCGTGCCTATCGGCAGGCAGTCATAAAGTGAATTTGCAGCTTTTGGCTACCGGCGGTGCGGTTTACATTGTCGGCTATCGCCGAGGCAGTTTTACGCTAAATTGTTGTTTCCCACTGCCGTGGGGGCGTTACCCTTTCTGTTTGCCCAGAAAGGTAACCGAAAGATGCCCACAAGTGAACCTACGGTTCCCTTATGCAACCCTCCCTAAAGCTCGCGGACTCTCACGTTCTCGAAAACTTTAACCTGAGGAGATTTACGTTCTCCAATAAGGCTTCAATGTGCTTCGCTACGCGAGCTTGTTCTCAAGTGCCGTTTTGTTGCTTAGAGAATAAATAATCAACTACCTATCTTACACAAGAAAATTTAGTTTTTCGTTCAAATTTGTTGTAATGTTTACCATGAGGGTAGTTAAGCCACCACGGCGAAAGAAGGGAAATCAGCGGAAGTTGGGAAGTTGAAATAGGGGTTTGCGGACATCTGAATTTGACCTCATTAATGGTCAAATTCAGCAAATTTCAGTATTGCATAACCCCAACTGAGCCATCCCTTCTTTTTGAGTGGGGAACTTTTGGTACTTTTCCTTCATTGGAAAAGTACGGAGAATGAAACCGTAGTTTCAAATTTGTATTTCTCGGTCGGTAAGGCAAAAAATCCCCCTTTAAACCTACCAAACATAAACTAACAAAAAAGCGGCTGCAGCTAAGTAATTGCTGCAGCCTCTTATCATTTTATAAACCGTTTCAAAAAATCACTTGTCATACTTCTCAACCGCAATAACAAACGGTGCATCGGGTGAATTTATAATTCTGAAGTACGTAACACAGAACAGTTTTTTGTCAAGCTTTGAAAGCTCCTCTGACACCAGTTGTCCCTCAAGGCTGCCTTCCTCGTGTCCTGGATAAACCGATATTACAAGAACACATCCTTTTTTTAGAAGGCTTACGGCTGTTCTTATTGCCGGAAGCGTGCTTTCTCTCATTGTGTGAACGCTCTTGTCTCCGCCGGGAAGATATCCGAGATTGAACATTCCGCCGTCAATGGGCTCATTTATATAGTTTGCTGCGTTTGCATGGCTGTCGTGAATAAGCACGGCAGTGTTTTCAAAACCGGCATCTTTTATACGGATACGGGTGTTGTTTACAGCCTGCTCCTGTATGTCAAAGGCGTATACTTTTCCTCCGCGTGAAAGACGGCATAAGTATTCTGTGTCATAGCCGTTGCCCATGGTAAAATCCGCAAGCACAGCTTTTTCCGGAATGCTTCCGCCCTCAAGGAATTTTTTTGCTACATCAAGAAGTTCGTACATTTTCTACCTCATTAAATTCATAGGTTTTTGTTTTATCTTTCAGCAGGGACCTGTTTGTTCAACAAATGTTACCTCAAACCTACCCTCTGTCTTTGAAACAAGCCTTGCTACTGAAAACGCGGGCATGTATTCGTCAGTGCTGCCGCGTTTTACACGGTAATGTGTTACAACCGGCGTGCTTTCTGTCAGGTGCTTTTCAAGGTATTCTCTCGAATTGTTGCTTATGAACAGACACCTGTCCTCGGGATGCAGGTTTTCGTCGGCGTATTCATACATTCGTTTTTTGAAATCAACCGCAGACGGTTTTCTGCAAAGAGTTTTGCCGTCGGTGCTTATAATGTAAATGGTGTTTTTATCAAGGTCTGCAAAGCTTGCATGCGTGCAGGTACCGGACAGTGCGGCAAATACGCCGTCAGCTATTCGCATCACCTTGTCTTTTTGAGCAGATCCGGAGAATTTTTCAAGGTCATTCTTTTCAACGTTTCTGATATAAATGTCGGCTTTTGCCTCGTCTGTTGATTTGTCGCGCAGAGTGTGTATTTCAAGAACCCTGTACTCGTAATCTTCGCCGGAAAGGCTGGTTTTTATGCGGTACTGCAGTGTTTTTTCACTCATTCCCTTTCTGAAATCAGAAAGCAAATTGAGGCGATTCATGAAGCCGGAAAACGCGCTTCTGTCGCTTGGATGGATTGCAGGAAGTAAGATTTTTTCAAGGTCACTGTCGTAATGCAGCCGGAATACCCCCGAATTTACAAGGTCGGTGAATAGCGGTTCATTGTTCCAGACGATTCTCCAGCGTCCGGATTCGAGAAAAATTTCAAGACCTGTTGTGTTGTAGTTTACAACCGTACTGCGGAAGCTTTCAAGGTCAAGCTGCTTTTGTCTGGTTCTTTCATACTCTGTGATGTCTCTTGCCGTTCCGATAATGATGTTTTCCTTGCCCGACTCATCCTTAGAGCGTGTAAGAGTATAGCGCAGGAAGGTTTCTTCACCGCCTCTGTGTGAGCAAACAGTGAGTTTTTTTACTTTTCCCGAGCCCGAAAGGCTGAAGGCGTTGCGAAGTTTTCTTGCATCGTCATTACTTAGCAGTTCGCTTTTTATTATATAGTCAAGACCGTTTTTGATTTCACTTGACTGTTCGGCAGTTCCTGGAGTTTCTCCGCTTTTGAGTATAACAACCGTATCGGAGCTGCGATAGTAAAGGAAAACTCGTATTGAAGAATCGGAAAGAGCATTTGCAAGGATGCTGTCGCGTACATTTACCTGATATCTTGCGTTTTTGGCACTCAGGGAGGATTTGGCTGTTCTGCTGTTAATCCAGAAAGCAAATATCAAAAGTCCTGCTGCGGTTGCAAGTAAAACGAAAATGAGAGAGGTGCTGTTGCGGTGGAGCTGCGAAAACAGTATGCTTTCGGGAACTACCTGCATTATATACCAGTTACTGATTCCGACAGGAAGATAAGCACACACCATTTTGCCATCGGGCGTGTCAATTACGGTGCTTCCACTCAGGTTTTTGTTTATGTCCGAGTGAAATTCACTTTTGGAGTGGCCGTTTGCAAAAACGAGCGCGTTGAGCGTTCCTAAGGCGTTGCTTCGTATATCTAAGCCGCTGCCGGTGTCCATAAACACGCCGAGACTGTCCGCTTCAAATGCAATAAGCGCACTGTTTCCGCCAAAGCCGGAGGACGTATATTCTTCGGAAAGACGATCCGTTTCGATTATTCCGTACAGATAGTTCTGAGTGTCTCCGATGGGGGTAAACATTCGGATTATTTCTTTTGAGGTGATTTGAGACGTGGTTTTTTTGCTTATGGTGATGTTGCTTCTTTCGGGTGAGAGCGCAACCTCTTCGTTCCACTGCATACCGGACTGTGTTTCGCCCTGACCTTTTATTACGGTGCCGTCGGCAAGTCTTATGGCAAGGTCGGAAAAAAGGCTGTCATGACGAAGTGAGGTGGTTATGGCGATTGCATTTTTTTCGTCAATTTCGTCTTCTTTGGCGAGGATAGAGGCAAGTCCTTCAAGGCGGTTTGCTGCGGAATGTACGGCCTCACTCAGCTTTGCACTGCTTTGCGAGGCGGACTCTGTTATAATTTCCATTGAGATTTTTTTTGTCTGGGTATAGAAATTGTAAAGAAGAATGAAAGTGACGGCCGAAATGAATATAATGAGAAGCCGGGTTCCCATAAGTATACTGCGTCGTTCGGAATTTTTGCCCGAGCGTTCTGCAAAATTGGTTTTTTTCATTCATTCCACCTCCAAAACAAATTTCTTCAAGGCTATATTAACACACTTTTTTGCTCATTACAACAAAACACAAATTGTTTTAAAATATCTGCGACAATATATTTACAAATATAAAAAGAATGAGGCTGAGTAAATAACTCAGTCTCATTTTGTTTTTATATTGCAAACCCGGTCTGCGGCGTGGTTTTCTTCTTTTTAAGCCGCAGGCTGTCTGCGACAAGAGCGATAAACTCGGAGTTTGTGGGTTTTCCTCGTGTGCTTTGAACGGTGTAGCCGAAGAAAGAGTTTATAACGTCAATATCTCCTCTGTCCCAGGCAACCTCAATTGCATGGCGGATTGCACGTTCAACACGCGAAGAGGTTGTTCCGTATGCCTTGGCAACCCCGGGATAAAGCTGTTTTGTTATGGAATTTATAAGCTCTGGTCTGTCCATTGTCATGATTATGGCGCTTCTTAAGTATTGGTAGCCCTTTATGTGAGCAGGTACGCCTATCTGGTGAATTATTTTTGTAACGAGAGTTTCAAGGTCTGAGTCACTGTCCTGAGACAAATCTGCTCCCGAAGGGAATACGGCAACGTTGTCCGCATCTTTTCCCGCAGTGCTTAAGGCGCGCTCTATTTTTCCTGACAAAGCAGAGTATTCGCAGGGCTTCATTATGCAGTAATGTGCTCCTGCATCTACTGCCTCGGAAAGCATTTTCTGATTGCCTATGCCGCTTGTGATAATAAACATCGGAAGAGGCTTTACGCCGCGTGATTTTATCTCGTTTATTACTTCTGTTCCGTCAAGACGAGGAAGAAGCAGGTCAAGGATTACAACGTCGGGATGAAGCGATTGTATTTGCCTGACGGCTTCGTATCCGTCAGAGCAGTCGCCGACGATATCAAACCCTCTCTTTGAAAGATGACTTTTAAGTCCGATTCTGAATTCGGATGTCGAATCCGCGATAAGTACCTTTGCCGCTGTTGTTGTGTAATTCATTTTTTTGTTCCTTTCTTTAACAAAAATTGTGTAAAACAAGACTGTTTTCCCCAAAAAATTAAGTGGGTTAATCTTAACATACGGTCAAAATACGGACAATTTCTTTTTGCTTTCGTTCATGAAGTTTACAGGTTGGTTGCAGAAAAGTCTGAAAAAAGGAGGGTGTTTTGTCGAATGGAGGTGATGTAACACATAAAAGCGCATTAAATGATGGATTTAGTAACCGCGGTTTACGAGGTATTTGTTCACAATTCCAAAGATTTCGGCAGGCGAATAATTGTTTCGACCGTTTCCGTCGCAAAGGATAATTATGGAATATTTTGGCATATTTTCAGGGTAAATGCCGCAAAACCAGGTATGCAGTATTTCCTTGCCGTTTTTGCTCTTCTGACCAGTCTGTGCAGTCGCGGTTTTTCCTCCCGAAGATACGCCTGAAAGGTGTGCTTTTCTGCCTGTTCCCTCCTCTACACATTTTTTCATCATGCTGCGTAATTTTTCGCATGTTTCGTCCGACAAAACCCGAATCGGAGCATTTTTTTGCGTCTTGTGCAACGTACCGTTTTTGTATATTCCTTTTATGACGGAAAGCGTCGGTACAAAACCCGTTCCCGCGGCGTTTGTCACATTGACAAGGTCAAGGGGAGATAAAAGCAGCGGACCCTGACCGAAGGAGATGTTTGCAAGGAGATTTTCGGGACAATTTGCACTATTTGGGAGCTTTGCGGCGCTTGATTTGAGGGTGTCGGCGAAAACGGCACTTCCCACTCCCATTTTGTTTGCTGTGTCAAGTATTGCTTCAATCCCGATTTTCCTGCCAAGCTCGATAAAATATGTGTTGCAGGAATTGGCAAAGGCATCCGATAAATCCAGCTTTCCGTGTCCGCTTGTGTTGTGACAGCGGAAAATGTCCTCGCCGACAGCGATACTTCCTTTGCAGTCGCAGACAAACTCCGAAAGATTTTGATTTTGCTCAAGAGCTGCTGCGGCAACAACCATTTTAAAGACGGAGCCCGGTGTAAACAGAGAGGTTGCCCTGTTTAGCAGCTCGCCCCTGTCTGAGGAAAGGCTTTTGGCAATATTTTCGGGATCGTAGGAAGGATAGCTTGACAGGGCGAGAATGTCGCCGCTGTTTATGTCCGTGACAACAACGGCACCCATATCAAGGATGTTTTGTCCGAGGCTGTCGGTAAAGCGTTGAAGGTCTGCGTCAATCGTAAGAACCAGCCCGTCATCCTTTGTGTAGCCATCATCGTATATTTCAAATAAAGAACCGTTTATGCTTCGGGACATGGCGTTTGCTTCAAAGCGTGCATAAATACGCCCCGACAAAGCCGAAAGACTGCTTTTGCAATCAAGCAGAAGTCCACTCACGGGAGCGTTGTCCGAGTTTTTGTAGCCTACAAGATGTACTGCATCTGAAAAGTTTTCTTCATATATATAGTAGCAGTATACGCCGTCTGTTCTCTCTGCAATTGATAAATCCGCATCCGCAGGAGCTGTCAGAGTAAAAACCTTTCCTTCATACAGATGTGAATACACCTCGGAAAGAGGAACCGAGCATAAGAGAGCTATGTTTTTGGCGGCAGAGGAAATGTTTTTTGTTATAAGTGCAGGGTTTACGGTTACCGATACGTGAGAAATCCTATGGGAAATAAGCTTTCCGTTTGTATCATATATAAAGCCGCTTCGCTCTGCAATGTCAAGCCTTCTTGTGTATTGCCCCGAAAGCACTGTGCGGCTTTTGTTTCCGCTTGAGAGCACATACAGCCGTACCGTCAGAAACGACAGACACATAAGGATTGTAAAATACATGGCGGCAACACGCTTTACGGACATAAAAAACTCCTTTACAGAAAAAATGAACATTTATGAGCACAAGGAAAATGTTAAAAATCTTCAAACAACGCGAGGAGGAATAAAAAACGGCTGAGTATAACATCAACATGTTGTTTTAGAAAGAGGAAATTTGCGCATATGTAGTTTTTTTCGGGGAATGTATACTTTATGCACAAAATGGGTGAATTTTTTTGGTATTCTATTGACTTTTTTGTAATTTGCATATATAATATCGATGTATCCCTATACGTATGTAAAAGCATAAGTATTTGGGGAAGAAACAATTTTTGTAAGGAGTGCAGACCCCATGAAAAAAATCCTAAGTATTATCCTGTGTCTGTCGATGCTTATGTCAAGCGTTGCTTTTGCTGCGCCTGTTAATATGGCACCGATTGATGTTGAGAGTGCTGTTGAAGAAACTCTCGCAGGACCCGAAATTGAAGCAGAGCTTTCCGCAATTCTCCCTGCTCTTGCACCCGTTTCAACTTATCCCGAAAACGGCGCTGCAGATGTCAGCCTCGGAGACATCGCGTATAAGGTAACCTTCGACAAGGCTGTCAAAGCCGAAGATGTTACCCTTGAAAATCTCGCATCCGACTATGTTGGTGCTATCCACTTTGACAAGGATACCAACACCGTATATCTCTTCCCGAAGACTGAATATAAGAATTATACATACGGATACGATGTGGGAACTACATTTAGCTTCCCCGAAATTAAATCGAATATTCCTACGGCTGACGGACAGAACAGCCTCTATTTCCCTGCGGTTTCCTATACTATAGGCATGTCTCACGGTGATGACGGCGAGAACATGGTTCCGTACGGAAATATGGAATACGGATTTATTCCGATAGCTTCCGCTCATGTTACAGCAATTGAAGAGGAAGACGGAAACCATTATGTAAGTGTAACGAAAAATCCCTCATCAGGTAATAAGAACTGGATATATATTTATGCTCCTGTTCACTTTGAACCCAACACGGAGTATAAGTATTCCTATAATGTTAAGGCTTTGGAGGTTGTTCCTGCAATTGCCGGTGTTGATAAATCTGCTGCGCGTACTACCATAAGATACTCGCCTTCCGACCACAGCGACAGAAAGACTCATAATGGAGATAGTAAGGCTATCTCTGTAGGCGGCGGATGGGTAACCGTAGGCGGCACTTATACTACAGGTGAAGTTACCTCTACCGCGGGTGACTCGCTTGCATGCTATGTTGAGCCTCCCAAGAACGGTGCCGGCCAGGAACAGGATGCATCAATGAATTACCTTATTGATAACATTGAGCTTATCAAGAAGGTTAAGCATACATTCTCGGCAGACAGCAGAACAACTCTTGTAGGTACTGCTCCTGCGACAATTTCCGGCTATAACGGAGATACGATTGCACTTCCTGCTACAACAGCATTTGAACCCAAGGACGACAGATGGGAAATTACCGGCTGGACTGACGGAGAAAATTACTACATGCCCGGCGAAGAAATAACCGTTGACGGCGCTAAAAACTTTACTCCTTACCTTGAAACCGAATATAATGTATTTAACATTTCGTTCTCGTCAGAGCAAACGGGTGTTACACTTCCCAGAGCTTTTGATATGTTTGAAGGCGATATTGTTGACCTTACAACTTCAGAGTATCAGCCTTCAAAGCTTGGATACTGGTTTGACGGCTGGTCTGTAAAGGGCTCGGATGAGATTATCACCTCTTTGACTGTAACAGAGGACACCGAGCTTGTTGCAAACTTTACTCTCGTTACCGAATGGGACTTCAGAAAGAAGGCTCATTTTGACCAGTTGAATGCAGATAAATGTACTATTGAATACAGCCCGACCAGCGGTGTTATTGTAACGCCTACCAATATGGACAATATCATCAAACCCCTCAATCAGATGATTATCAATGCAGCTGATTACGGCACAATAGAGATGGTATTTGATAAAAACATAACTTCTTTCGTATCAGAGAGCACAAGAAGTCTTGTTTTGCGTTATACCGAGCCTTCAAATCCACATGGTTGGAATGAAGCAAAGACTATAAGAGACTGTAAGTTTGACCGCTATGAAGGCGAGAACGGCATTGTTTTCAGATACGACATGACAACAAAGGATACATGGAAAGGTGATATCGGATATTTCAGAATCGACCCCGTGGATTCAATGGATAAATGGGCTTTGATAAGACTTACCCTTATCCCGAGTGAGGACATTGAAGCTGTTGAAATTACAGACCTTGATGAGCCTGAACTGAGAACAGAGCCTGATACAACGGTTTCTGTTCCTGCAGATGCAGACTATACTGTTCAGTCTGTTACATGGACTCCTGCAGTTGAAAGCATCTTTGCTCATGATACAGCGTATACCGCAAATGTTACATTGAAGTCAAATCCCGGATGCCGTTTCACAGCAGAAACTACTGCAACAATCAACGGTACAACCGTACCCCTTATAATCAATGCAGATAAAACTGCAACAGTTTCCTATAAGTTCGCTGCAACGGCATCTCTTGCAGAAGTTACCGTAACTGCAGACAAGAGCGTTACAACTATTGAGGGCGAGAATACACTCGACCTTTCCGCAACCGTTGCAACAGTTAACCCCGATGATACAATCGATACTGATGCTGTGACATGGGGCGTTGACAATGAGAGCATCGCGGTTGTTGAAGGAAATGTTTTAAAGCCTCTTGATAACGGTACAGTAAAGGTTACCGCAACAAGTGTATATGACCCCACAAAGACAGATTCCTTTACAGTTACTATATCGGGACTTACCCTTTACACTGTTACCTTTAACGCGGGTACAACAGCAACTGTTACAAATCTTCCCGATTCTATCAGATGCAGAAGAGATGTTGACCTCAAGAGTATTGCAGCTCCTAAGAGAGACGGATATATCTTCCTCGGCTGGAAGACCGCTACCTATGCAGAAGAAACTGTTAACAGCATCTTTGTAGAAGAAGATACGACTCTCTACGCAACATGGGCCGAAGGCGTAATTTACGATTTCTATACCATTCCGAGTGAAATTAAGTTTAATAAGTTTGATGTAGAGCATGATCCTGTTGCGGGAACAGTTAAGCTCACGACAAATACAGATGACCCGCAGATTGAAATTAATAAAGCCTACAATGCTTCAACTAAGACCGGAGGTGTTGTTGACGGACGTAAATTCAGCAAGATTGAAGTAAGACTTGCTTCTTCGGTTGCATGTAATGTAGGTACCTACTTTACATCTGTAGATGCTGATACAGGAAACTATGTCAGCGCCGGCTACGGCACAAGTCCGACTCAGTATTTAGCCTCATGGAAATCAGGAACAAGCGGAGGCGGCTCACTTGACAGCTTCTTTACATCTGTAATCGACTATTCCGCATATACACCCTGGACCACGGGTATTATCAATAGTATAAGAATGGACCCGCCGGATACAGAAGGTAATGTTTATATCGTTGACTATATCCGCATGATGAATATTGTCGAGGAGTATGTTGATATCGCTGCAATTGACGCACCTGCTGTTATGGCAGAGGCTGCGACAACTGCAGAAGCTCTTGCGGCAGGCAAGTTTGAAGTTAAGAAGGTAGAATGGGACAAGGAGCTCTTTGAGGGCAAGTATTTCTATGACAATACTGTATACACGGCAAAGATTACCGTTGCTCCCAAGGCAGGAACCAAGGTTTCCGAAACCGCGGTTGCAACAGTCGGCGGCAAGGCAGCTACACTTTCCGACAACGGCGACGGAACATACCTTGTTACTTATACATATCCCGCAACCGAGGATCTTACAGACGTTAAGGTTGTGATTGACGAAACAAATAACGCAATTACTACAGCCGACGGCAAGCTCACTCTTTCCGCAGAGGTTCTTGATGTTGAAACAAACGAGCCTATCTCAGAACAGGGTATTGTATGGACAGCAACGGGTTCTGTTGACGGAAGCTTCTCTATCGACGGAAACGTGCTTACAGCTATATATGATGACAATGATGTAACGGTTACCGCAACAAGCGTATATGACCGTACAAAATCTGCATCCTATAAGATTACCATTTCAAACCAGATTCCTCCTTACACTCTTAAATTCCAGAACGGTACAAACGGGGTAGTTACTAACCTTCCTTCTGAATATAAGGGCAAGGGAACGGTAAAGCTTTCACAGTTCAAGAAGCCTGTAAGAGAAGGCTTTAGCTTCCTTGGATGGATGACAGATCCGAGAGGAACAGAAACTGTTGACAGCATTGTTCTTAACAAGGATACAACCCTTGTTGCTAAATGGGTTTCCGGTCTGGTGTTTGAATTTAACACAGACGGAGACGCGGAAGGCTGGAAAGCCAATACTCCCAGTCACTTTAGTGAACTTGGCGTCAAAGATGGTTCATTAAACTTTACATCAGCAGTTGGTGACAACCAGCTTTACTTAACCGATATCAACCTCAATGCCGATGTTCATAAGAAGATAGAAGTAAGAATTTCTTCTAATACAGCTTCAAGCTTTGAGCTGTTCTTCAAGTCTACATATTGCTCAAATTATGCCGGAGGAGCAGCTAACAGTACCGGTGCGGGTTATTCTGCAACCGGTGCGGGAAAATATACAATTGTTACTTTCGATATGAGCAAGGTTGCAAACTGGAGAGGAACGGTTTCATCAATCCGTCTTGACCCTTCAACAAAAGCAGGTGTTAGTGCAAAGATTGACTATATCCGTATTGTGGAAGATGTTAACGAATATGTTGACATCACAGGCATCACTGCTCCTGTTGCAAAGGCAGTTGCAGACACAAGCGCTGTAAGTGCGGATACTTCAAAGTATATCGTTAAGAGCGTAAGCTGGTCTCCTGCTCTTCTTTACAACGAGTATCATAACGGTGATACAGCATATACCGTAACCGTTAAGGTTGCAGCAGCAAACGGTGCAATTCTTTCTGACGGACCTTATGCTACTATCAACGGAAAGACCGCAACCACAAAGGCTAACAGCGATGGAACGGTAGATGTTTCATATACATTCACCAAGACAGCATCTATAGAAAACACAGATGCTATTGACGTTAACCTTGTATTGAAGAAGGACGGCAATCCTTATACAAAGACCAAAAAGGTATTTGTAGGCGACAAGATGACAATTGACTTCAGCCTTGTTGAAAACATCGCCGGCGGTGTACGCTGGGTTGGCTGGGCAGAAGTTGACGGCGATCCTTCTACTATATTTGAGGGCGAATTCACCGCAGAAAGCGGAAAGAACAGAACTTTCTATGCTCAGTATGAGGATGTTCTTGGATTTGATTATACTAACAAGTATCACCAGAACAGAAATGCAGCATACAACGCAAAGCTTACCTTCAGCGAAGGCGCTGCAGTTGTTACGCCTAATTCCGCTACCGCAGATGCAAGGCTTGCAACAGATACAATGCATCTCTTGACTACCGATTATGCATATGCAGAAGTAGTATTTGATGCAGCTCTCAGCACAGGAATAACTGTTGATTCAGAGCCGAGTCTGTACTTCTCGTACTACACGGCAACTACCGCATTTGCAAACGAGCGCAACGGAAAGCTTATTTCTGCCGAAGAAATTGAAGACGACGGAAGAAAGGCTATAAAGTTTACCTACGACCTCGCTTCCAACGACAACTGGAAGGGTTATATCGGCAAGTTTGCCATAGATCCTTACAACGGCACTCCTGCATGGGCAGTAAGAAGCATCAAGCTCATTCCCACAGAATATACGAACGAACCTATTAACATTACGGGTATTGTTGCTCCCGAAACATGGGAAACTCCTAATACCGCAGTTGATAAGGGAACCAACTTTACAGTTAAGTCTGTTACATGGGATACAAGCGATCTCAATGACGCAGGCGCATACAAGCCTGAAACTGCATACTCAGTAACAGTTGTTGTAAAACCAGAAACAGGCTATAAGTTCAATCCCGAGGATGTTGCTCCCGTAACAATCAACGGTGCAACCGTTACAAGCGTAACTGTTAACACCGATGATAATACAATTACCGCGGTCGGCACATTCCCTGCAACACTGCCCTTCAAGGATATTGAAGTTACAGTTTCCGGTCCTGCAACAATTGCAAAAGCCGGACGTTACGAAACATACAAATATACAATTGAGACTGTTGACGGTTCTGCATTGCCTATGAACAAGGCAACCTTCGGAATATCCAAGATACTTGACGGAAACGGCGATGAGGTTGCACAGGCTGACTATGATGAATACGCAACCTTCGATACAGCTACTTCAAGACTCTATCCTCTTCTCAACAGCACAGTTACAATCAGAGCAACAAGTGTATACAATCCCGCAGAATACGGCGAAATTACAGTTGTTGTTACAAACCAGAGAGAACAGCATCTGGTTACATATGATCTCAATACTACCGATGCTGTTACAGGCAGTGCTCCTGCTCCCGAATATGCATCCGGAGCATTTACTCCTTCTAATTGTACAGCCACAAGAGACGGCTACTTCTTCTCAGGCTGGTCGCTTGAGCCGGATGATGCAAATACTGTTTCTACAGTAAATGTTACCGGTGCAACAACCCTTTACGCAATCTGGGGTAAGGGTATAAGCTATGACTTTACAACATCTGCGATACCGAGCGAAATCAGATTCAACAGATTTGATGTATTGCACGATACCGATGCAGGTGTTATCACGATTACTGCTAACGGAAACGACCCGCAGATGAATATCAATAAGGCATATTCCTCTGCATCCAAGACCGGTGGCGTTGCTGACGGACGCGTATATAAAAAGGTTGTTGTAAGAGTTTCTTCTGAAAAGCTGAGTACTTCATGGAGTATGTACTTTACTTCTGTGAATCCCGAGAACGACAAAGAAGCTGTCAGCCCCGGATATTCGAGTTCTAACCCCGGTCCGTATGTAAGCACTTTTAAAAGCCAGGCGCTTTCCGGTGGTTCGCTTGACGACTTTACCATTGTTACGTTTGACTATTCTTCGTTTACACCCTGGACTACGGGTATTGTAAACTCCGTCAGAATGGACCCGCCGGATACAGCCGGAAATGCGTATGCGATTGACTATATCAGATTTATATCTGATAACAGAGAGGTTGTATTTAACGCAAACGGCGGAGCAATAGATAACGGTGAAACCTATAAGATGACTGCTGATGTCGGAACAAACAGCGTTCCTTTCACGCCCACAAGAGTAGGCTACGCCTTCATGGGCTGGTGCAAGAGCGCAGACGGTACAGGCAAGCTTTATGGCGGAAACACAGTTAAGGTTGTTGACGATACTACCTTCTATGCAATCTGGGCACCTTCTGCAGACCTTTCCGATGAAAGCTCTGTAACAACAGAAGATGAAGCAGATGCAGAAAACATAACTGTTACAGCAGATGAAGATAAGCTTTCCATCACAACAAGCGCAAATGCTGCTCCTGTTATCGCAATAGCAGATGCAATGACTGTTGATGCTTCCTCTAACACTCTTCTTATTAAGCTTGACTACAGCTATAACTCGATGACAGATGACAAAATGTACATCAAGTTTACTGCCGGCGGCACAGAGTATACAGAAGAAATAAAGACAGGTCTTGCAAGCAAGCTTGATACAGACTACATTTCTGCAGATCTTTCCGGAATAGCAGACTTCAGCGGAGATGTTGAAAATGTTTCACTTGTACTTCCCGAGGGTAAGATTAATAGTCTTAACATTTATGAGCTCTCGCTCACAAGTGCTGCTCTTGCAGAGAGCGCAATAGAAAGCTTCTATACAGGTGATATGGGTGTTTCATCGCCTGAGGTTACAATCGGCAACGGTGATGACGGTTCTGATCCCAAGACCTACGCTCCCACAACTCAGCCTGAAAATCCTGCAGGTACAGTGGGCGGCGGTTCTCAGCTCGGCGGCAGCGTTGGTACAAACAAGAACGATGTTGCAGGCGGAACAGGCTCAGGTACAACAATGAAGGTTCCCGAAGCTACCGGTAATAATACAGGTACGGGAACAGGTACAGGTACAACAACACCTGTTGTATCAACTCCTGCAATTGAAAACAACTTTAAGTATATCAACGAGTTTAAAGCAGGCACCTTTACAGACGTTGTAAGTTCCGACTGGTTCTACGGCGACGTTGAAAAGTCCTATAAGCTTGGTCTTATGAACGGTGTCGGCGGAACAACCTTTGATCCTAACGGCTCTGTTACAATTGCTCAGGCAATTACGGTAGCGGCAAGAATTCATTCAACCTGCGTAAAGAAGTCCGTACCTGATGCAAAGAGCGGAGAACAGTGGTATACTCCTTATGTGAACTATGCAATTGATGCAAAGATTATCACGAAGGGCCAGTTTGCTGACTATACCGCAAAGGCAACAAGAAAGCAGGTAGCTCAGATATTTGCTAATTGCTCGCCTGCAGGATGGCTTAACACAATTAATATGTTTAATTCCATCCCCGATGTGACTTCCACAGATGCAGCATTCAGTGCAATCCTCTCGCTTTACAATGCAGGTATTCTCACTGGTATTGACGCAACCTATAAGTTCAACCCCAATGCAGATATCAAGCGAAGCGAAATGAGTGCTATCATTAACCGTGTTGCAATTCCCGAAAGCCGTATCAGAGTTGTAACAGATGTTGAAAAGAACGAAGCTGCATGGATTGGTCTTACAACATGTGAAGACACAGCAAAGTCAGGCTTCTATGTAACTCAGACCAATAATTCACTTACAGTTGTTGACGATCCTACAAATCCCGATAACAAGGTATTTAAGATTGATACAGTAAAAGACAGCAAGATTTGGTCGTACATCTGGCATAAGATGCGTCTTAAGGGTGGAGAAACTTATAAGATAGAATTTGATATATATCTTGTTTCTGCATATAACGGCGCAGCAGTTACCGAAACGAATATCGGTCTTAACTTCCGTTATGGTAACAAGGATCATGGCTTTGGTGCAGGAAAGATTGCTCCCGGCAAATGGGTTCATGTAAGCAAAGAACGCAAGATTGAGGACGGTTATACGTTTACTGCAGGAGATATGTTCGGTATTTATCTCGATCCTGTAGATGATAAGGGATGTGTATACCTTGTAGATAACCTCTCTGTTATCCCTGCAAGCGGAAGCGCATCAATCGGTTCTTCCACAGGCAGCTCTTCAGGTTCTACCGCGACAGTAACTCCCAGCGCAAATTCAGTGAACTCCATTAAGTTTACAAGCGCTGATGATTTCAAAGCATACAACGTAGACGGTCTTACAGTAAACGGCTCCTTCAAGGGCAAGTCCACAACAGATGATGCGAACGTTGTTTATAAGACTAAGGTAAATCTTAATGCAAGCGAAATTAAGACCATTAAGATTACCGCTAAAATCCCGAAGGGCAAATCTGCAGAAATTTTCTTCACAACAGACGCGGAAAAAGGTCTTTCCGGAGATAAGAGATACGGATTCTCTTCCACTTCCGATGATGTAGCAACTTATACAATTGATACATCCAAGTGTGCAAAGTGGACAGGAACCATCCTGGAATTCAGATTTGACCCCGTTGTAGGTGCAGGTCTCAATTTTGAATGGCTCGCAATCGAATTCTGCAAATAATCTAAATAAAAACACGAGAACCGCGGTTAGAGCCGCGGTTCTTTTTGCATAAAAAGAGCCATGGATTGTTTGCCATGGCTCAAAGCTTATGTTAGATTGTGATTAAAACCCGCCAAGGTCGGGAAGAGAGCTGTTTTTATTAGATGCATCACCGAGAGGTATAACGGATACTCTGACGCTGTAGCCGAGACGGTTTGAACAGGTTTTTGCAAGCAAATCCAGAAAAGCGGCATTGCCGTTTATCATGAAAACCCCCATGCTGCCGCATTCTATAGTAACATCGTCTCCGTTAAGAGAAGCACGTGAATCGACAATAAAGGAATAAAGTATCGGATCGGCAATTTTTATGTCTTCAAGTACTTCACCAAAGGCAAGGAAACTCTGACTGGATTTCGGTTTCTTTGGTGCAGGAGGTTCGGGTGTAAATTCAGGCACAGCCGCAGGCACATCCGGCTCAAAAGGAAGATCCGCAGGAAAAGCGTTTTCAGGCGGAGGAGTCAGATCAAAAGGCGGCTCGTCCGGAATAAAGCTGTCAGAGCTTTCGGAAGGAGTGTTCTGTTTGGGATGTTTTTCGACGGTCTGCTGTTTTGCAGGCGCGGAAGATGCTTTCACTCCGTTTGTTTCAAGTGCAGAAATACGTGCTGCAAGTGCTTCGGAGCTTGTACTCAGCCGGCAGTCGCAAAGACGCATTATCATGAGCTCGATAAGGGTTCTGCGCGAAAGCCCGTTTTGCATGAGCTTGTTTTGAGTTTGCTCGACGATTTCTGTTGCGTAAAGCAGATATTCGGGTGTGAATTTTGACTCTATGTCGCGAAGCGTGTCGATAACGTCTTTGCCGGAATCTATAAGGAACGAAACGGAGCTACTCGCGTATTTCATAATGAGGAGATTGCGGAACATTTCGCCAAGCTCGCTACAGAGAACGCTCATGTCCTTGCTTGCGTTGTAGGCATTTGATATTTCTTCAAGAGCAAGTGAAGCGTTTTTGTCTGCAATTGCACGCAGCACCGAAAGAACCGATGCGTTTCCGACAACGCCGAGAACTTTGGATGCTTTTTCTGCGTCAACACCGCTTTGTCCCACAAACAGTTCAAGCATTGAAAGCGCATCACGCATAGCACCCGTTGCAAGAGTTGCGATAAGGCGAAGTGCATCCGTTTCGATTCCGATGTTCTCACTGTCGCTTATGTGACGAAGACGTGGGAGCATATCCTCGGGACTTATTCTGTGAAAATCAAAACGCTTACAGCGTGAGAGAATTGTTGCGGGAATTTTGTTAAGCTCTGTGGTTGCGAGTATGAACATAACATGAGACGGAGGCTCTTCAAGGGTTTTGAGAAGTGCGTTGAAGGCACTGTCTGAGAGCATATGAACCTCGTCTATGATGTAAACGCGCTTTTTCAGCTCAATCGGCATAAAGCTTATTTTTTCGCGAAGCTCTCTTATGTTGTCAACGCCGTTGTTTGATGCTGCATCCATTTCGGTTATGTCAAAGCTGTTTTCCGCGGCAAGACAGCGCTCGCATTTTCCGCACGGGTCACCGTTTTGCGGATTCTCGCAGCTTACTGCACGTGCAAGAATTTTTGCACAGGTGGTTTTTCCTGTTCCGCGTGAGCCGCAGAAAAGATATGCGTGCGAAACACTGCCCTGCATTACCTCGCTTTGCAGAACCTTTGTGATATGCTCCTGTCCGATAACGTCCGCAAAAACCGACGGGCGCCATTTTCTGTATAAAGCCATATACTGTGACATATTCGCATGCTCTCCTTATGTTTTTATCAATAGAATATTTTGTTGAGATACAGTCCGTGTGCAGGTGCTGTATCGCCTGCATTTTTTCGGTCAAGGCTTTCAATTATTGCTCGTACCGTACCCTCGGGCGCATCGTTTCTTATACAGTCAAGGTAGGTTCCGACCATGATTCGCACCATGTTGTAGAGAAATCCGTCGGCACAGACGGAAATTGTAATAAGCCCGTCGCTGTCTTTTTCAACTCGGAAATATTTTACGGTTCTTATGGTGTTTTCCTCGTTTTTTGAGCCTTTTGACATGAATGCACGAAAATCGCAAGTTCCCTCAAATTCTCCGCAAAGATACGAAAACTTTTCCGTGTCAATAAACTGCGGATAAAACAATGCATAGCCCTCAAGAAAAGGGTTTACATAGTCGTTGTTCCAGATTTTGTAGATGTATTCCTTGCCGAGACATGAATAGCGTGCGTGAAAATCCGCGTCTTTTTCCTGACAGCTTTTTACGCACAAACCGCTTGATCTTAGGTGAAAGTTTAACGCTTTGGGAAGCTTGTCTGTAGGGATGCAGACATTGTCAGAGGAAATGTGGCAAACGTAATTGTTGGCATGAACGCCTGCATCCGTGCGTGAACAGCCGCTGACATCGGGGCGAAAGCCGAGAACGGCTTCGAGTGCGTCCTGAATTGTGCTTTGCACGCTTTTTGCGTTTGGTTGAACCTGCCAGCCGTGGAATTTTCCGCCGTCATACATAAGATGCAAGGCGATGTTTTTGTTTTTACTCATATAACTGCCTCTAAAACAAATCGCGAAGCGATAATAAGCGCGGCATACAGGGCAAAAAACAAAAGAACAGCAAAATCCTCTCCTGATGCCTTCATGGTTTTCATGCGTGTTCTTCCTTCACCGCCTCTGTAAAGACGGCACTCCATGGCTGACGCAAGCTCGTCTGCTCTGCGGAAGGCTGAAACAAACAGCGGAATGAGTATTGGCACAAGCGCTTTTGCTCGTCTTACAAGACTTCCGCTTTCAAAGTCAGCACCTCTTGCCTTCTGGGCGTTTATTATCTTTTGTGTTTCCTCAATAAGTGTCGGGATAAAACGCAGCGCTATTGTCATCATCATGGAAAATTCGTGTACGGGAAGACCGATTTTTGCAAACGGTGAGAGCAGGCGCTCTATTGCATCTGTCAGGGAAACGGGCGTTGTTGTGTAGGTCAGAAGCACGAAGGTGCCAAGAATAAGGCATATTATGCGCAGTGCCATGAGTAAAGCATAAAGAATTCCTTCGGGATAAATCTTTATAAAGCCTATATGCACAAGAGGAGTCTCGCCCGATGTCAGAAACAGGTTCGCAAGCACCGTAAAAGCAAGAATAAACACAATGGGCTTAAGACTTTTTAATATGACCTTTACGTTAAGCCGTGAAGCAGCTATAATAAGCAGCGTCTGTAAAACCACAGCGGAATACGCAATCAGGCTGTTTGCACTGAAAATGCCGACAATGTAGAATATGATTGCTATAATTTTAAACCGCGGGTCAAAGCGGTGAATAATCGAGTTTCCGGGGAAATATTGCCCCAAAGTGATGTCGGAAAGCATCTTTCATGTCCTTTCGAAAAATAATTACCTATCTTAACATACTATTGTACCACATTTTTTTGAATTGTGCTATACTTTTCTGAAAAAAATATGTGTAGATGCCGGATAATTAATACATAAGAGAATTTGTAAACAATAATAAATCTGAAAATAACACTTGAAAAACACATTTTTTTGTGCTATACTACTCGTGTATATCAGTTAAACTGTAACATTATGGCATAAAGGAGCAAAATCGTTATGAAAAAATTACTTACCGCATTACTTTGTGTTTCGCTTATTTGTGCAGGTTTTCTCACTTCCTGTAACAAAAAAGAGAAGGTAGAAGAAGCACCGGTCGAAGAAGTGGTTGAAGAACAGGTTCCCGAGGTAGACCCCATCCCCTTTGAATATGACCTTGACAAGACAGAAGGTACTGCGGTTATTACAAGTTACATAGGAGAGGAAACAGAGGTTACTGTTCCTGCCGTTATTTCCGCTGTTGTTGATGTCGCGCTCACCGAAGAAGAAATTGCAGCGCTCCCAAAGACCGAAGCAGACGAAAAGAAGACAAGAAAGTCATCCAAGGTTCCTACAAAAAAAGTGATTCAGGAATTTGCAGTTACAGGCATTTCTGCCGGAGCATTTTTTGACAATGAAACCGTTGAGAGTGTTGTTATTGAAGAAGGAATTGAAACAATAGGCGACGCTGCCTTCCAGAACTGCAAGGCAATGAAGAGCATAAAGCTCCCCGAAAGCCTTCTTTCAATAGGAAGCCGTGCGTTCTACGGCTGTGAGACTCTTTCTGAGCTCAACATAGGTGCGAACGTAAACAGCATCGGCTATATGGCATTCTCCGACATTTTCTTTGAAATTCCGTGGTACTCTGCGCTTACAGATACAGCAGTTATCGTAGGTGACGGCGTGCTTCTCAAGTACAACAGCACATCGGATGCAGTGTTCGGCGACGAAGTAAAGCATGTTGCTTACTATGCATTTGCAGACAGCACCGTTGCAAACATCACATTCTCAGGTTCTCTTGAAACAGTTGACTCAAAAGCGTTCTTTGAAAGCAAGCCCACAGTACATGTTCCTGAAGGCTCTGCTGCAATCAAGGATTTAACTCTTGCAAATGCAAAGTATGTTACTTATAAACCCGCAGCATAATAACAGCTACAATACAGGCAGTAATTAATATTGTAAACATAGACCGTATGAAATTTATCATGCGGTCTTTTTGTGTGAGGTAAACTGTTGACGAAAATGAAAAAATATGTTATTATAATTGGTGGAAAAAAGTAAGCATATGAGGTGATGCGGTAATGAAGAAAAGAATACTTGCCATAGGCTCATCAAACATTGATTTTGTAAGCCGTATGCCGAGAGTTCCTCAGCCAGGAGAAACTCTCATTTCAAACGACACATATGCGTTTGTTCCCGGTGGAAAGGGCGCAAACAGCGCGGTTGCGGCAGCACGCCTGGGTGCGGATGTTGTATTCTGCACAAGAGTCGGAAACGACGGCTATGCATCCCAGCTTCACGACAAATACAAAGCAGAGGGAATTGACACGCGATTTGTTTTCCGCGACAAAACAGCTCAGACAGGTCTTGCGGTTGTTATGGTTGAACATACAGGGCACAACAGGATTGTTGTATATCCCGGTGCAAATGCGCTTTTGTCGGAGATAGATATTGAAGAAGCGTTCACCTGTTATCCCGACGCACTTCTCATACAGCTTGAGATTGATTTTGCCACAGTTGTTTCCGCAACGAAAATGGCTTATAATCAGGGAGCAAAGATATTTCTTGATGCAGGTCCAGCAAGAAGCGATTATCCTTATTCGTCGCTTGCTCCGCTTGAGGTATTCTCTCCCAATGAAACCGAAACTGAAATTATTACAGGCATAAAGCCGCTTGGTGCAGACAGTTGTCTTCGTGCGGCAATTGCAATCTGTTCAATGGTACAGACAAAGTATGTTGTTATAAAGCTTGGAGAGAGAGGCTGCTTTGTATATGACGGAACACATTGCAGACATATAGCCCCCGTTGAAATAGGCAGAGCTGTTGACACAACGGCGGCAGGTGATGCATTTACCGCGGCACTTACGCACAGGTATCTTGACAACGGCGAGGACATTTTTGAGGCGTGTGAATATGCGAACTGTGTCGGTGCTTATGTTGTAACAAAGCAGGGAGCTTTTTCGTCTTTGCCGACTCAAAAACAGCTTGACGAGTTTTTGAAAAGCAAAAACCAAGATGAGTAATCATAGCATTTTATGATGTTGATTAAAAAATTGCTTGCAATATGCGCATAAATATGGTAGAATATATCAGTTAAAGCTGAACATCATAGAATAAATGTTAAATTGAAGTCGTTTAGACTTCAATTTAACAAATTAAAAATGTGCAAAGGGGAATGATTATGCCAAAGTATAAGAGAGTGCTTCTAAAGCTTTCGGGCGAAGCACTGATGAACGGCAGCAAGGACGGAATTATTGATTTTGATTTTGTAGATACTATAGCAAAGCAGATTAAGCGTTGCACAAGTGAAGGAGTTTCATTTGGAATTGTTATCGGCGGCGGCAACATCTGGCGCGGTGCAGGAAAGAAGATCAACAGAACAAGAGCAGACCATATGGGAATGCTTGCAACTGTTATAAATTCTCTTGCAGTTCAGTCTGTGTTTGAGGAAAACGGCATTGAAACAAGAACAATGACAGCCCTTCAGATGAATCAGGTGGCAGAGCCTTATATCAGAAACAAGGCGGTTTCCCACATGGATAAGGGCAGAGTTGTTATAATAGGCTGCGGCTCGGGAAATCCCTATTTCTCAACCGACACGGCAGCGGTTTTAAGAGCTGCCGAAATAGGAGCAGAAATCGTTCTCTTTGCAAAGAATGTAGACGGCGTTTACACGGCTGACCCGAAAAAAGATCCGAATGCCAAAAAGGTTGACAGCATTACTTATGACGAAATCATACATCACGACCTGACGGTTATAGACAGTACTGCATCCGCTTTCGGACGCGACAACAATTTGCCGCTTCTGCTGTTCGGTCTTAACGATCCGGAGAACATCTACCGCGCAGTAAACGGTGAGAAAATCGGAACAATGGTTTCTCTTGGTTAAATACAAATAAACTATAATTATACAAAACGGAGGATATACCTATGAAAATTGACACAAAGCCTTATGAAGAAAAAATGAGCAAATCCGTTGCAAGTCTTGAAACAGAATTCGGTTCAATCAGTGCAGGACGTGCAAGTGCGGCAGTGCTTGACAGAGTTCTTGTAGATTACTGTGGCAGCAGCATGCCCGTAAACCAGGTTGCAGGCGTTAAAATGCCAGACCCCAGAACACTTGTTATCTCTCCTTGGGATGCAAGCATTTTAAAGGATATTGAAAAGGCAATTCTTGCTTCCGACCTCGGAATTACACCTCAGAACGACGGCAAGGTTATCCGTCTTTCATTCCCTCAGCCTACAGAAGAAAGAAGAAAAGAGCTTTCAAAGAAGGTTGAAAAGCTTACCGAGGAATGCAAGGTTGCTATCAGAAATATCCGCCGCGATGCAAACGACAAGTGTAAGGACATGAAGAAGAACGGCGAAATGACTGAGGACGAGCAGAAGGCGTCCGAAAAGCTCATCCAGGATGTAACCGACAAGTATGCAAAGCTTGCCGATGCAGCAGCCGATACCAAGAAAAAAGAAATCATGACCGTCTAACCGCTTTCTTGAAAGAAAGCTTGGCAAAGAACTTTTCATTGGTGAAATTGACGTTTGAACAACATCACGCTTTTTGAAAAAAGCTTAGCAAAAACTTTTAAACGGTGAAATTGACGTTTGAACAACATCAATTTCAGAATTGCTCAATCAGTGCAGCTTTGCCATCTTACAAGTAATCGCCGTAAGCTATGGAAGCCGGGCTGAAAGACCAAACAGGTTTAAGATGAGGAATAAACTTTTAAAAAAAGTAAGATAGAAAGGCGTCGGCGACAAGGGAAGAATACATAAGGAAACCGTAGGTGTCCTTATGGGTGCTCTTTTGCCTACTTATCTGCACAAGCAGAAAAGTAGGGCCTCCACGGCAGTGGAAAGCTACAAATTTGGTTTATGCCCACCTCGGCGATAGCCGACCATTATCAATAGAAAGAGTAACGCCCCACGGCAGTGGAAAACTGCAAATACAGTTTATGACTTCCTGCCGTCAGGCAGAATGAGAAATCAAATTTTTGTATATTAAAGAATGGAATGTGACATGAAAGTTGTTTAAACTTTTATGTCACCAATCAAAAATATGAAGCAGAGAATTTTGACGGGAATAGCTCTTGTTCTCGCTATGATTTGCGTGTTCCTGCTTTCGGGAACATGGGTTTACATTGCCTTTTGCAGCCTGCTGTCGGTTTTTGGCACATGGGAAATGCTGGGCTGTGTAGGCAAACTCAAAACAAGAATACTTTCAGTTCCGGCGCTGATAATTTCGGCGGCGTGTCCTCTTTGCGCTCATTTTGTCGGAATGCAGTCGCTTCCTGTGATGCTTTCTGGACTGCTGTTTTATATGCTTGTTGTTTCCGTGTTCACGGCAGACAGCATTGATACGCAGTCAGTTTCAACGGCGTTTACGACTACGGCGTATGTTATAATCTGCTTTACATGTCTTCTTCAGCTTCGCTATATTGCGGACGCAGACGGAAATACAGTGGGACAGTATTTTTACCTGCTTGTATTTGTTGCGGCATGGATAACGGACACGTTTGCGTATTTTACGGGTGTTTTCTTCGGAAAGCACAAGCTGATACCTCGTGTCAGTCCAAAAAAGACTGTTGAGGGTGCTGTCGGCGGAATTGTTTTCTGTGTTATTGCGTTTCTTGTATATGCAAAGGTTCTCACAAGTGTATCGGATATACAAGTGAATTACGTTGCTTTTGCAATTTTCGGACTGTGCCTTTCGGTGCTTTCGCAGATTGGCGATTTGCTTGCATCTGCCATAAAACGCAGCTACGGTATAAAGGACTACGGAAAGCTTTTTCCCGGCCACGGCGGTGTGCTTGACAGGTTTGACAGTATTATGGTGCTGTGTCCGGTGCTGTATATTTGTATTGGAATTCTAATATGACAAATGTGCGACCGGCGCTTCTTTGGCGTCGGTCTTTAATATTTATCGGATTAAAGGAGATATCAGCTTGAAGATCACGGCTTTTGCAAAAATAAATCTGACGCTTGAAATCCTCGGAACAAAACGTGCTGACGGGTTTCACGATTTGCTGTCAGTTATGCACAAAATTCCTGTCGGGGATGAGGTTTCTCTTGAATTGACAAATACCGGTGAGCTTGAGTTTTCGTGCTCGGAAAAAGTATGCGCAAACGAGGATAACCTTGCATACAAGGCGTTTGTGCTCTACAGAGAAAAGGCTGTTGAAAAGGGACATGAAAGCTTTGGCGCAAAAATCCATATAGAAAAAGTAATGCCGACGGGAGCCGGTCTTGCAGGAGGAAGTGCGGACGGTGCAGCGGTGCTTGATATGCTGCAGGAAAGCCTTGGAGTTTTCACAAAAGATGAGCTTCATTCGATTGCAGCGTCTCTCGGAAGCGATGTGCCGTTTTGTCTTAAACGTCATACCGCTTGTCTTTGCTCGGGACGCGGCGAGGTGATGACGGACATAGCCTCTCTTTCTGGAGTTTTCTGCCTTGTTGCAAAGCCGAACGAAAACCTGTCGACAAAGGGCATATATAAGCTGTATGACGAAATGCATGGTGACGACTATTCGAAAAATGCGTCATTACTTATGAAAGATGCTCTGTCTGAGAGGGATGTGAAAAAGGCTTCACAGCTTCTTGTAAATGATTTTGAAGAAATATGTGTAGCAAGGCTTCCCGAAATAGAAACACTTCGCAAAGAACTGCTTTTACACGGAGCAATGGGAGCACGTATGTCGGGAAGCGGTTCGGCGGTATTCGGACTTTTTGACAGTGAAAAGGATATGCAAAAATGCAGGGCTGTGCTTAAAGATAGAGGCTTATTCTTCAGAGGGTTTGAATATATTTAAGAGTTAAAACAACTGAATAACAAATAAATTTACGGCAAAACTCTTGTTATGGGAGGAATTGCCATGAATAACATAAAGCTTAAAAAATTGTTTCGCGAAGGTGCGGTGTACCTTTGTTTCCTGGTACTTATAACAGCAGCGTTTTTGTCGGCGTTTACGGTTAAAGGCGAGCTTTGTGCAGAAAACATTTCCCAAAGGCTTATACGGCTTCATGTTATAGCGTCGTCCGACAGCGACAGCGACCAGAACCTTAAGCGAAAGGTTCGTGATGCGCTTATAATTGAGAGCGCAGCTTTGTTTGACGGATGCGAGAATATTTTCGATGCAGAGAAAATATGCCGTGAAAACAAATTGCTTCTTGAAAAGGCGGCAAGAAAGGTTGTAGAGCAGGAAGGCTTTGATTATACGGTGAGTACCAAGTTTGATTACGAACTTTATCCTGTAAGACGTTATGAGGAGTTTACACTTCCGGCGGGAGAATATCTGTCGCTAAGGGTTATTATCGGAGAAGGAAAAGGAAAAAACTGGTGGTGCGTGCTGTATCCGCCGCTTTGCACGTCTTATGCTTCAAGAACCGTTTCGACAGATAAAAAGTGCTTGTCGGAATACGGCTTTTCGGACAACGAAATCGCAATTCTTGAAGATGGCGAGCCTGACAAAAGCGGAAAAATTGTGTTAAAATCGTATTTGTTTGATATGCTTTTTAAAAATAGTAGAAAATGAGGTGCTTTTATGACATCGTGCGGTATCATATGTGAATACAACCCGTTTCATACGGGTCATGCCTTTCAGCTTGAACAAGTGAAAAGACGTTTTGATGCCGCGGTGTGTGTTATGAGCGGAGATTTTGTTCAAAGAGGCGAGTGCGCATTTTCGGACAAAGAAAAGCGTGCACAGAATGCTGTTAAAAACGGTGCGGACGTTGTGCTTGAGTTGCCGTTTCCGTTTTCAAGCATGAGTGCGGAAGGCTTTGCAAGGGCAGGCATTGAAATCCTTTCAAAAAGCGGACTTTGCTCTTCTTTTGCTTTTGGCTCGGAATGTGCGGATATTGAGCTTTTGTGCAGAGTTTCTCAGATAATCTCTGAAAAAGCTTTTGATAAAAATGTAAGAAACGAAATGTCTTTTGACCCATCGCTTAGCTACGCAAGGGCGAGAAGTAAATTTGTCAGAGAGCAGTTTGGAGAAAAATTTGCCTGTGTTCTTGAAAATCCAAACGACATTCTTGCCGTGGAATACATAAGAGCAAACCTTGCTTTGTCAAAACCGATGACGCCTATAGCAATAAAGCGCAGTACTCCGAGATTGTCTAAGGATGACAAATTTGCATCAAGCTCGTATATAAGAAAAAATATAAAAGACGCAAAGCTCAATGAAGTGAGTGCATACCTGCCGTACGAAACGGACTTTTGCGATTATTTCACAGATGACAACGGCTTTTACGAGTTTTTAAAGCTTTGCCTGTCGATGAAAACTCCTGACGAACTAAAGGGTATTGCTGAGGTGTCGGGCGGAGTTCATCATGCGATAGTAAAAAACGCAGTGAGCACCGAGAGCTATGACGCACTTTCGGAGGCTCTTTCAAACAAAGGAACAACTGACGCCAAGGCAAGAAGAATGTTGCTTTTCAGCCTTTTCGGTGTTGATAAAAAGTATCTTAAAGAAAGTGTCGCATTTACAAGGGTTCTTGCAATGAATGAAACAGGGCAAAAGTTACTTTCCGAAACACGCAAAAACAGAAACATAATAATCGCCGGAAAAGCAGCTCATGTAAAAGCAAATGAAAACGCACGCAGACAGTACGACCTTGCAGAAAAAGCAAGACGAGTGCTCTACTTGTGCAGAAATAGTTTTTAATCAAAGGAGGACTGACCATGCCGAAATCGCCCATGCAGAAATCAAAGCTTCTATACATAATGAAATATCTTGAAACACATTCGGATGAGGAGCATACGGTAACGGTTGAGGACATTGTGTCGTACCTTGATTCTAAGAGTATTAAGGCGGAGAGAAAAAGCCTGTATGATGATTTTGAACAGCTAAAGCTGTTTGGAGCAGATATTCTTTCTGTGAGAAAAAACAGGACTGTCGGCTATTATCTTGCTTCGCGTACCTTTGAGGTTTCGGAATTGAAACTTCTTGTTGATGCGGTTCAAGGCTCAAGGTTTATAACGCAGAAAAAGTCGGCAGAGCTTATAAAAAAGCTGGGTTCTCTCTGCAGTACATATGAAAATGCGGCGCTCTCCCGTCAGGTGCTTCTCAGCAACAGAATCAAGTCAATGAACGAGAGTATTTACTACAATGTTGACAAAATACATAATGCAATAAACAACGACAAAGCGATAACGTTTCATTATTTTGAATACAACCGCAAGAAAGAACGTGTTCTTAGACACGACGGAAAGCTGTACAGCGTAAGCCCGTTTGCACTCAACTGGGATGACGAAAACTATTATCTGATAGGATTTGACAACAACATAGAAAAAATCCGTCATTACCGCGTGGACAAAATGATAGACATTACGGTGACACGAAACATCCGCCAAGGAAAAGAGGTTTTCAGAGAGCTTGACGTTGAAAAATACGCAGGAAAAGTGTTTTCGATGTTTGGCGGGCAGCAGGTGCGAGTGTGCATGGAGTTTGACGAGAGCCTTTGCGGTGCGGTTATTGACAGATTTGGCAAGGACGTGCTTATGCGTGACAGCGAAAATGAGGGCAAATTCTATGTTCACAGCGATATTGTTGTAAGTGACCATTTCTTTGGTTGGCTGTTCTCGTTCGGGGATAAGGCAAGGGTTGTGACACCCGAAAATGTTGTGGTGCAGTTCAGGGAGTATGCAGAAAAAGTTCTGGGGTTGTATAGTTAACCCAATCACATATGTTTGACATTTTCAACTAAAAATGTTATAATTTTATAAAGGAGTGGTATATAATGGATTTTTTAAAATTTGTAGAACAAATACCCAACATTTCTATTGCCAAAAGAGTAGCTTCTGCATATGTTGCCGACTATAGGCGTTTAGAGCTTGGAGAAATTATTGAGTTTTTGAAAAAAACCGCCCAACAGTATACCTCCTACGAAAATATATCTAATAGATTAGAAGAAATAAAGCTTGATTCAAATAGGGCGGTACGTATCATTGCTCCGATTCTCTTGCGTGATTATCTGTTGAACCAGGATGATTTTATTTCTCCAACAAAAGACACCGATACTGCAATCCTCAATTACGAGAAAAGCATTATAGATGAATCTAATAACTTCGAAATATCAAAAATGTCAAAAGATTTTGCCTTGTTTAAACACATGCTTGATGCAGCGTGGGCACATAATGACGACATATCTGTAGATGAAAAGAATTTGTTAGAAACATTAAGAAAATATCTATCCATATCCATAAAAGAATTCCATATGCTGGATGCAAAATCCGGAAGATTTCCTATGCTCGGAAATGCGCTTCATACATACGATGACATTGAGGACACACGAAAGATTCTTCAAACAAAAGGCTTGATTGTTTCAATAAGGAATTCTGATGGTGTTATGTGTGATATGATACCTGATGATATAGCAAAATGTATTCGTCAGTACTATAATATTGAAATTCGTTCATATGGATATGAAAAATTGACTGATTATGTTATTAAAAAGACTAAAAAACAATATCTTATAGATATTATTGAAAAGGCAAACCAATATTTGGAAAAGGCTAAAATTGAAATATCAAACAATCCCACAATAAGTGAACTAAAAGAAGTTATATTGAAATCTATTCAGCCTTCCAACCTTATTGGTGGTTTCTCTCCTCGAGATGGGTTAGATGTAACGATGCTTACAAATTGGTGTTCGGACATTGGACTTAGTGTTTCTGGTAATAAAAGTTCTTTAATTGAAAGAATTCTTGAATACTACGACTCAATGCGAAAAATTGAAATAAAAACCGAAGATGAAAGAGAAAAACTTCTTGCTTTTTATAATCAGCTTGCAAACAGAGATTTGAAAAATTTAAGGGCAAATAATGTAATAGAAAAAGATTTGCAGTGCGAGCATTTGTTTGAAGATGCAACAAATTATATTTTTGAAAAATTATTGCTCAATAAACCTTTAACACTAACCGGATCAGAACATCCGGACGGCAAATTGTCTTTCAAAGATAAATATATCATGTGGGACAACAAGTCAAAAGAAACAGCAGTCAACCTTAAAGACCATATCAATCAATTTGAACGTTATATAAAAACATCCGACAAAGATGTTGCTGTGTTCATGGTTATTGCTCCTGATTTTACTCAACAAAGTATTCAGGAATGTGTCGATTTCGCTTTGAATAATGACACACAAATTCTCTTAATTACAGCAGAAGAATTGAAAACGGTTGCCGAAACATGGTCAAAGAATCATCCTGGTGAAATCTTCAATTTGGGCTATTTCAAACAGAATGGCAGATTTGACATTAAGCTATTAAACTTATAAAATCTAAAAAAATTTCAAAAAACCCTTGACAAAGCGGACAATGCGTGATATAATCCGTGTGTTGACCTGAGAAAACAGGTGGTGAGGCTCTCACTCTAACGGATTTTAAATGCAAAGTCCGCCTGTCGAGGAAGATGTAATTAAAAGAATATAATTTGATTTGTATTCTCCCGTACATTGTCCTTTTTCTATGGTCGAAAAGGGCATTTTTTATTTTGGGAGGTGAAACATATGCCAAGCGCAAAGATTCTTGAACAGAAGGAAAAACTCGTTAATGATCTTGCAGAAAAGATGAAGGCCGCAAAGAGCGGTGTTATCGTTGACTACTGCGGCATCACTGTTGATAAGGACACTGCTCTCAGAGCTGAACTCCGTAAGGCAGGCGTTGAGTACACCGTTATCAAGAATACCTACATCAAGAGAGCGGCTGAAATCGCAGGTATCGAAGGATTCGATCCTTACCTCGAAGGCATGACCGCATTCGCACTCAGCAATGAGGATCCGCTTGCACCCGCGAAGGTTCTCTGCAAGTTTGCAGAAGAAAACGATACCTTCAAGGTTAAGGTAGGTATGATGGACGGCCAGGTTATGGAAGCTGCTGAAGTTGAAGCTCTTTCCAAGATTCCTTCAAAGGAAGTTCTTATCGGAAAGATTCTCGGAAGCATTCAGGGTCCTCTCTACGGACTTGCTTACGTACTCCAGGCAAAGATCGACAAAGACGGCGGCGTAGCAGAAGAAGCTGCTGCAGAATAAGCCAAAGCAGGGCGGCTTAATAAAAAATCCCTGTAATAAAAAATTAAATTTAAAATCATCGGAGGTAATTTAAAATGGCTACAGAAAAGTCTCTCCAGATTCTTGAAGAAATCAAGGGTCTCACAATACTTGAACTCGCAGATCTCGTAAAGGCACTCGAAGAAGAATTCGGCGTATCCGCAGCTCCCGTTGCAGTTGCAGGTGCAGCAGCTCCCGCAGCAGGCGGCGCAGCAGCTGAAGAAAAGACAGAATTTGACGTTGTTCTCACAGATGCAGGTGCATCCAAGCTCAACGTTATCAAGGTTGTTCGTGAAATCACAGGTCTCGGCCTTAAGGAAGCTAAGGAACTCGTTGAGTCCACTCCTAAGACTCTCAAGGAAGGCGCATCCAAGGAAGAAGCTGACAAGCTTAAGGAACAGCTCACCGCTGCAGGCGCAACTGTTGAAGTTAAGTAATTTAGCTTGCATAAATAAAAAATGCTTTTTTAAACCGCAGTCGAAAGGCTGCGGTTTTTGCTATGTTATCCACTGACGTGAAGACAGTTTACATCGCGGCTATCGCCGGAGAGTCATAATCCAAGTTTATGGCTTTTCACTCTGCCGAGAGCGTTCATTTTCTGTTCGCCCAGAAAATGAACCAAAAGATGCGACTAAGAGCACCTACGGTTCTCTTAGTTATCTCTCCCTTATCGCCGACGCCTTTCTATCTTACTTTTTTAAAAAGTCTACCCATCATCTCAAACCTGTTCGGTCTTTTCTTCCGGCTCTCATAGCTTACGGCGATTACTTGTAAGATGGCAAAGCTGCACTGATTGAGCAATTCTGAAATTGATGTTGTTCAAACGTCAATTTCACCGTTTAAAAGTTTTTGCTAAGCTTTTTTCAAAAAGCGTGATGTTGTTTAAACATCAATTTCACCGATGGAAAGTTCTTTGCTAAGCTTTCTTTCAAGAAAGCGTGGCTTTTTTCAAAAAGCGGGTAGACAAATGCGGGATTGTGTGGTATAATATATGCGTATATTTGTGTTCAGACGTAATTTTTGTGAAGGAATAGAGTAATATGAATAAATGTACGATAATCGCCTTTGCCAATCAGAAAGGCGGAGTTGGTAAAACAACGAGTGCTGTAAATATTGCAAGCGCGGTTGCAGAATGCGGAAAACGTGTGCTTTTGTGCGATTTTGACCCGCAGGGAAATGCTACAAGTGGAGTTGGTGCAGATAAACACGCAAACGTCACGGCATATGATGTGTTGCTGGGAGCAAATCCGTATGAGGCGGTAGTAAAGACCGAGTTTGAAAGACTTGATGTGCTTCCTGCATCTATGAGCCTTGCAGGCGCAGAGCTTGAGATTGCCGATGAGCAAAGACGAGAAGCAAAGCTCAAAACGGCGCTTGATATGTTAAGACCTGATTACGATTACATATTTATCGACTGTCCTCCGGCACTCGGACTTCTTACGATAAACGCACTTTGTGCGACAGACGGCGTGATTGTTCCGATGCAGTGTGAATATTTTGCACTTGAGGGACTTTCCCAGCTTATGCAGACGCTTTCGATTGTGCGAAAAAAGTATAATCCGTCGCTGACGCTAACGGGGGTTGTGCTTACGATGTTTGATGGACGACTGAATTTGTCATTGCAGGTGCTTGAGGAAATCAAAAAATATCTGCCGGGAAAAATCTTCAGAACTCCCGTGCCGAGAAATGTGCGGCTCTCAGAGGCGCCCAGCCACGGTATGCCTGTAAAATACTACGATAAGCACTCTAAAGGCGCTGCGGCATATGACGATATAGCTAAAGAGCTTCTTGAAAGAATATAATTGAACAATTGAAAGGATGGAATTGAAATGAAAGTTAAAGCAATTGTTTGTGCACTGCTTGCGACAACGGTTATTTTCGGTGCAGGCTGTAAAAAGAAAAACGAGGATTTTAACGATGAAACCGTAAAGGTTATAGACGATGCCGAGACTGAGAAGGATGCGGAGCCTGAGGCTGAGGATGAGAATAACGAGGAGAACGCCGATCTTCCCGAAAAGCCCGAGTTTGTAAATCCCCTTACAGGTGAAGAAACAACGCAGGAGCTTGTCGGCAACAGACCTGTTGCAATTATGATAAACAACATACATCTTGCAATGCCTCAGATGGCAATTTCAAAGGCAGACATTGTTTATGAGGTTCTTGAAGAAGGCGGAATTACCCGTCTTATGGCACTTTATCAGGATTATGAAAGCTTACCTGAGACAGGCTCAATACGTTCGGCGAGAGACTATTATATTGATTTGTCCGATGCACATGATGCAATTTATGTTCATTGCGGCGGAAGCACCTATGCAACAGCAACACTTGCACAGAGAAAAACCGAAAACATAGACGGTATGTACCTTGGCAACTTCTACAGAAGTGCAGAACGCCGAAAGACTATGGCAAGCGAACATACACTTATGATTACGGGCGAAGGTCTTGCAAAAAACATTGCCCAGAAGGGTTATCGCACCGAAAGCTCTGCACAGCAGCCGCTGGCGTTTTATGATGTTGAAACCGAATTTGAGGGAAGAAGTGCAAAGAGCATAAGAGTTCCTTTTTCGCTTGCACTTGATAACGACCCGTATGCACTTTCTACTTTTGAATATGATGAAGCAACAGGAAAATACCTGAAGAGCCAGTATGATAAAGCTCATATAGATGGTGGAACAGGCGAGCAGCTTGCTTTTGAAAACGTTATAACCCTTGAATGTAAGCAGTATCAGATAAGAGGCGATGCACTCGGATGTATCGCAGTTGACTTTTTCGGAAGCGGCGAGGGAAAATACGCTTCAAACGGAGTTATGAAGAACATTGTATGGAAAAAGCAGTCCAGAACAAGTTCTTATACACTTTATGAAGAAGACGGCACAACTCCTCTTCTTATCAACCCGGGAAAATCCTATATTGCAGTTGTTCCTTCGGGCACAACCGTAAGTGCAGAATAACTTAACGCAAATCCACTTTTTTACAGAGGTCTTTAAAATGAATGAAAAAATAATTATTGCAGAAAAGCTCAAAAGTGCAATTCCCGACCAGAGTGTTGAGGAAATCGCAGGAATGCTTGAATATCCTGCCGACAAAAAAATGGGTGACCTTGCTCTGCCTTGCTTTAAGCTATCGAGAGTTCTTCGTAAAGCGCCGCCGATGATTGCGGATTCCTTTAAGGAAATGCTTTGTGCGGACAGTGAAATAACAGGTCTTTTTGAAAAAATCGAGAGCGTAAACGGATACCTCAATTTCTTTATAGGAAAAGGCTCTCTTGCATCTGAGCTTTGTGCGATTGCCGAAAATGAAAACTACGGTTCCTCCGAGGTTGGAAAGGGAAAGACAATTGTTATAGACTATTCGTCTCCAAATGTTGCAAAGCCTTTCCATATCGGACACCTTCGCTCAACCGTTATCGGTCAGTCGATTAAGAATCTCCACAAGTTCTGCGGATATGAATGCGTAGGCGTAAACCATCTCGGTGACTGGGGCACTCAGTTTGGAAAGCTTATTGTTGCCTATAAAAAATGGGGCAGCAAGGAAAAAATCGAGGAGGGCGGAATTGACGCTCTTACCGAAATTTATGTAAAATTCCACAAGGAAGCTGAAGAAAACCCTGCACTTGAAGACGAAGCAAGAGCAGCGTTTACTGCCATGGAAAACGGCGACGAAGAATGTCTTGCTCTGTGGAAATGGTTTATTGAGATTTCAATTAATGAATATAAGAAAACCTATAGTCTTATTGGCGCAGATTTTGAATCCTGGAACGGCGAAAGCTTTTATTTTGATAAAACAGACCGCGTAGTTAATGAACTTAGAGACAAAAAGCTTCTGACAGTTGACGAGGGTGCAGAAATCGTAAAGCTTGACGAATACGATATGCCTCCCTGCCTTATACTCAAGTCTGACGGCTCGACAATATATGCAACCCGCGATATTGCGGCTGCCATATACCGTAAGGAAACATACGACTTTGACAAGTGTATTTATGTAACGAGTGCAGGACAGAGCCTTCATTTTGCACAGTTTTTCAAGGTTATTGGCATGATGGGCTATGATTGGGCAAAGGATTTGGTTCATGTTCCGTTTGGTACGGTAAGCATTGAGGGTGCAAAGCTTGCAACAAGAACAGGTAACGTTGTTTTGCTTGAAGACATCTTCAGAATTGCAACCGAAAAGACGCTTGAGATTATAAATCAGAAAAACCCTGATCTTGCAGACAAAGAAGAAGTTGCAAGTGCTGTGGGTGTGGGTGCTGTTGTGTTCCACGACCTTTCAAACAACCGCATAAAGGACGTAAACTTCATGTGGGACGAGGTTTTGAACTTCGACGGAAACACAGGTCCTTATGTTCAGTACACATATGCACGCTGCTTTGGTATTCTCGAAAAGGCGGCGGCTGAGGGTATAGACGGCAATGGCGAGCTTTGTCTTACGGATGACACAGAGTCTGCTCTTATAAAAACACTTAAAGCATTTCCCGAAAAGGTAGAGCAAGCAAGGAGTGATCTTGAGCCGTCTGTCATTGCAAGATACCTGCTTGACGTGTGTGCGGACTTCAACCGCTTCTATCACGACTGTCCCGTACTTCGTGCCGAGGACGAAAAGGTAAAGAACACACGTGTCGCTCTTGTCAAGGCAACAAGTATAGTTTTAAATAATGGTTTGAAGCTTATTGGTCTTAAGAGACCCAAGAATATTTAGTTTATAAATTTATTTTCAAATACAAGGAGAAATAATCATGTCCGGACATTCCAAATGGAAAAACATTATGCACAAGAAGGAAAAAACCGACCTTCAGCGTGCAAAGGTATTTACAAAAATCGGTAAGGAAATAGCAATGGCAGTACGCGACGGCGGTCCCGACCCCGTTTCCAACACAAAGCTTCGTGACCTTATTGCAAAGGCTAAGGCTAACAATGTGCCTAACGACAATATTGAGCGTACCATCAAAAAAGCATCCGGTGCGGACGGCTCCGTTAACTACGAGGTTATCGTATACGAAGGTTACGGACCGAGCGGCGTTGCGGTTATTGTTGAAACAACCACCGACAACAGAAACAGAACGGGTGCAGACATGAGGCATTATTTTGACAAATTTGGCGGAAATCTCGGTCAGACAGGCTGTGTATCATACATGTTCTCCGACAAGGGTGTTATTGCCATTGACGGAGAGGGTATTGACGAAGAAAAGCTCATGGAGGATGCTCTTGAAGCGGGTGCCGACGACATTTCCGGAGAAGACGGAATTTTTGAGGTTACAACAGACCCGTCTGAATTCTCGGCTGTCACCGAAGCGCTCACCGAAAAGGGCTACAAGTTTATTTCGGCAGAGCAGTCCAAAGTTCCTGCAAACTATGTAACTCTTACTGACGAGGATGCCATCAAAAACATGACAAAGCTTCTTGATATGTTTGACGAAAATGACGACGTTACCAACGTCTGGCACAACTGCGACAACGACGATTTTTAAAAAAAGCTTAGCAAAAATTTTTGATTGGTGAAATTGAAGTTTGAACAACTTCAATTTCACAATACTTCCTCAAGAAGCCAAACATTAATTTTTAACAACTTCAATTTCACAATACTTCCTCAAGAAGCCAAACATTAATTTTTAACAACTTCAATTTCACAATACTTCCTCAAGAAGCTAAACATTGATTTTTAACAACATCAATTTCACAAAAACGTTTTATTCGTGCAGAAGCCGAAAACGAGGTTGTTAAAAGGTGGTTTTCAGCAAGGAACATACGCAATGTGCATTTCCAACTCCTAATTTCTAATTCCTAATTTCATCAAAGGTGACATCATGGCAAACACAAAAGACAACCCACACAAACACCACCGTGAACGGCTTCGCAGCCGATATGTTGAGAACGGAATATCAAGCCTTCAGGAGCATGAAATTCTGGAGATGCTGCTGTTCTATTCAATTCCTGTTGTTAACACAAATCCGCTTGCACATGAGCTGCTTTCAAAGTTTGGCTCGCTGAAAAATGTGCTTGAAGCATCGTCTGAGGAATTGTCTCAGATTTCGGGACTTGGAGAAAAAAGCGCAATTTTCCTTGGTTTTTTAAGAGATGTTTATTCCCGTATTTCCGCTAAACCCATAGATAAGAAAGCAGTTATGACATATGAGAGTATGGGTGACTTGTTTGTTGAGCGGTTAAAGGACTGCAAGACGGAAAACATAGAAATTCTACTGCTTGATGCAAAGGACAGAATAATTTCTGTTGAGAAAATTGCCGAAGGCTCTTTCGATTCTGCAGAACTGGATATGAGAAAGATTGCGCAGCTTGCACTGATAAGAAATGCGGCAAGAATTGCCGTTGCGCATAATCATCCTAACGGCAACAAGAATTTATCGATTTCTGACAAGGCAGCGGCAACAATGCTTACAACCTTCCTCAATCAAATCGGCGTGGAATTTGCGGAGCTTTACGTTGTTGCAAACGGAGAATACATAGGATTGCGGAATTTGATAAAATGAAATTACAAAGCAAGGCGTGTGTCTTTTCGGACACACGCCTTTTAATATGCAGTTGAGTTTTACTGTGCGGAATATTCTTTAAAATCCTTGACCTTTCCGTTTTCCCAGGTAATGTCAATGATTTTTCCGCCTCTTACACGCATACCCTTGATACTTCCATTCTTCCACTCATCGGGAAGTGCAGGAAGCAGAACAAGCTTACCGTTTCTTACGTCTGCAAGCATTTCAAGAACGCCGCTTACAAAACCGAAGTTTCCGTCAATCTGGAACGGCGGATGAGCGTCAAGCAGGCTGATAAATGTGCCGCCGCCTTTAGAGTAAGTTGTTGCAAGCGCATCGTATACAGGACGAAGCTGCATATCCATAAGAGTTTTTGCGTGGTTTCCGTCATCAAGTCTTGCCCAGACATTTATTTTCCAGCCAAGACTCCAGCCCGTTCCGTCATCACCGCGAACCTCGAGTGTTTTAAGACAAGCGTCTACAAGCTCGGGGGTTTTTTCTTTTGTGATAAGATGAGCGGGATGAAGCGGATATATGTGAGAGAGATGACGGTGCTGAGGGGCGCTTTCGGTTACATCCTCCGTCCACTCAAGAAGTCTGCCGTCCTTGCCTATACGCATCGGGTCCATAGACTCAATTGCTTCTTCGAGAGCCTTCTTGAAATCATAGTCGCAAATGCCGAGATCTTCTATTGAGGTAAGGCAGTTCTTGAATAAATCGTATGCGATACAGTCGGACATGGTTGTGTACTTTGCAACACCAGAGCCCTGTCCGTCTGCCTGTGTGAACATGTTTTCCGGTGAGGTTGCGGGACATATGGATTTGTGTCCGTCACCTCTTTCGCAGAGAATATCAAGATAATAGCGAGCAGCTTCTTTGATTATCGGATAGCAGGTGTCGCGAAGGAAATCCTTATCAAGCGTATATTCGTAGTAGTCAAAAAGGTTTCTGCACAGCCAGCCCGAGCCGCCGTTCCAGAATCCCCATACGGGATTTGCAGGCATAGGACCTGCGTTGCCCCAAAGGTCTGTGTTGTGGTGAAGCACAAAGCCGTTTGCGCGGTAGTAGTGCTTTGCGATTTCGATTCCTGTTTTGCTTACCTTTTTGCAAAGATCTATCATGGGTACAAAGCATTCCTGGAGATTGATTCCGAGAGTTGGCCAGTAGTTCATTTCTGTGTTTATGTTTACTGTATAGTCTGAGCGCCAGGGAGGAGTCATTAAGTTGTTCCATATACCTTGGAGATTCATTGCCTGAGAGCCTTCACGGGAGCCGGCAATTGTAAGATATCTTCCGAAGTCGAACATGAGCGTGTAAAGGCTGATATCGGAATGGTCTTCAGCGTGCTTTCCAAGACGCTCGTCTGTCGGCATGTCTTCTCTGCCGCTTGTTCCGAGGTCGAGTTTTACTCTGTTGTAAAGCGTTGTGTAATCGGAAATATGCTCACTCTTTACCTTTTCATACCCGTCTGAGAGAACTTTGTTGATTGTGTTTTCTGCTACATTTATGTATTCTCTGCCGTCTATGGAGGGAAGCTTGTTGTAGCCGTTGAAGTTTGAGAACACGGAGAAAACAATAACTGCGCTGTCTGCGTTCTTTATGGCTATTCCGTCCTTTGAGCTTTCTACTGTTCCGCCCTCAGCTTTTATTCTAAAACCTCCGCGGAATGAAATGCCCTGCTTTTCGGGTTCTTCTGGATAGCTGTAGGTGTTGTCTGCTACATTTATGTAATCGGGACAGATACCATCAAAATACAAGTATCCGTCTTTTTCGCCCGTTTGTCCTTTCATGGGTGTTGAAATATTTGCTTTAAAGCTTATTTTGCCGGGTTTGTCGGCAGTCAGCTTTATAACAAGGGCGTCTGCAGGGTTTGAGCAGAAATACTCACGTGTAAATCTTGTACCGTTCTGCGTGTAAGCTACTGTAACAACGGCATTGTCAAGGTCTAAAGTTCTGCCGTAGTCGGAAAACTCTTCACTTCCTTCAAACTCAATATCCATGTCTCCGAACAGAAGATAGTGTGCTACGGGTTCGTCAAGAAAGTTCTGAGCAAGATGCATATGTGCATCGTGGTAATTTCCCTCAAAAACGAGTTTTTTAGCATCGCAGTAAGCCTCGTATGCACCCTCTTTAAGAGAAACTCTCGGATGACCGGACCATAGAGTGTCGTCGTTTATTGTAATCTTTTCGTTTTTCACGCCGCCGCACACCATGGCGCCGAGTCTACCGTTACCGATGGGCTGGCCTTCTATCCAGTATTCGGCAGGCTTTGTGTAATAAGTTTTAGACATGGCTGATATCTCCTTGAATAAAAAATAGAGGTAGTTTACATATATTGTAAACTACCTCTGCCATTCTGTCAATGTAAAAAAGCGCACAAAAAAATGTAAAATTCAGCACATATTTCGATTATTTACTGCTTTTTATATTATAAAACTTATTCTTCTGCTTTTTTTGTGTGTTCAATACCAAGCTCCGAAAGTGTTTTTGCATCAACGGGAGCAGGACACATTGTCATAAGCTCAGACGCATTCTGAACCTTCGGGAACGCGATAACGTCTCTGAGGCTCTCAGCTCCGAGAAGCTGCATTACAAGTCTGTCAAGACCAATTCCCATACCACCGTGAGGAGGAGCGCCGTACTTGAATGCGGTTGTAAGGAAGCCGAACTTTTCCTGGATTTCTTCATCGGAAAGACCGAGAAGTGTAAATATTCTGTTCTGAAGCTCAGGATTTGTAATTCTTATTGAGCCGCTTGAAAGCTCAATGCCGTTGAGTACAAGGTCGTATGCCTTTGCACGAACTTTACCCTTGTCTGTTTCAAGATATTCAAGGCACTCGTCAAGAGGAGAAGTAAAGGGATGGTGCATTGCAAGCCATTCACCGCTTTCCTCATCGTATTCAAAGAACGGGAACTCGGTAATCCAGAGGAGATTGTAGCCCTTCTTTTCAACGCCGAGCTTGTTTGAAACCTCGGTTCTGAGAGAGCCGAGCTGGGATAGAATTTTGTTGTTGTTGGTGTCTGCGATTATGAGAACAACGTCGCCCTCTTTAGCACCTGCTTTCTGAGCAATTGCGTTCATTTCATCCTCTGTCATGAACTTTGCAAAGGAGGATGCTATTCCTTCGGGAGTGTATCTTATCCATGCAAGACCCTTGCCGCCGATACCCTTGACATATTCGGTAAGCTTGTCAACTTCTTTTCTTGTAAGAACCGAAACAGCATTATCTGCCTTGATTGCTCTTACAGAGCCGCCGCCTGAGATTGCACCCGTGAATACGCCGAAGCCGCAGTCCTTTACAACGTCGGAAAGGTCGAAGATTTCCATGCCGTAACGTGTGTCGGGTTTATCCGATCCGTATCTTTCCATTGCTTCCTTGTAGGTAAGTCTCGGAAGCGGAAGCGGAAGGTCAATGTCGAGAACCTCTTTGAAAATTCTCTTCATGAAGCCCTCGCCTATGCTGAGCACGTCTTCCATTTCAACAAAGCTCATTTCAAGGTCAATCTGTGTAAATTCAGGCTGACGGTCAGCTCTCAGGTCTTCATCTCTGAAGCAGCGTGCTATCTGCATGTATCTGTCAAAGCCTGCAACCATACAAAGCTGCTTGTAGAGCTGAGGCGACTGAGGAAGAGCGTAGAACGAGCCCTTGTGGACACGGCTTGGAACGAGATAGTCGCGTGCACCCTCGGGAGTGCTTCTTATAAGCATAGGGGTTTCGATTTCAATAAAGCCGTTTTCATCAAAGTAGTCACGTGTGATTTTTGTTATTTTGTGACGTATAAGAATGTTGTTTAAGATGTCGGGACGACGAAGGTCGAGGTAACGGTGCTTTAAGCGAAGCTCCTCGTTTGACTTGCAGTTTTCCACTATTTCAAAGGGAGGAGTCTGACTTTCCCCGAGAATTTTTATTTCTTCTACATACACCTCAACATGACCTGTTGGGATGGTTTCGTTTTTGCTGGATCTTTCGCGAACAACACCGCTTGCGGCAATAACATATTCGCTTCTTGCACTTCTTGCTTTTTCCATTACCGCCTTGTCGGTATTTTCGTCAAAGGCAAGCTGAAGAATGCCTGTTCTGTCGCGAAGGTCTATAAAGCACAGAGCTCCGAGGTCACGGGTTTTCTGAACCCAGCCCATAACGGTGACATTTTTGCCTATATGTCCGTCTCTTACTTCTCCACAGTAGTCTGTTCTTTTTGTATTACCTAAGAATTCTGCCATTTTGCATACTTCCTTTCTGTATTATCGTCAAATTAAAACTCGTTTTCAAGCGTTTCGAGCTTAATGGTCTTTGTGTCATCTCTGTCACGCATGTTTTTAAGGAGTGCTTCCCCTGTTTCAAGCTCATTGTCGCCTACAACAAGTGCATATTGAGCGCCTATTTTGTCTGCATATTTCATCTGAGCTTTCAGGCTTCTTGAAACAATGTCGCACTCGGCGTAAATGCCCTTCTTTCTGAGAGCTTCACATTTTGAGAGGGCGTAAAGTGCAGCCTTTTCTCCCATGGGTGCAATATAAAGAACGGGTTTTGCATTTTCGGGAAGAGCATATTCTCCCTTTTGCGCTTTTGACTTCATTGCAAGAATTATTCTTGTAAGACCCATGCCAAAGCCGATACCGCAGAGCTTGGGACCTGACAGCTCTTCAACGAGTCCGTCATAGCGTCCGCCGCCGCAGACGGTGCTTTGTGCACCTATGTCGTCCGAAATGAACTCAAATACAGTCTTTACATAATAGTCAAGTCCGCGGACAATCATGGGGTTGATTTCATACTTTATTTCAAGTGCGTCAAGTGCACTTTTAAGTGTGTCAAAATGTCCTTTGCAGTCTTCGCACAGGCAGTCAACGGTTTTCGGTGCGCCGAGAGCTATTTCCTTGCATATCGGACTCTTGCAGTCGAGAATGCGAAGCGGATTTGTCTTTAATCTCTCCTTGCAGGTAGGACAAAGCTCCTCTTCGTGAGCCATGAAATAATCACGCAAATCGTCGTGGTATTTCGGTCTGCAGTTCGGGCAGCCTATGGAATTTATGTGAAGTGTCGCACCGATGTCAAGCTCTTCGAGCACGTTGTTTGCAAGCGCGATAACCGATGCATCTGCAAGAGCGCCCTCAGCGCCGAACATTTCTATACCGAACTGATAAAACTCTCGCGTTCTTCCTGCCTGCGGCTTTTCATAGCGGAAGAACGGACCGAGGTAGTAGAGCTTTAAGGGCATAGGCTCGTTGAAAAGTCCGTTTTCTATAACGCTTCTTACAACGCCTGCCGTTCCTTCGGGACGAAGGCAAAACTCCTCTCCCTCGCGATCATTGAGAGTAAACATCTCTTTCTGAACAATGTCGGTTGTGTTTCCGACACCGCGTCTGTAAAGCGAAGCGCTTTCAAAGGTCGGGATGCGGATTTCTTCAAAGCCCGCCTTTTGAGTGCAGGTTCTTATAACCTCTTCGATTTTGTGCCATATGGCGGTTTCCTCGGGAAGAATGTCAAGTGTTCCCTTTGGTTTCTGAATTGTCATGGTCTTTATTACTCCTTAAAGGTTGTTTTACTTCTTGTAATTCAAAAGATAGTCGGCAAAATCATATACGGTTTTTTGCTGACCTGTGGAGAGCTTTTCAAACATGCTCTGAATGTCCGCACTTTTTCGCGGCTTTTCATTTTGTCGGATGCTTTCAAGGTCGTGTCCCGAAGCAAAGAGGAAATCCTCAAGCTCAATACCGCCCTCGCTGTTTTCGGCAAGCTTTGTGAGAAGTTTTAAACCGGGAGGATTTTCCTGGGCGCACTTTTCAAGCTTGTGAAGCTGAACGTAGCTGATTCCGCACTGTTCTGCAAAGGTGCGCGTTGAACGCTCTCCTTTTGCCTTTTCAAGAAGCAGAGCGAATATCTTTTTGTTAAAATGAGCTTCGCGTGATTTCATGTTTTTCCTCCGAGTATATTTTAACTCAATAATAATACCACAAAACACGCACTTTTGCAAGGGTATTTGTTGTAAAAACATTGAAATATTTAACATTATATATAATAAAACACCGCTTGATATGAATCAGATAACGGCTGTGAAGGATTTTATCGCGGTTTTCTCGGCAAAACGCGAAAATACTCTGTCGTGTATAAGCGGTGTATGTATATGAATGTCATATTCCGTGCATAAGGCAAAACGCAGGTCGTATTGCGTCGAGCGATTATGCTTGAAAAGAACACATGCGTATATGTATAATTTTACTGTAAATATGTGAAAGGAATGATAAATATGAATGATTTGCCGAACGCGTCGTTTGTTTGCTCGGGTGAAAACGCACTTGAGCTGTCAAGCGCAATTTGCTGTGCCGGAAAGCTTATACGCTTACTCAAGGACGAGGGCTTTTGCGTTTCGGGCTGCTACTCCTGCATTTCTCCGTCAGAAAAAATATCACTTACCGCAAGAAAGCTGCGGCATATGTGTTCTGTTTCCGACCTTGTAATAACCGTTGGCTGTGAGGGCTTCAGACCGTGCGACGTTATTCCCGACATTACAAGAGCTATTATTGACAAGGACGCAAACTTTTTTACGGGTGTACTCGGTGCAGGAGATATTGATAACGGAAAAACAGAGGATTGCTCGCAAGTGTTTCCCTCGAGAGCATTTGCCGGTTTTTGCTCGGGTGCGCTCATTATGAATCTTCCGTGCGATGCTCACGTTTCCGCCAAAAGACTGTCTGCTTTGCTTCCGTCGGTAAGATATGCCGTTTCTCACAGCAAGGGAAAAACCGCTATGAAAAGTAAGAGCGCCGAGGAGCTTATAGCGGAGTTTTTTTCATAACAGACGTTTTCACAATATTTTCCTCTTAAGTAAACAGAAAATACATATATACTTTACTGTTTGTTCACCCAAATGTAAGTGTTTTGGAATATAATTAACATAAAGATGTGTTTATTTAAACAATCTGAGAACAAACGGGGCTTAAAAACCAAGGAGGAAAAGAAGATGGGACTTAAAATATTAATTGCAGACGACGATACAAACATCTGCGACCTTCTTAAGCTTTATCTGGAAAACGAAGGTTATGAAATTGTAACTGCAAACGACGGCATAAAGGCGCTTTCTGCCTTCAAGATATATGAGCCTGACCTTGTTTTGCTTGACATCATGATGCCGAGAAAAGACGGCTGGCAGGTATGCCGCGAAATCAGAGAAATGTCTTCAAAGCCGATTATCATGGTAACGGCAAAGGGAGATGTGTTCGACAAGGTGCTCGGACTTGAGCTTGGTGCTGACGACTTTATCACAAAGCCCTTCGACATGAAGGAGGTTTCCGCAAGAGTAAAGGCTGTTCTTCGCCGCTACTCCGGACATGACAACGACGACAGCGAGGTTATCAAGTTTGACAATCTTGAAATCAGCCTTCAGAAGTATGAGCTTAAGCTTGCAGGCAAGGCTGTTGACATTCCACCTAAGGAACTTGAGCTTCTCTACTTCCTTACTTCAAACTACAACCGCGTATTCACCCGTGACCAGCTTCTTGATAAGGTTTGGGGCTTTGACTACCTCGGTGACTCAAGAACAGTTGACGTACACGTTAAGCGTCTTCGCGAAAAGCTTGAGGGCGTTTCGGACAAGTGGATGCTTAAGACTGTCTGGGGCGTTGGTTACAAGTTTGAGCTTTTACAGCAGTAATACAGAATATACAGAGGATACCTGCGGGTGTCCTCTTATTACTTTCTTAGAAGAAAGTAAGCAAAGATTTTTTGAACAGAGACATTGAAGTTTAAACAACTTCAATGTCACACTGCGTTTCATTGTTGTTACGCTTGAAGTTTGAATGACTTTAGTATCCCGTTATACCTGTCAGCAAGGAGTTACAAGCCGTGTTTGAGGCTTACGTGTTTTTGCTGCTTTTCGCCCGATAGCGCAGCCAAAACGTCAAAGCATAGTGTATTATCTTAACTCTTTTGCTGATTTTTACACTTTACAATATAAAAAAATATGGTACAATAATACTATAAACCACAAATTTCGGTGATATTGGAGGTATAAAAATGCCCAAATTATACTTTGTGGGAAACGCACACCTTGACCCTGTTTGGCAGTGGAGATGGCAGGAGGGTTCCGCAGAAGCTAAGGCGACCGTGCGCTCTGCACTTGACAGAATGAAGGAGTTTCCTGAATTTAAGTTCGTTTGTTCCTCGGCATCCGTGTACCGTTGGATTGAGGAATTCGACAGCGATATGTTTGAAGAAATAAAAATGCGTGTAAAGGAAGGCAGATTTATTATTGTCGGCGGATGGCACGTTCAGCCCGACTGCAACCTTCCTTCGGGAGAAGGCTTTGCAAGACAAACACTTTATTCTCAGAGATATTTCAAGGAAAACTTCGGCACAACGGCAAAGGTCGGCTATAACGTTGACTCGTTCGGCCACAACGCCAATCTTCCGCAGATTTTAAAGAAGAGCGGCATGGACCAGTATATATTTATGCGTCCGTCGCCTGAGGAAAACAATCTCGATTCCGATGTTTTCAACTGGACGTCTGCAGACGGCTCAAGCGTTCTTACGTACCGTATTCTTGACCCGTACTGTTTTAAGTTTGACGAACCGGAAAAGCTCGAGGAGAGAATTAAATATCTCACAGAGACACAAAAGCTGAACATGGATATAATTCCTCTGTTCTACGGTGTGGGAAACCACGGCGGAGGTCCGACCATCCGCCATATCGAGCTTCTGAAGGAATATGCAAAGGCTCATCCTGAATGTGAAACCCATTTTTCTACATTACTTGATTTCTTTGACCGTGTTCGTGAAGAAAACAAAAGCATTCCCGGTTATGCCGGCGACCTCCAGCATCACGCTGCCGGCTGTTATGCTGCAGTTTCATCAATCAAGAACGGCATAAGAAGAAGCGAATGCGAGCTTGTTGCGGCAGAGGGATTTTCCGTACTTGCGAGAAGACTTTGCTCAAAGAAGTATAATGCAAAGAAATTTGAAGAGGCATGGAATAACGTTTGCTTTATGCACTTCCATGATATTATGGACGGTTGCTGCATAAAAGAAGCATATGACGACACAAAGTATATGTATGGCTCTGCTCTTGAGGTTGCGATGGTTGCGGAAAATAACGCACTCCAGACAATTTCCTGGGCTGTTGATACATCGGGCGACAAGGAAAAGGGGATTCCCGTGTTTGTGTTCAACCCGCATTCATTCCCTGTGCAACAGTGTGTTCAGGTAAATGAAAGGGCGGTTGGTGTTCTTGACAGCAACGGCAACGCCGTACCTTGGCAGCTTGTTCGTTCCTCGTCAAAGGAATGCTATAACAGACCTGACATTGCTTTTATGGCAAATGTTCCCGCACTCGGATATGCGGTTTACTATCTTGTAGGTGCAAAAACCGATCCCGAAGAAGGCTTCAAACCCGAGGAAAGCGATGTTAAGGCATACGACAGCTACGGCTGGAAGCATGCACACGGCTGTTCTACAATTAACCTTGAAAACGATTACTGGCATATAAAGTTTGAAAACTACTCAGGCTTTATCTCCTCTTTCTTTGATAAGAAAGCAGAAAAGGAAATCATAAAGGGCAAGGCGGCAGTTCCTGTGGTTATAGACGAATATTATCACGACACATGGAGCCATGCAAAGAACTTCTTTACGGATGAAATGGCACGTTTCTCGGATGCGGAAGTGAAAATAATCGAAAAAGGACCTGTAAGAGCCACGGTAAAGGTGGTAAGCAGATACAACAATTCTACACTTACGCAGTACTTTACGCTTTACTCGAACAGTCCGAAGCTTGAAGTCAGAGCAAGTGTTGACTGGCATGAAAAGCACAAGCTGTTAAAGCTCAAATGGCCTTTTGATGTGGAAAATCCCAAGGCGGTATACGAAATACCTTTCGGAATCATTGAGCGTCCTGCAGACGGCGAGGAAGAGCCCGGTCTTACCTGGTTTGGTGTTAAGGGCGACAATACAGGATACGCAATTTGCAACAGCGATACGTATTCTTCTTCCGTTAAGGACGGCACGCTTTACCACACGGTTCTCAGAAGCCCTGTTTACGGTGACCACGGCGGTCCGAGAAGTGATGAGTCCGATTACACCGAACAAGGTATAAGAGAGTTTAAATATGTGGTTATGCCTTTCGGTGACAGCAACTCAGAGGTAATAAAGGCTGCACGTGTACTTAATAAGCCTCTTACAAATATCATTGAAAACTGGCACAGCGGAAAGCTTGCGGATAAGTTGTATGCAGGTGTGAATGTGAGTGAAGATAACGTTATCATTTCCGCACTCAAGAGAAGCGAGGACGGAAAAGGACTTGTTGTCAGAATCTATGAAACTGAGGGAAAGAAGACAAACGTCAAGCTCACGGGCGACGTGCTGACAGCACCGCTTGAAACGGAAATCACTCCTTACAGTTTTGAAACCTTCTATATTGAAGACGGACAGAAAACCTGGAAAAAGGTTATGCTTACCGAATACGATTACGAATGATATATATTTCAGCTGCAGTGTTTTGCTGCAGCTGTTGTTTTGTAAAAGAAAGGGTAAATAACCAAAACAAACACAAACCTTGCAAAAAACCACATAAATTAACATTTTTTTGTGTGGAATCTATTGACAAACATAAATATGTATACTATAATTGAAATGAATAAATGTAAATCCCGTAAAATCGGAAATTGTTATATACAGCAAAATACATTTCAGAGGTGAAAACCATGGAAAAAAGATATTCGGACAGTATTGTAAAAAGTGAAAGAATAGACAGATTGAAGGAAAACCTGTTCCGTGAAAAACCGCAGGTTGAGGCAGACAGAGCGGTTCTTTTGACGCAGTCCTATATGTCGACAGAAGGAGAGCCGATGGTGATAAGACGTGCCAAGGCTTTCAAAAACATTCTCGAATACATACCGATAACAATCAGAGACGAGGAGCTTGTTGTAGGTGCTGCAACAAAAAAATCCAGAAGCTGTCAGATATTTCCTGAATTTTCCTTTAAATGGATAGAGGACGAGTTTGACACAATGGAAACAAGAAGCGCCGATGCGTTTCACATTTCCGAGGAAACCAAACGTACTCTCCATGACGTTTTCAAATATTGGGACGGAAAGACAACAAGCGAACTTGCAACAAATTATCTTGCTCCCGAAACCAAAACCGCGATGGAGCATAATATTTTCACGCCCGGAAACTATTTTTATAACGGTGTGGGACATGTAACCGTTCAGTACGACAAGGTGCTGAAAATTGGTTACAAGGGCATTCTTAAGCAAATCCGCGATGAGATGGCAAGTCAGAATGTGGGCGATGCGGATTATGTGACAAAGCGTGCATTCCTTGAAGCGGCAGAAATGAGCTGTGAGGCGGCAATTTTCTACGCAAGACGTTATGCAAAGCTTGCGCTTGAAATGCTTGAAAAGGAAAAGGACGAAAAGAGACGTGCAGAGCTTGCAATAATTGCACGCAACTGTTCAAGAGTTCCCGAAAACGGAGCAGAGAACTTCTATGAAGCATGCCAGAGCTTCTGGTTTGTTCAGCTTCTTGTACAGACCGAGTCCAACGGACACTCTATTTCTCCCGGACGCTTTGACCAGTATATGTACCCATTTTATAAGAAGGATATTGAAAGCGGAGCAATTACCAAGGAATTTGCACAGGAACTTCTTGACTGTGTGTGGATAAAGCTCAATGATTTCAGCAAAATCAGAGATGCGGCAAGTGCCGAGGGCTTTGCAGGCTACAGTCTGTTCCAGAATCTTATTGCAGGCGGGCAGGATAAACACGGCAGGGATGCAACAAATGAGCTGTCTTACATGTGCCTTGAAGCAACACTTCACGTTATGCTTCCGGCTCCGTCTCTTTCGATAAGAGTGTGGAACGGTTCTCCGCATGAGTTTTTAATTAAAGCGGCAACTGTTACGAGAACAGGTATTGGTCTTCCGGCATATTACAACGACGAGATTATAGTGCCTGCACTCATGTCGAGAGGTCTTACGCTCGAGGATGCGAGAGATTACGGAATTATTGGCTGTGTTGAACCGCAGAAGGCGGGCAAAACATGGGGCTGGCACGATGCGGCGTTCTTTAACATGTGCAGAGTTCTTGAGCTTGTTTTCTCCGGAGGCGTTGATAAGGGCGTTCAGGTTGGACTTGCAACAGGCCCCGTTAACACGCTAAGAACATATGATGCATTCTTTGACACATTTGCAAAGCAGATGGAATACATGGTAACGCTCATGGCAAATGCCTGCAACGCAATAGACGTTGCTCATGCAGAGCGTTGTCCCCTGCCCTATCTTGCAACTATGATTGACGACTGTATATCACGCGGAAAAACTCCCGAACAAGGCGGTGCAGTTTACAACTTCACGGGTCCTCAGGGCTTCGGTATAGCAAACGTTGCTGATGCACTTTATGCAATAAAAACGCTTGTTTACGAAAAGAAAGCATTTACGCTGTGCGAACTTAAGGAAGCACTTGATGCAAACTTCGGTCTTGACATGGGAGTGAACGATGCTCTTGTAAAGGAAATAACCGAAAAGACCGTGGCTGAAATTGCAAAGAACGGAAAGATGCTTTCCAAGGAAGATATTGCAAAAGTATATGAAGCCGTTAAGGCGGCTGCTCCCTCTGCAGGAAACAAATACAACGACATACGCGAGCAGATACTTGCAGTCGAAAAATTCGGAAACGACATCGACGAGGTTGATGCAATAGCAAGAGAAGCGGCGTATACATATACAAAACCGGTTCAGACCTTCAAAAACCCGAGAGGCGGTATATTCCATGCAGGTCTTTATCCTGTTTCGGCAAATGTTCCGCTGGGTGCGCAGACGGGTGCAACGCCTGACGGAAGGTATGCATATAAGCCCGTTGCGGACGGTGTATCTCCTTCTGCGGGCTTTGACACACACGGACCTACATCCTCTGCAAACTCCGTTGCAAAGCTCGACCACGGCATCTGCTCAAACGGAACGCTCTTTAACATGAAGTTCCATCCTTCGGCACTTGAAGGAACAAGCGGACTTGAAAGCTTTGTTGCCCTTATCAGAGGTTACTTTGACCAGAAGGGTATGCATATGCAGTTCAACGTTGTAAGCCGCGAAACACTTCTTGATGCACAGAAAAACCCCGACAAGTACAGAAGCCTTGTTGTACGTGTTGCGGGATACAGCGCACTCTTTACAACACTTTCCAAATCGCTTCAGGACGATATCATTAAGAGAACAGAACAAGGTGGATTCTGATGGATATATATAATGTAAAAGGTAGAATATTTGATATACAAAAGTTTTCGGTTCATGATGGCCCGGGAATAAGGACAATTGTGTTTTTAAAGGGTTGTGCACTAAGGTGTAAATGGTGCTGTAATCCCGAATCACAATCTCATGACATAGAGAACATGAGCACACCGGACGGTAACAAAACCGTAGGCAAAGATGTGACAGTCGGCGAGGTAATTACAGATATTCTAAAAGACCGCCCCTACTTTCGCCGTTCGGGCGGAGGGATAACACTTTCCGGAGGCGAAACCTTGCTTCAAAGCGAATTTGCACTTGCACTCTTTAAAGCAGCAAAGGAAAACGGCATCAGCACTGCCATAGAATCAACCGGCTTTGCCAAATACGAAATTATAGAAAAGCTATTGCCCTATATAGATGTGTTTTTGATGGATATAAAGCACACAAACTCCCAAAAGCACAGAGAGTTTACCACTCAGCCAAATGAGCTGATACTGGAAAACGCCCGGAAAATTGCCAAAAATGCAAATGAGCTTATAATAAGAGTTCCCGTAATACCCACATTTAACGACACTGTCGAGGAGATAACGGATATAGCTGAGTTTACAAAGAGTCTTGGAAGCGTAAATGAGCTTCATCTGCTCCCTTACCACAGACTCGGCGAGGACAAATACACCTACCTCGGCAGAAATTATGAATTAAGGCATATAACTACACCCTCGGACGATACGATGCAAAAACTTAAAAATGCGGTTGAAAGCTGCGGACTTAAGTGTCAAATCGGCGGCTGAAGAAAGGAAATAAAATGGACAGACTATCACTTCAGGACAAAATGAGAATAGTTCAGGAAATAGTACCGGGCAAGCAGATAACACTGATGCACATAATTGCAAATCCCGACGATGTACTCTACCAAAAGCTCGGTCTAGACACCTCGGAGGACTATAACAAAGGTGCTATCGGCGTAATGACGGTATCGCCGAGCGAAACAGTAATAATCGCAGGTGATATCGCAATAAAGGCATCGGGTGCAGAAATTGGTTTTGTAGACAGATTCAGCGGCACCCTCATAATAACAGGTACGGTATCATCTGTTCAGGCGGCATTTGACGCTGTGAGGGATTACACTCAAAACACCCTTGGCTACGAAGTGTGCGCCGTGACAAAGACATGATTAAGAAAAAACGCCTGATGCTCATAGGCAGAAGCGAAGCCGGCAAGACCACTCTTACACAGGCACTTCGCCAAAGACCCATTGAGTACGAAAAAACCCAGTCTGTAAGCATGGATGAGCTTCTTATAGATACACCGGGTGAATACATACAAACCAAAAACTTTGGAACTGCACTTGCAATTTACTCATACGAGGCAGATGTTATAGGGCTATTGCTTAGTGCTACCGAGGATTATTCTCTGTACAGCCCCAACATAACCTGCATGACTACCAAAGAAGTAATCGGCATCATAACAAAGATAGACCACAAAAACGCAAATATTCAAAACGCAGAAAAGTGGTTAAAACTTGCCGGATGCAAAAAAATCTTTAGGGTAAACTCGCTTGCAAGCCAAGGCATTGACGAAATTAAAGCACATTTGGGTTGGATTTAATTAAAACCAACAAAAACAAAGATAAAAAGTAAAAAAACCACATTTTTGTATTGACACTTTGTGTCGTATATGATATTATTACAATATAGGTTAAAATTTTTTATAAGGAGATATAGATATGGTAAACGAATACGAAATCAAAAAACAAATCTGTGAAATCGGTAAAAGAATTTACGACAGAGGAATGGTTGCTTCCAACGACGGTAACATCTCCGTTAAAATCGGCGAAAACGAATTTCTCTGTACACCCACAGGCGTAAGTAAGGGCTTTATGACACCGGACTACATCTGCAAGGTAGACGGCGAAGGCAAGGTAATCTCCGCAAACGGTAACTTCCGTCCTTCTTCCGAAATCAAGATGCACATGAGAGTTTACAAGCAGAGACCCGATGTTAAGTCTGTTGTACACGCTCACCCGATTTATGCAACAAGCTTCGCTATTGCAGGCATTCCGCTTACTCAGCCCATCATGCCCGAAGCTGTTATTGCTCTCGGTTGCGTTCCGATTGCTGACTACGGTACACCCTCTACCGAAGAAATCCCCGATGCAGTAGAAAAGTACCTCCAGCACTTTGATGCGGTTCTTCTTGCTAACCACGGTGCTCTCTCCTTCTCGGACAGCCTTCTCTCGGCTTATCATAAGATGGAATCTCTTGAATTCTATGCACAGTTGCTCTATCATTCCAAGGTTCTCGGCGGACCCAAGGAGTTATCCAAGACACAGGTCAAGAGACTCTATGAAGTCAGAAAGGCTTTCGGCATGACCGGTAAGCACCCCGCTGATATCTGTCTCAATGCACACTCCGGCACACAGAACTGCCACAACTGCAACATGGGCGTAGAAAAGAGCTGTGCTTCTTCTTCTGCTGATGCAGACCTTATCGCTGCTATAACCAAAAAGGTTATGGAAGAACTCGGCAAATAAGCACGGGGTGACACTATGGACGACAAAACACTAAATGATTTGGTCGATGCCGTTACAAAAAGTGTACTTAATATATCTGCTTTAGCAAAAAAAGATTATTCCAAAAGCTACATATCGCTTAATTTAGCGAAAAAGCTTGTAAAGAAAATCGAGGACGAAGCAGAAAGAATCGGTGTCAAAGCAGTGGTTGCAGTATCAAATGCTGCCGCAAGACCCGTAATTATAGAATGTATGGATGACTCCTACATTGCAAGCTACGACATAGCACTAAACAAAGCCTATACATCGGTTGCACTAAAGATGTCCACAAGCACTCTTAAGGGACTAACTAAGCCGGGCGATTCGCTCTATGGTATCCAGTATACAAATGACGGCAAAATCGTAATATTCGGCGGCGGAGAGCCTTTGATGCGAAATGGTGAAATAATCGGCGGTCTCGGTGTAAGCGGCGGAAGCGAGGAACAAGATACCTATCTTGCCAGGTTCGGTGCTGAGGTCTTTGGGGAGGAGTTATCATAAATACTACATATAATGTTTCGGATAACCCTGACCTTTACGCCAGAACGCTTACAGCGGATATAAATTCAAACATCACAATCACAGTTAGCCCGCTAGTAAAGGACGAATTTATATATCACCTTGTGGAAAACGGCGGCTATCTTGCTTCGGCAAAACAGCGTGATATGATGCTAAAGGCGGCAAAGACTACCAAAAGTTTAAAGGCTGTGTTGTACTCAATGGGTGCCATAACAGCTACAAACCACAAGTTTATAATCTACGAAGCAAACGCAGACGATGCCGTTTTAAATGCCAATTTACCATTTGGTGCAACAGGCATTGTGTGCGAAAACACAAATAACAATACAAGGAGAATAGCTATGGATGTAAATCAAGAGCAAATTCAGGCTATTGTTCAGCAGATTTTAGCAGGTATGAACCAAGACTCACCTGCACCCAAGGCAAGCTTTAGCGGCGATATCCCCAAGACGAGCCGTGCGGCTATGCTCACAAAGCTCGAAAACTACGAAATCAAAGAGTTCCCTATTCCGGAGCTTGGCGATGATGACATTTTAGTTAAAGTTGAGGGCTGCGGCATCTGCGGAACTGATGCTCACGAATTTAAACGCGACCCGTTTGGACTTATTCCGCTTGTACTCGGACACGAAGGAACAGGCGAAATAGTAAAAATGGGCAAAAATGTAACCAAAGACAGTGCAGGAAAGCCCCTTGCCGTAGGCGACAAGGTTGTAACCTGTATGATCTTTAAAGACAACCCCGATATTACCATGTTTGACTTAAACAAGCAAAATGTCGGCGGTGCAGATGTATACGGACTTCTCCCCGATGACGATGTTCACTTAAACGGCTGGTTTGCCGACTACCTCGTTATAAGAGGCGGCTCTACCGTATTTAATGTAAGTGATTTAAGTCTCGACATGAGAATCTTAATTGAGCCATCGGCAGTATTGATTCACGCTGTGGAAAGAGCCAAAACAACAGGAATACTAAGATTCAATTCCCGTGTTGCGGTTCAGGGCTGCGGACCTATCGGTCTTATATGTATAGCTGTCCTTAGAACTATGGGTATTGAAAACATAGTTGCAATAGACGGTCAGGCTAAAAGACTTGAATTTGCAAAGGAGCTTGGTGCTACTGCAACTGTTAACTTTACTGAGTTCAAAGGTCAGGAGGCACTTGCAGAAGGTGTTAAAGAAGCACTCGGAGGCTATCTTGCAGACTTTGCGTTCCAGTGTACAGGCTCACCTGTTGCTCACAGCAACATCTACAAGTTCATACGCAACGGCGGCGGACTTTGCGAGCTTGGATTCTTTATCAACGGCGGCGATGCTACCATCAATCCGCACTTTGATATATGTGCTAAGGAAATCACAACAGTAGGCTCATGGGTATACACCTTAAGAGACTACGCAACAACATTTGATTTCTTAAAGCGTGCTAAGGGAATCGGACTTCCGCTTGAGAAGCTCATAACACACAAATTCCCACTTTCACAAATCAACGAAGCCCACAGAACCAACCTTGAGATGAAGGGGCTTAAAATAGCTATTATTAATGAATAAATTTTAGGAGGATATAACAATGGCAAAAGAAGCATTAGGAATGATTGAAACTAGAGGTTTAACAGCAGCAGTTGAGGCAGCAGACGCAATGGTTAAGGCAGCAGAGGTATCTCTCGTAGGTACTGAAAAAATCGGTTCCGGTCTTGTAACCGTAATGGTTAGAGGCGATGTAGGAGCTGTTAAGGCTGCAACAGAAGCAGGTGCTGCAACAGCATCAAGACTTGGAGAACTCATCGCAGTTCATGTAATTCCCAGACCCCATGACGATGTAGAAAAGATTCTCCCCAAATTCTAATTAAAGGCGGAATACAAAATGGCTACATCAAAAACCACGAAAAAAACCACTAAGACAGCAGAAGTTGTCAATACCGTTAAGGAGGAAAAGAAAATGTCATTAGAAGCATTAGGTATTATTGAAACAAGAGGTTTAGTTGCTGCAATCGAAGCTGCAGACGCTATGCTCAAGGCTGCAAATGTTCAGCTCGTAGGCACAGAAAAGATCGGTTCCGGTCTTGTGAGCGTTATGGTAAGAGGCGATGTAGGTGCTGTTAAATCTGCAGTAGAAGCAGGTCAGTCAAATGCATCAAGACTTGGCGAAATCATCGCAACTCATGTAATCCCCAGACCTCACGGAGATGTTGAAAAGATTATTCCTACACTTAAATAATCCCACCCCCTACATTAATCTTAATACGAGGTGATATTGTGATTATCGGTAAAGTAGTAGGAAGCGTCGTATCAACAAGAAAAAATGAAAATCTGGTCGGAAGTAAATTTATGGTGATTGAGCCTTGCAAAGGCATGGCTCAGTCACGATTTGTAGCTGTGGACAATGTTGGTGCAGGTATTGGCGAAATTGTTCTCGTAGCTACCGGAAGTGCCGCAAGAATCGGCTGCAACATGGAGAACTCTCCTATCGACGCCGCAATAGTCGGCATTGTGGATTCCGGCACAGAATTGGAGTTTTGATTTTAAATGGATATAGCTATCTTAAAAGACATCATACAAAATGCAGGTATTGCCGGTGCCGGTGGTGCCGGCTTCCCAGCATATGCAAAACTTAATACAAACGCAGAAGTTGTTATATTAAACTGTGCAGAATGCGAACCTCTTATCAAGGTTCACCGCCAGCTCCTTGCAAACTACTCCGAAGAGATAATAAGCACCATGTCTTTAATAGCAAAGACTCTCGGTGCCAGAGAGTTTGTCGTAGGCATAAAGGAAGAATACGAGGAAGCATTAACCGCAGTTAGGTCTGAAATCAAGGACATTAAAAACGGAAGAATACATCTGTTAAAGGAAGTGTATCCCTCGGGCGACGAAGTGATTCTTACCTATGATGTTACAGAAAAAATCGTTCCACCAGGTGCGATTCCGATTGATGTAGGCGTTATCGTATACAATGTTGAGACTGTTTTAAACATCTATAACGCCGTTAAACTAAACAAAAATGTAACACATAAGTATGTAACCGTAGCAGGCGAAGTTAAGAGTCCTAAAACTTTCAAGGTTCCCATAGGAACTAAGTTTTCGCAGCTTATAGAAATGTGCGGGGGGAAAACAGCCCAAAGCACTGCCCTTATTCAAGGCGGTCCAATGACCGGCAGAAATGCGTGCGAAAACGATACTGTTACCAAAACAACAAACGCTCTACTGGTACTGCCCAAGGAGCATTACCTTATAAGCAAACGAAATCAGAAAATAACAATGAGTGTAAAAAGAGCACTAAGTGCTTGCTGCCAGTGCAAAACCTGTACTGAAATGTGCCCCAGAAATCTCTTGGGGCACCCCATTAATCCGAGTGACTTTATGAGGTCGCTCACTTCCAATGTAGCACATACAGATACACTTTTAAATACGCAATACTGCTCACAGTGCGGACTGTGCGAGATGTATGCGTGTCCGCAAGGCTTAAGCCCTGCCACACTCATTGGCATATATAAATCCAAGCTTAAGAAAAACGGCATTAAACCCGAAAAGCTTAAAGCACCCCAAAGTTCTAAAGAAGAAAGAAATTACAGACAAATCCCAATGTCAAGATTAATACGCAGATTGGATATATTAAAGTACAATGTACCCGCTCCCCTCTGCGATAACAGCATAGAGACAAAAAGAGTAAAGATTTCTCTGTCACAGTCAATTGGTGCTCCCGCTGTACCTTGTGTTAAAGTAAACGACACGGTTGCCGTAGGAGACAAAATTGCCGATGCAAAAGAAAACTCCCTGTCTCTGCCACTGCACAGCTCTATAAACGGAACTGTAACCGATATCACAGACAAATACATAACGATATCGGCAAAATAAGCATTTGAAAGGAAAGACTTCCATGGCAAAAGCATTAGGAATGGTTGAATACTTTAATGTAACTACCGGTGTACAAGCCGCCGACATAATGGCAAAAACTGCCGATGTGGAAATAATCGAAGCAATGACGGTGTGCCCCGGCAAATACATAGTTATAATATCGGGCGAGCTAAGTGCCGTTAAAGCCTCGGTAGAAGCCTCCAAAGAGAGATTCCCCCAAAAGCTTGTAGACAGCTTTGTGCTCGGAAATCCTCACGAGGACATATTCCCCGCTATATACGCATCTACCGACCCAGGCGAGGTATCTGCACTTGGTGTTTTGGAAACCTTCTCGGTGGCATCTGCGATAGTTGCGGCAGACATCGCCGCCAAGACGGCAATAGTTAAGCTCATAGAGCTCCGCCTTGCCAAGGGTATGAGTGGAAAGTCGTATCTTTTCCTTACAGGTGAGGTAGCGGCTGTAACTGCCGCTATCGAAAAAGCAAGAGAAAGCATCAAGGACGAGGGTATGTACTTAGACAGTGCCGTTATACCCCGCCCTGATAAGAATCTTTGGAAATCAATACTTTAAAATACACGACGAAAGGCCTTGATAAAATGGATAACGAAAAGTATATCAGCGAAATAGTTGCAAATGTAATTAAATCAATAAACACAGGCTCCGAGATAAAAAAGGCAAACACATCGCACAAAAAGGGCGTGTTCACCTCAATGTCCGAAGCTCTTGATGCTGTAAATAAAGCATATAACGAGCTTAAGAAATACTCAGTTGCACAAAGAGAAGAAATGATTAAAAACATAAGACGACTTACTTTGGAAGAAGCTGAAGCAATGGCTGTACTCGGCGTCAAAGAAACCGGCATGGGCAATGTTAATGACAAAATAATCAAGCATCAGCTTGTTGCCAAAAAAACTCCCGGTACAGAGGACCTTAAGCCGTCTGTAATGACCGGCGACGACGGAATGACCCTTATAGAAATGGCACCCTACGGCGTTATAGGAAGCATCACTCCCTCTACCAACCCCTCGGAAACAGTTCTTTGTAACTCTATGGGTATGATAGCTGGCGGAAATGGTGTTGTATTTAACCCCCACCCCAATGCAAAAATGACCGCAAACTATGCAGTTGACCTTGTAAACCGTGCCGTACTTGAAGCAGGCGGCCCCGAAAATATAGTGGTTTCCGTAGAGAACCCCACCAAGGAATCCTCGGACGAAATGATGCAGTCTCCCATAGTGAGAATGCTCGTTGCCACAGGCGGTCCCGGAGTTGTTAAAGCTCTGCTCTCTTCGGGCAAAAAAGCCATCGGTGCAGGCGCAGGCAATCCCCCTGTAATTGTTGACGATACTGCCGACATAGCCAAAGCGGCAAAGGATATAGTAAGCGGTGCAAGCTTTGATAACAACCTTCCCTGCATTGCAGAAAAGGAATGCTTTGCATTTGCAAATATTGCCGATGCCCTTATGGCAGACATGCAAAAGCACGGTGCTTACCTTGTAAAGGGTGACGATATCAGAAAGCTCGTTGAACTGTGTCTTATAAACAAAGACGGCAAGTATTCAATTAACAAAAAATGGGTAGGAAAAGATGCATATAAATTCCTTGAAGCTATCGGCATTACAGCTCCAATGGGAACCAAGCTTATAATATGCGAAACAGACGACTCCCACCCCTTTGTGCAGGAAGAGCTCATGATGCCTATACTTGCAATAGTGAGGGTTTCTGACATTGACGAAGCAATTCAAAAGGCTTGCAAGGCTGAACACGGCAATAGACACTCGGCTCACATTCACTCCAAAAACATAGACCACCTTACAAGATTTGCCAAAGCGGTTGAAACAACAATCTTTGTTAAACACGCCCCCTCCTATGCAGGAATCGGTGCAGGCGGCGAGGGTTATACAACATTTACCATTGCAGGCCCCACAGGCGAAGGTCTTACAGCTGCACATTCATTTACCAGAAGCAGAAGATGTGTCCTCGTTGACGGATTCCATATAGTATAAAACACGCACAAGCAGTGCTTTAGTGTGACAGAATTATGCAGTTTTAAATTTAAACTTTATAGAAAGTACGGTTATAATTATGAACGCTTTAGGATTAATAGAAGTATACAGCTTTACAACTGCACTTTGCGTGGCAGACCTTATGGCAAAATCGGCAAATGTCAGAGTAATAGCCTTTGACAGAAACCGTCCCTTTGCGCCAGATGCCCCCGCTCCGCTTATTATGGTGGTTAAGGTGGAAGGAAGCGTTGCCGCGGTAAGAGCAGCCATAGATGCAGGGGCAGTCTATGCCAAATCAAAAGGCAGATACATAGTATCGCACATAATTGCAAGACCCGACGACAGCACCGAGAAGATGGCATATCTTATGGATATAAATAAGGACAAGTTTAATAAAAACTTCCCCAAGACTATGAATGGCATTGAAGCTCCCTCTCCTCTTGGAAAGGCAATAGGCATTATAGAAATATCGGGATTTACAGCGTCGGTAGTGGCACTTGACTCTATGTGCAAAGCAGCCGAAGTCCACCTTTTGCACAAGGAGGAAAGGCTTGGCGGAAGGCTTGTAACCCTGGTTGTTGCCGGAAGTGTATCGGCAGTTAAGGCTGCAGTTGAGCACGGAAGTGAAGCCGCATCTCCCGTGGGTGAGGTTTACGGCACAGAGTGCATACCAAGTCCCCACCCCGAACTTCTTAAATTTTTTGATTTGAGCTTGGTAAGCGAGGAGAAATAAACAATGTATGATGCAAATAAAATTCAACAGGCAGTAACTAAAATTTTAAAAGAATACAAACAGGATAAGAATAATGAAATAAAGATTGGTGTATCACAAAGGCATATTCACCTTTCCCGAGAAGATTTGGATACTCTCTTTGGTAAGGGATATGAGCTTACCAAAAAGAAGACCCTCATGGGCAGAGAATTTGCCTCTGAGGAATTTGTAACACTGGTGGGTCCTTCGCTTAAATCAATAGAAAGAGTGAGAGTTCTCGGTCCTGTAAGAAAGAATACACAGGTTGAAATTTCTAAAACTGACACCTTTGTGCTTAAGGTTAGCCCCCCTGTTCGTCCCTCGGGCGAGGTGGAAGGTTCCGAAAAGCTTGTTATTGTTGGCCCCAAAGGCAGCGTGTATCTTAAACAGGGTGTTATAATTGCCAACAGACACATACACCTTACACCCGACTATGCTGCAAGTCATGGAATAAGTGACGGAGATTATGTTGATGTAATGGTTGAGAGCGTAAAGCCCACTAAGTTCTACGATGTTCAGGTAAGAGTGCGTGATGACTTTAATGTAGAAATGCACATAGACACCGACGACGCCAACTCCGCAGGAATCAAAAACGGCGACATGGTAAGAATCATAAAATAACTTTGCGGAAGCTCTGAGACGTTTTGGAGCTTCCGTTTTTATTTGACTTAATTGGAAATTTGATGTATAATAAAATGGTAAGCTATCGCTAAGGCTTGTACCTTTGGTATATTGTTATTAATATTAAAAATCTGAGGTGAACATATGTTTGCAGTAGAAAGGCAAAAGAGAATTATAGAAGCGCTTAAAACAGACGGTGCTGTGTGGGTAAGCAAATTAAGTCAGGAGCTTGGCGTAACAGAGGAAACAGTAAGACGAGACCTCGAAAAGCTCGAAAAGCAAGAAGCGCTTGTAAGAACACACGGCGGTGCTATTCCCGTCGGTGAGAGCAATCACGAAATGTCGCTCGAAAAGAGGAAGCACCTAAATGCTGATGTCAAAGAAAAGCTCGCCAAAGAAGCTGTAAGACATATCCTGCCCGGAGACACTATCTTCCTTGATGCATCTACAACTACATTCTATATGGCAAGAGAGCTCAAGAACATGAGAGATATTACCATAGTAACAAACTCCATAAGGGTAATATCCGAGCTTGCAGGCGTTGGTAATTTAAACGTAATCGGCGTGGGCGGATTTGTGAGCAATAACCAGTCGTTTACAGGTACTCTTGCTTGCAACTATATACAGGATAACTGCTACGCGAACAAGGTGTTCTTTTCCAGCAAGGGCGTAACTTCCACCGGGGGAATACTCGACAGCAACGAAGCTGAATGGGCAATCAAACAGTGCATGATTAAAAACGCAGACAAAAAGTTCTACCTTTGCGATAAATCCAAAATCGGAAGAATCGGTTTTGCCAAGCTTGCAGATTTTGAAGAAATTGACTGCTTTATATCCGAAAAGGGCTTTGACGATGAAATGCAATCCTCGTTAAAAGAGCTTGGGGTAAATGTTATAACTGTGTGAACTAGCTTAGAGTTCGGTATTGAGCCGGACTCTTTGGTTTTTATTATACAAAGGCTTGATTTTCTGATAGTATTATGATAAAATATACAAAATTGATATTTTGATACTGCCACCGGGTAGTGAATTGCTTTTGCATTCGTTAACACAGCGTTAGGTCTTAGAAGCTGTGTCCTGCGAGTGCTTATTTTTTTGGCTCTTTGTCAATAGTTGGGGTCAAAATTGAATAATGGAATTTTTGATGGCGGTTGCAACTTTATGCAGCCGCCTTTCCAGTATTAGATTTTTTGTAGTTAAACATATGTAGTATTCTTTTTCTGAATCTATTGAAATT
>JAZQGP010000015.1:0-35615 GCA_045540015.1 Eubacteriales bacterium
CACATGCCGTATAAAGGCGGCAACTTCATATATAAAAAAAGGCTATAAAATCACCGCCATTTACGGACTGTGCGGATATAATGATTTTTCTACTTTTAACCGTAATTTTAATAAAATAATGGGTATGTCTCCTCGTGAATACAAAAGCACTCATTGTAAAAATTAATTATCATCTAAATAATATCTTTTATAAAAATCGGGACAAAAACTCGCATAATAATTGACTATTATCCAATATTGTGATATAATGTTTTGGTATAAAATTTGCAAGAAATAAAATTATATGGTGTCAAATTGGTGTCAGGCCAGTTATAAAGCACTTGAAAACAAAGGAGATTGAAGATAAATGAAATTAGGAATTGTAGGACTTCCGAACGTAGGAAAGAGCACGCTTTTCAACGCAATAACAAACGCAGGCGCGGACGCTGCGAATTATCCGTTCTGCACAATTGACCCGAATGTGGGAATCGCAACGGTTCCCGACAAGCGGCTTGATGTACTGGCAGAGATGTATAATCCTGAAAAGTACACACCCGCAGTTATTGAATTTGTTGATATTGCAGGACTTGTAAAGGGCGCGTCCGAGGGCGAAGGTCTCGGAAACAAGTTCCTTTCACACATACGCGAGGTTGACGCAATTGTTCACGTTGTACGCTGCTTTGAGAATGATGACATCATTCACGTAAACGGACACATTGATCCTGCAGACGACGTTAATACGATAAACCTTGAGCTTATTTATTCGGATATTGAAATTGCTGAAAGACGTCTTGACAGAGCAAAGAAAATTCTTAAAGGAGATAAGTCTGCACAGAGGGAAATAGATCTTCTTGAGAAAATCCTTGCCGTTCTCAACGAGGGTAAAAAGGCAAGCAGTCTTGACTACTCAAAAGAAGAGCTTGAAATGATGAGAGAAATTCCGCTTCTCTCGATGAAGCCCGTCATATATGTTGCAAACATTAACGAGGACGCTGTCGGCAGCGACCTTACGCAGAATCCGCACTATATGAGTCTTAAAGGCATTGCGGACGAGGAGAACTCGGGAATTATCAGCATATGCGCAGGTATTGAAGCCGAGATAAGCGAGCTTGAACCCGAGGAAAAGGCAGAATTTCTGAAGGACCTCGGCATTGAGCAGAGCGGTCTTGACAATCTTGTAACCGCAGGCTACGAGCTTCTCGGTCTTATCAGTTTCCTTACAGCAGGACCTCAGGAGGTTCGTGCATGGACGATAGAAAGAGGAACAAAAGCTCCTCAGGCGGCAGGAAAGATTCACACCGACTTTGAACGCGGCTTTATCAGAGCCGAGGTTATCGCGTTTGACGACCTTGTTGCGTGCGGCTCAACGGCTGCTGCAAAGGAAAAGGGACTTATGCGTTCCGAGGGCAAGGAATACGTTATGAAGGACGGAGACGTTGTTCTCTTCAGATTTAATGTATAATAAAACATAAAGCGTTGAAAAAAGCACCCTATGGGGTGCTTTTTTCTGGTGCTCCTGTGGAGAGTCGAACTCCAGACACCTTGATTAAAAGTCAAGTGCTCTACCTACTGAGCTACAGGGGCAAATATTAAGTTTTCGTCAAGCAACGTTAATAATATAGCATAATTGCAAGCGTTTGTCAAGATATTTTTTTCAATTCCGCATATTTTTGCAAAAGTGACAAGTTATTTTGCCCTTTGAATACAGATTTTGCCCCAATATACATAAAATATTCGGTTTTATTCGGATTACGGCTTGTCTGACAGCCCGACAATATAATCAATTGAGACGTTGTACAGTTTTGCAAGCTTTACTAACATTTCTACAGGGATTAGACTAACACCTTGCTCATACCTTGCATAAACTTGTCTTTTGCAAATAAGATAATTTGCTATTTGTTGCTGTGTCATATTGTTGTCTGTTCGTAATTCGTATAATCGTTTGAAATGCATATTATCTATTCCTCCTGAAATTCTTTTATCGGAAAATGTGTGGTTTTTATTTAAATGGTATCGTTTAGTTGCAAGAATTGTGTGTTTTTTAAAATTACGGTCTTGATTTCGGCTCACGTCATGATTTCTGAATATTAAAATGTTTCCATTTTTATATTGAAATGGTTTTGTGCGTGTGGTATAATGATTTCATCGAAGATGAAATCAGCTAAATTTGCTAACGCGAGCTAAATGTGCTGCCGCACGCTAAATCACTTCGTAGCTAAATTGACCTGCGGTCAGCTATTAAGCGAAGCGGAATAATTTAACTTTGCAAATTGTTGCAAAATTTAGCTAAAAGAGCGGCATCTAAAAGGGAGATTAAAAAATGATAATCGGATTTAAAATGAAGCTGTATGAAGGCAAGACGGAAGAATACCGGAGAAGGCATAATGAATTGTGGCCGGAAATGAAAGATATGATTCATGAATACGGCGGCAAGAATTACACAATATTTTTAGACGAAGAAACCAACGACTTGTTCGGATACCTTGAGATCGAAGACATAGAAAAATGGAGAAAGTCATCGGACACTGAAATAAACAAAAAATGGCAGGGGTATATGGCGGAGCTCATGGAAACCAACGATGACGGAAGTCCCGTTTCTATATCTTTAAAAAATGTATTTCATTTAGATTGAAATATAAAACAAGCGGCAACACCGTTGAGGAAGAAATTCACAATGAAATAATAAAACAGAATATAATAATGTTCATATTAAAGTAAAGGAGATTAGATGATGAAAACTGCTTACGAAAACAACAAAGAATTAATCCAACTGCAAAAGCCGTCAATGGCATTTGACGGAAAGGATTTTGAAGCCTGGAAAATTTCTGCAAGGGCAAAGCTTTCCGAGCTTCTCGGTATGGATAAGTTTACCAAAGTTGATTCTGCTTTGGAAATAGAATATGAGAAGAAAATAGACAATGCTACCGAAATCCGATTCACGTTTCAAACAGAAGAGGGCTACAGAGTGCCTTGTCACATGTGGCTTCCTGACGGAGTTGAAAAGCCGCCTGTTATTATTTGTTTACAGGGACATTCCAAAGGAATGCATATTTCTCTCGGAAGACCAAAGTATGACGGTGATGAAAATTCAATTAAAGGCGGAGACCGTGATTTCTGCGTGAGGGCGATTAAAGAAGGTTTTGCGGCAATTGCCGTTGAACAGAGAAACTTCGGCGAATGCGGCGGAAGTGAAAAAGGCCCTTGTTGTTTTGAATCGTCAATGACGGCGCTTCTTATGGGAAGAACAACGGTAGGCGAGCGTGTATGGGATATTTCCCGACTTATCGATGTTCTTGAAAACGAATTTTCCGATAAAGTAAATACCGATATGATTTGCTGCATGGGTAATTCCGGCGGCGGTACAGCAACGGCGTATGTTGCAGCTCTTGAGGACAGACTTGCTCTTGCAATGCCGTCCTGTGCAATGTGCACATTTAAAGATTCTATAGGTGCAATGAATCACTGTTCCTGTAATTATGTTCCTAAAATAGCTGAATATTTTGACATGGGCGACCTTCTTGCGATGGCGTGCCCCAAATATTTTGTACAGGTATCCGGAATTGAAGATCCGATTTTCCCGCTGTTCGGCGCAGAAGAAGTTTTCCAAAAAGGAAAAAAGGCATATGAGGCATGTGGAAAAGGCGACAGGACTGCTCTTGTAAAGGGTAACGGCGGACACAGATTCTATGCGGATGATGCATGGCCGATTGTACATAAATATCTTGGCATCTGAACCGTTCATTAAATGATTACATCAAAGGCAAACGGCCTTTGGTATAAATAAAAAAGGAGAAATATATACAGTTATCCTTGGTTTTACGATGATTGTATTACAAAGCAAAGAACGATGAGTTACAAAATCAGACCGTTAATCGGAAATTTAAATTCTAAAGACCGCGAAACAGTGATTTTTGCGGCAAAGGAACTTCAAAAATATTTAACCCTTGTATCCGACAACGATTTTTCTGTCATTCCCACAGAAAAACGTGATGAAAATGAAACAGGTGCAGTGTACCTTGGCATCAATCTTTCCAAAGCTATTCTTTCTGTAGAAAATGCAGATCTTGATGATGCAATATTGATTGATGTGAATAACTTTACAGGTGTTATAACAGGTACAAATGCGCGTTCGGTGCTTATTGCGGCATACCGTTATCTTAAAGAGCTCGGTTTTGCTTTTATACGTCCCGGAAAAGGCGGCGAGCATTATCCCGAAGAGTTGAATCTTAAGGCTGTGTCCGTAAACGAAAAAGCTTCGTACCGTCACAGAAGTATATGTATAGAGGGTTCTGTTTTCCAGAAAAATCTTACAGACATTATTGACTGGCTGCCAAAAGCTGCAATGAACGGTTATTTTGTTCAGTTCAAACTGCCAAAGGTGTTTTTTGATCGCTGGTATTTAGAGGATACACCCTACAGGGACAAGGAAATGCTCAGTTATGACGACATAAAGGCTATGGTTGAGCTTGGCGAAGAAGAAATGAAAAAAAGAAGCCTTATGTATCACACCATGGGACATGGCTGGACTTGCCAGGCGTTTGGAGTAGACGGAATATCGTGGGAAGAGGGCGATGAACCTGATCCCAAGTATAATGAATTGATTGCTCTTGTAAACGGCGAACGAAAGTTATGGAAAAACGGTCCCCTTATAACAAACCTTTGTTATTCCAACCCGAAAGCAAAGCAGCGCATCACCGATGATGTCCTGAATTACTGCAAGGAAAACCCTGACGTTTCTTATGTTCATTTCTGGCTTTCCGACGGTACTAACAATTTCTGTGAGTGTGATAATTGCCGAGGCACAAGACCGTCTGATTTCTATGTTCAATTGCTCAACGAAATTGACGAAAAGCTTACAAAGGCAAATTTAAACACAAAAATTGTATTTTTGATTTATGTAGATTTGCTTTGGAAACCCGTTTGTGAAAAGCTTAAGAACAGCGACCGCTTTGTTATGATGTTTGCGCCCATATCGCGTTCCTATTCAAAGCCCTTTGATCCGGATTCCACAGCTCAGATACGTCCGTTTGAGCTTAATAAGCTGGAATTCCCTGCAGATATCGGTGAAAATATTGCATACCTTAAAGACTGGCAGCAGGATTTTAAATGCGACAGCTTTGATTTTGACTATCATTTCATGTGGGAGCATTACTTTGACTTTGCTCAGTACAGACTTGCCGAAGTCCTTTATCAGGATATAAAGAATCTTGAACCTCTCGGTCTTAACGGACTCGTCAGCTGTCAGATACAAAGAGCCTTTCTTCCGACTTCACTATGCATGAATGTAATGGCGGATACACTGTGGAACAAAGAGGTTGACTTTGATGCTCTTTCCGACAATGTACTTAAGACAGAGTTCGGCGACAAGTATGCCGGGGTAAAGAAATACCTGTCTGATTTGTCTAAGTACGGTGCTGTAAAATTTGTAAACGTAAGAGAACACGATGATATTGTTACAGACAAAAATGTCAGTGACTTGACCACGGCTATACAGACAATAGACAATTTCATGCCTGTCATTGAAGCAGAGAAGGCAAATTCGGGAAAACAGTCTGCGTGGGAAAAGCTTGAGTTCCATGCAGAGTTGTACAGAACCATGCTTGAATACTATCTTGAAGCGGCAAAGGGCAACGGTTTTGGTGATTATGATCATATAAAGGATATGGCTCTTAAAAACGAGCTTCGTTTCAAGGATGAATTTGATGCACAGTACTTTTTACAAACCTTTGGAAACCACGTTGTAAAAAGACTCAGATCCACCATGCCTAAAGAATTTGTTAACGTATAATTGATGTATTGCATTTTGTAAGTACTGTGAGTGGAATCGGGTGACTAAAATGGTATGTGACAAGCTGTTTTCGGAAATAGATAAGCTGTATGAAAAATACCTTGGTGTGTGGGTGGATGTGTGCAACATAGAAAGCCCGACAGACTGCAAGGAAGGACTTGACAGAGTTGGTGCATATTTTGCGGACATGGCAGAAGAGCGAGGCTGGCAGGTTGAAATTTGCAGGCAGGATATTGCGGGCGATGTTGTGTGCATCACAATGAATCCCGAGGCTGAAAATGCGCCTGTTACACTTTCGGGACACATAGACACGGTTCACGCACTCGGCTCATTCGGATATCCGCCGGTAAAGCAGGATGATGAAAAGCTTTACGGACCCGGAGTGTTTGACGATAAGGGCGGAGTAGTTGCGGCGTTTCTTGCAATGGATGCACTTGAAAGGGTTGGTTTCAAATCCCGTCCGGTAAAACTTATTTTGCAGACAGACGAGGAAAAAGGAAGCGCAACAAGTAACAAGGCAACTGTTGAATACATGTGTGAAAAAGCCAAAGGCTCTGTCGCGTTTCTCAACTGTGAGGTGCACACGCACAACAAGACAACGCTCATACGAAAAGGTTTTCTCAGATATGAAATAGAGATTACGGGTAAATGGGCGCAGAGTAATGCATATTCAACAGGTGTGAGTGCAATTGCGCAGGCAGCGCATATGATATGTGAACTGGAAAAATTCAAGGACGGTGACGGTCTTGAATGCAACTGCGGAAAAATAGAGGGTGGCGACGATGCTTTTTCGGTTGCCGACAAGTGCACACTGCTTGTGAGTTTCAGATTTACTTCTCCCGAACAGAGAGATACGGCAAAGGAATTTGTTGAAAAGCTGTGCCAAAATGTAATAGTTGAAGGATGCGGATATACTGCAACCCAAAAGACTTACAGACCAGCCATGCCGCTTGTAAAGAGAAACCTTGACCTTATGGAAACGGTTAACGGAATTTACAAGGAAAACGGTCTTGACGAGCTTGACTATATAATGAGTTACGGCGGCTCAGACGCCACAAATATAACAAAATGCGGCATACCTTGTCTTGATTCATGCGGTGTTGAAGGCGGAGGCATTCATTCCTTAAATGAGTTTTCGGTAAAGAAGACGCTTGCTGAATCGGCAAAAAGGGTTGCGGCGGTTATATACTGCATATAAATTACAGAAGAGTTTATGAAAGGAAGAAGCAATTGAAAATTACTGTTATAGGCTGCGGAAGATGGGGTTCATGTATTGCATGGTATCTCGACAGAACAGGACACGATGTAACATTATACGGCATAAAAGGAACTCCTCAGATTGAGGAGCTTTTGGCAACGCGTAAAAACGCGCTTTTGTCTCTCCCTGAGAGCATTACGCTTACAACGGATATAAACAGTGCCAAAAACGCCGAGGTTATTGTCATTTCAATTCCGTCACAGGCGCTTTCATCTCTTGCAAATGAGCTTCGAGAGCTTGGAATTTGCGGAAAAGACATAGTGCTTTGCATGAAGGGAATCGAGATTTCAACCGGAAGACGTCTCTCGGAAATTGTCTCACAGGAATTGGGCGACAAAAACGGCGTTGCCGTTTGGCTCGGTCCCGGCCACGTGCAGGAGTTTACAAGAGGAATCCCAAACTGTATGGTTATCGACAGCGAGGACGACAAACTTAAAGAAAAGCTTGTCAAAGAGTTCTCAAGTGATCTTATACGCTTCTATTTCGGAACGGACCTTATCGGAAACGAAATAGGCGCAGCTGCAAAAAACGTTATCGGAATTGCGGCAGGCATGCTTGACGGAATGAACCTCACAACGCTTAAAGGAGCGCTTATGTCGCGAGGTACACGTGAGATTGCACGTCTTATAAAGGCTGCAGGAGGAAACGAGCTTTCGGCATACGGGCTTTGCCATCTCGGCGATTACGAGGCAACAGTGTTCTCTCAGTTCAGCCATAACAGACGCTTTGGCGAAAACTATATAAAGGGCGAGAGCTTTGACAGCCTTGCCGAAGGGTATTATACGGTAAAGGCTCTTATTGAAATGGCACAAAAGCTGGAGGTGGATTTGCCGATCTGCTCGGCTGTATATTCCATTCTTTATGAAAATGCAGATGCAAAGACGGCGCTTGGGCAATTGTTTGCAAGAGCAATCAAAAATGAATTCTGATTGTTAAAATAACTAAAGAAGCTATCTAAAACAGTAAGTCTTTGGTTAAATCGGAAATTTATTCCCGAATTTAATAAAAAAGCCTTGACAATTCACAATTATTGCGTAAAATATAATAGATATATTTTGTAAAATATGCTCCCGTAAAAGTCGGGTTGCACCGGAGGAAACAAAATGAGTTTAAAGAATTACAAGGAAATCGAAACAAACAAGGTCGAAATGGACATTGTTATTTCCAAGGAAGCATTTGAAAATGCAGTTAACGGCGTATTCAAGAGAAATGCAAAAAGCATCACAATACCCGGCTTCAGAAAGGGAAAGGCTACACGCGGACTCGTAGAAAAATTCTACGGCAAGGAAGTGTTCTATGAAGATGCTATCAACGACATTCTCCCTGCGGAGATTGATGCTGCTGTTAAGGAAACTCCTTATAGAATCGCAGGCATGCCTGAAGTAACAGACGTTGACTTTGAGGCAGAGGACGGAATTGCTGCAAAAATCACATTTATCCGTATTCCCGACGTTAAGCTCGGTGCTTATAAGGGACTTAAGGTTGAAAAGGTAACTGTTAAGACAGAGGATGCAGAAATTGAAGCCGAACTTGAAAGAACACGTCAGCGTTACAGCAGAACAATTAACGTTTCCGACAGAGCCGCTAAGATGGATGATATCACAGACATCAACTACGAGGGCTTCTGCGACGGCGTTGCTTTTGACGGCGGCAAGGCAGAAAACCATAAGTTAAAGCTCGGTTCAGGATCATTTATCCCTGGATTTGAAGAACAGATTGTTGGCAAGAATATCGGTGAGGAGTTTGACGTAAATGTTACATTCCCCACAGAATATCATGCAAAAGAGCTTGCAGGCAAGGAAGCTGTTTTCAAGTGCAAGCTTAACGCTATCGAATACGAAGAGCTTCCTGCACTCGACGACGAGTTTGCAAAGGATGCTTCCGAATTTGATACACTTGATGAATACAAGGCAGATATCAAGGCTAAAATAGAAAAGAGACATGATGCAGAGGCTGAGGTAAGACTTGCAGAAGAGCTTACAAAGGCACTTATTGCAAATGTTGAGGTAGAAGTTCCTGCTGTTATGATTGACAAGGAACAGGACCTTCTCGTTCGTGAATATGACTACAACCTCAGAAGCCAGGGACCCAGCCTTGAAATGCTTGTTAAGTACACAGGCATGAAGGTTGAAGACATCAAGGCAAGATATGCAGACCAGGCAGCAATGAACGTTAAGAAGCAGCTTGCTCTTGATGAGATTGTTAAGGCTGAAAACATCGAAGCATCTGACGAGGATATCGAAAACAAGTATAACGAAATGGCAGAGCAGTTCGGAATGAAGGCTGACGATGTCAAGGCAAGAATTTCAAAGGAAGACCTTGCAAGCGACATCAAGAGCATAAAGGCATTTGAGCTTGTTAAGGAAAACGCTAAGATTTCCGAAAAAGCTGTTACAGCAGAGGAGCTTGAAAAGATGAACGCTCCCGAGGAAGCTGAAAAGCCTGCAGCAAAGAAGTCTGCGGCTAAGAAGACAACTGCAGCAAAGACAACAACAGCCAAGAAGACAACTGCGAAGAAGGCAGAAACTGCCGAAGCTGCAGAAGAAAAGGCTGCCGAGAAGCCTGCTGCAAAGAAAACAACTGCAGCAAAGAAGACAACGGCTAAGAAAGCAGATGCCGGCGAAACTAAGACAACAGCTGCAAAGAAGCCTGCTGCCAAGAAGACAACAACTACTACCGCAAAGAAAACTGCAGCAAAGAAGGCTGACAAGGAATAATTCTCCTTGCTTTGCCCGAACTTAAAATTTAACATAGGTTCAAAAGAGTGCGTGCAGATTATTGTACGCACCTCTTTGCTTAAAAGAACATTTCGCAAAAATCGACATTTTAACAAAGCCTGAAAGGAGAATAACATCATGGCACTTGTACCAATGGTTGTAGAGCAGACAAATCACGGAGAAAGATCTTTTGATATTTACTCAAGACTTCTTAACGACAGAATAGTTTTTCTTGCCGACGAGGTAAACGACACAACGGCATCTCTCGTTGTTGCGCAGCTTCTCTATCTTGAAGCTCAGGACCCCGACAAGGACATCTGTCTTTATATCAACAGCCCCGGCGGTTCGATTTCCGCAGGCATGGCAATTTACGACACGATGAATTTCATTAAATGCGACGTTTCCACTATCTGTATCGGTATGGCGGCAAGCATGGGAGCATTCTTGCTTTCATCGGGTGCAAAGGGAAAGCGTCTTGCACTTCCCAACAGCGAAATTATGATTCATCAGCCTCTCGGCGGAATGCAGGGACAGGCAAGTGATATTAAAATTCACGCTGACCATATTCTCAGAATCAGAAGCAAGCTCAATTCGATTCTTGCACAGCAGACAGGAAAGCCTCTTGAGGAAATTGAGCGTGATACCGAAAGAGACAACTTCATGACCGCTCAGCAGGCGCTTGAATACGGTCTTGTTGACAAGGTTATCGACAAGAGAATCTAACGAAAGGTATTTTTAAAATAAAACCTTATGGCTAATAACAATAACAACGGCTCAAAGAAGTGTTCCTTCTGCGGAAAGGACGAAAAGCAGGTTTCAAGAATTATATACGGTCCGGATGGGATTAATATATGCAGCAATTGCGTTATGCTTTGCGAAGGACTTTTAGAGGAGCTTGAAATGGAGGACGAAAGAAATTCGGGAAAAACACCCGGACTTTCACTCAAAAAGCTTCCAAAGCCCGCCCAGATAAAGGAAGAGCTCGACAAATACGTTATCGGGCAGGACGACGCAAAGAAAACCTTGTCCGTTGCCGTATACAACCATTATAAGAGAATACTCAGCAAAGAGGATAGCGATGAGGTTGAGATTCAAAAGAGCAATGTGCTGCTGCTTGGCCCGACAGGTGTCGGAAAAACGCTTCTTGCCCAGACTCTTGCAAAGTTTTTAAAGGTTCCGTTTGCAATTGCGGATGCTACCACTCTTACCGAGGCAGGTTATGTCGGTGAGGACGTTGAAAACATTCTTTTAAGACTTATCCAGGCAGCCGACTATGATATTGCACTTGCCGAAAAGGGTATTATCTATATTGACGAAATTGATAAGATTTCAAGACGCAGTGAAAATCGCTCGATAACAAGAGATGTATCAGGAGAGGGTGTTCAGCAGTCGCTTCTTAAAATTCTTGAGGGAACAGTGTCAAACGTTCCTCCGCAGGGCGGCAGAAAGCACCCGAATCAGGAGTTTATACAGATTGACACAAAGAACATCCTGTTTATTTGTGGCGGTGCTTTTGACGGAATTGAATCGATAATTGAGAACCGCAAGGGTGCTCAGACTATCGGCTACGGAGCCTCTATCCGCACAAAGGAAGAAAAGAAAAAGGACGATATACTCAAGTCCATTGAAGCGCACGACCTTGTAAAATTCGGCATTATTCCCGAGCTTGTCGGACGTATACCGCTTATAACTGCATTATCTCCGCTTGATGCAGATGCACTTGTAAGAATACTCACAGAGCCGAAAAATGCGCTCACCAAACAATATGCAAAGCTGTTCAAGATGGACGGAGTTGAGCTTGAATTTGAGCCGAAGGCACTGAAGGCTATTGCAGCCCTTGCCGAAAAGCGTTCTACGGGAGCAAGAGGTCTTCGTGCAATAACCGAAAGTATAATGACAAATCTTATGTATGACATTCCTTCGGAAAAGAATCTTGAGAAGGTTGTTATTACTGAAGGCGTAATAGAAAAGGGAAATGCACCGCGCAAGGTTTATGCGCAATGCATATCCGAACAGAAGAGTACGCCGCAGAAAGCAAAGGCTGAGCCTGCAAAAAAAGAAAAAGCAACAGTAAAAGTGCAGTAAAAGAGAGGCGACAATGAAACCCACCGTACAGACAGAAAAAAGAAAAATGTCATCAGAGCAGCTTGACACTGCCATGAAGAAAACGCTCTATGAAATCAAGTGCTTTATGCTCGATTATTACGAAAAGCTTGACGAGTATAAAAAGGTTGACAAAAAGCCCTGTGTATATTCCTCGAAAATGTATGCAGATATGCTTCGGAACGAAAAGGAAAGGCGTCAGCATACTGAGCGTATTACGGCAAATGTGTTTTCAATGTTTGAAAAGGTTGGTATAAATCCAAGGCTTGAGGGAACCAGGTTTTTGACGTACTGTGTTTTTATAAGCTGCGCAAATCCCGAGTACGGGATAATGAAGATATACGATATTGTCGCGGAAAAGCTGAATACAAACGCACAAAGGGTAGGCAGAGCATGCAGGTATGCTTGCAGAACCGCAGATCTTTCAAAGCTGCCTGAAGAGGCATATTATGACAAGGGGATTCTTCTTGATTTTAACGAAACGGCGCCCACTGCAAAGCAGGTTGTTTACGCCTTCGCAATGCTTATAAACGACAAATATGACTTCAGAAAAATTGTATAAAAGAAAAATACGCCGCGCATAAAAGCGCGGCGTATCAGCCTATTGCAAAAGTCATTTTCAAGAATTAAAACAAGCCGCGTTGCGGCTACCAAGGCACTTTGTGCCTTGTGCAAATGCAAAGGCATTTGCTTTTGTTTTATTCTATTCCAGGGAAACCCCCGACGAGGGTTTCCCTCTTGTGCTTTCAGCACAATTCACCCTTCCTGCGTTTTGCGAACGCCGGAGAGTTTCGCCCTTTGCGAAGTGCGACCAAAGGCTGCTCGCCTTTGGAAACTCGGTCGCTTTTTGAAAAAGCTCCGCAAAAACTTTTGATGATGGGTTTATCGACAAACCAATACGCCGCGCATAAAAGCGCGGCGTATTGCTATAGTTGCGTTATAGAAGCTTCATGCTTCACTTTCGGCTGCCGTTTCTTCGACAATAGTGCTTTCTTCTGCCGAAGCATTTATATCAGCAGGTTCGTTTTCTGTTACGGGTTCCAATTCTTCGGTTACATTTTCGGTTTCTTCAGCCTCTGTTACAGTTCCCTCAGGAATATTCTCTGACATGGGTTCTTCCGGCAGAAAGCTTTCGGTTGTGTTTACAACTTCTTCAGCGTCTTGTGTTTGAGTATTTTCCGGCTCCGTTGCCGTGTTGGTTTCTGTATCTGCATCGGATTCGGCTTTGGTATCGGTAACAGTTTCAGTTTCGGATTCAGTTTCGGGTTCAGTTTCGGGTTCGGGTTCTTTAACAGCTTCACTGTTTATACTACTGCTTTCGGAATCATCCGACTCCGGCATGTTTTCGTATTCTTCATCCGAAATCTCGCCCTCCTGTTCGGTAGGTGCGACTGTTACTCTGAGGTTTACATTTCTTGAAACACGACCGTAGTATACTATGATTCTGACAGAGGTGCTGCCCTCGGACAGAGCAAATATTTCCGTTCCTTCAGAAGATGCAACATCTTCATTGCGGCTTCTGAGAGAGAACGTACAATTGTCGTAATCAAGCTCGTTTCCGTCGGCGTCCGTCAAAGACAGAAACGAGAGCACGTCAAGACTGTCGCCGACACTAAGGGCTACGCTTTCACTTGTAAGCTGTGCATCATAGAGTGCAGGGAAAACAACTATTTCTATACTGTCGGAAACACCGCCTGCAGATGCTGTTGCGGTAATAGTAACGCGTCCCTGTTTGTTTTTCGCGGTAACTGTTCCGTTCGTGCTGACTTCTGCGATGTCCGTATCTGAACTTTCCCAGATAACACCCGTATCCGAAAGCACTTCATCCGATTTTGCTGTGACATGAGCCGACAGCACGATGCTTTCGCCGTATGTAATGAATGATGCGGGTGATGTGATTTCAACTGTTTCGGCAACAGGCCCAATATTCACGGTAATATACGTGCGAAGAGTACCGGCATATGCATACAGCCTTGCAGTGCCTTGTCGAAGTGCATTTGCCGTACCGTTTTCCGATACGGTAAGGTATCTTTCATCCGAGCTTTCCCATGTGATAAGGTCTGTGTGCGTTTCCGGAAGTGCTGACAGAAGAGCTGAGAAATCAAGCTCCTGTCCGACGTAAAGGTTCTTTGTCTTTTCCGCAAAGGAAAGACTTGTTATCTTTTCTCCGACCCTTATGGCAAAGTCCGTATAAGCATCTGCTTCGCTGTTGACGGGAGTAATTCTTATAACTGCAGTTCCTTGGGCAATGCCCTTTATAACTCCGTTTTTGGTGACAGACACAAAGCTTTTTCCGCTGACAACGCTGAAGGTTACATCAGTACTGATGCATTTTCGCAAGTCGCTTCGTACAGCTTTTGCTTTAAGAACAAAGCTTTCATCTACACTTACAGAGTTTTTTTCCGACAGAACCTCTACGCTGTCGGCACCGTATCCCACAGTCACAGTGCAATAACGGGTAATACCCGAATCTGTTTTTGCGTAAATTCTTGCAGTGCCGACAGATACTGCGGTAACAACGCCGCTCTTGTCCACTGTTGCAACGCTTTCTTTTGAGCTGTACCAGGAAACGTTATCTGTAGCATCATTGGGAAGAAGAGTTGCTTTGAGCGAAAGGGTATTTCCGACAGCAAGAACTTTTCTGGGAGTAGAAACGGTTATATTTGAAGAGGGAACCTTTACGTTTATTTCTATATCCTTATACACTTTTCCAATGGTGCTTTCTGCCTGAACTCTGACAATGGCAGTTCCTCCGGAAACAGCACGGACATAACCTGTGCCGGTAAGAGTTATAACGGTAGCTCCTGCTTTTTGAGCAACCGAGTCAATGATTCTGTAGGTTACGGCCTTGCTTGCCGGTTCAAGCCCGTCAAGTCTTGCAGCCTCGCCGTTGATGTAGAATTTGTCATCAACCCCGACATTTAAGGTCTGTTCAACGCCGAGATTCACGGTGTCGGCAGGAAGCTTTACCCAAAGCACGCAGGAGGTGCTTTTGCCGCTGAGGCCTGTTGCGGTGACCGTTGTTCTTCCGGCTTTATAGGCGGTGATTTTTCCGTTTTCTCCGATTGTTGCTATGGTTTCGTCTGAGCTTGTCCAGGTGAGCTTATCTCCGCCTGAAGCGGGGCTTGCATTGTACTGGATGTAAGCTTCTTCATCTCCGAGAAGAATTTCCTGCTCGCGAAGCAGCATTGTAAGCGAGGTGAACGGTTTATATATGTATACTCTGCAGGAAGCGGAAAGCCCTGTACGCGTTGTTGCCGTAACATAAGCCGTACCTGTTCCCATTCCTCGTATTTGTGTGCCGTTGAGCGAAAGAAGTCCTGTATCCGAAACGGACCACGTTACAACGTCTGTGTTTTCCGACGGCTCAAGCGTTGCGGAAACAGACATTCTTTCTCCGTATTCAAGGTTGATATCCGATGCCCATAGGGTTATCTTTTCCGCATCGACACGTATACCGTCCTTTACGGTGCCGAGATATGTTGTGAGAGCTTTTGTAAGAGCTGTATTTGCCGATGCATAGGTGCTTTCGGAAGCACTTCCGGTGGCGAACTTTGAAAGGGTGTTGTTTGCGGTATTTACTGCATTATGGAGAGTATTAAGTGCATTATGAGTTGTCCAGAGCGTTCCGGGGTAGATATCCTTTCCCGATTCTGCACTGAGAAAAACTTCATAATCTATTCTGTCGATTTCTCCGAGAGCTTCAATAATGGTTTCATAAAGGAGCTGTGCGTTGCTACCGGTGTAGTCGGGACGGTCGGTAACAACGACTGTAAGGGCTGTTTTGACATCGGGGTTTATTTTGCTTGCGACATATACCGTGTATGTGCCTGCCGATGTCGGCAAAAATCCGCCCGGATATTCGGTTTCGCCGCAGAAATATGTGTATTCGTCGCTTATTTTGTTTCCATACTGGTCGGAACTCTCTGCATACACCTCAAGCGTCGGGTAAACGCCTTCAACACCGACAAGAGATGCATTTGTCATAGGTCTGTCGTGAGCATCGGGACGGTAAAGCGCAATTTCGCAGGGTAGAGGCGCTTCTCTTACAACCGAAAAGGTGTATGAGTCGGAAAAACCATTTTCAAGCGAAGCTGTTATGGTGTATTCGCCGTTTTTTGCCATCGGTGAAATGCTAAGCGTGGCGGTTTCTTCATCAAAGGAAACGTATTCGTTGGGATTTGAGAGAACGAGAGAAAGAGTGGGATTTGAAAGCGTGGGATATCCGAAGGAGTCGACGGTGTATGCCGTTACCTTTTCGGAAATGGTATTACCCCATTTTCCGTTAACCTTGTATTCTTCTTCAATTCCGACAAAAACTGCTTTTGCTATGTCAACATTTCCGTCAGAGAGCATTTGTCCTACAAAAACAGGCTTTTCAAGTCCGCTTCCGCTTATAAAAACGCTCGCATCTGTATAGGTTATCGGAACAATTTTATCAAAGACAATTTTTCCTGTCTCATCGGCAGATGCCGTGTCATAGAATGTAATGTCACCGTCTTGTGCAGCATAAAGCGCGTTGAGTGCTTCTTCATCAGACTCATAAAGTCCTTTTATGGCGGTTATTACATATTCTCCGTATGCATTTGCGGAAAACGATACGCTGTACTCGCCGGATGTATTCGGAGTAAATTTTTGCGCACATACAACAAACGATGCAAGTGTAATCAGCGTAACTGCCGCTGAAATTATTTTCTTTATCATATCTGAAATCCCCTTTCACGTGGGTGATAATGTAAAAATGCAAACACTTTCACTTATACAAAATAAGTATATCACAAAAGAGGAGATTTTGTCAATTGTTTTGCGTGGTGGTAAATATGTGAAAACATTCGTTTTTTTTATCGAAAAGCGTTGATTATCTGAGAAAAATGTGATAAACTTGTCTTAAGTACGGTAAAAACACTCATGAAAGGATGAGGTATATATGCAGAACTTGAGAATTTTTCTTATCGCTTTCGGCATAGGACTTGTTGTTTTTGGTATTGCAGCGATTATGATTGTACGTATGGCAATAAGTTCGGGGTTAATCTGATTGATTTTTCCGTCTCCGTATCAGGAGAGTGAAATCCTGTCGGCGGTATACTGTTTTGTAGGCTTCCTGTACGAATTTGTCAATTTTTTCACAGCAAAGGCGTTGACAAGGAAATATTTAAGTAGTATAATATAATTTAATTTCAAAATTTAAAATTCTGGCTTCAATGCAAACAAAAAACGGAGGTAAGACAATGAGCAGAATATATAATTTTTCAGCAGGTCCGTCCATGCTGCCCGAAGAAGTTTTAAAGCAGGCAGCAGCAGAAATGCTTGATTACAACGGAAGCGGTATGTCCGTTATGGAAATGAGCCACCGTTCTCCTGTTTACGATGCAATCATCAAGGAAACCGAAGCTGATTTCAGAAAACTCATGAATATTCCCGACAATTACAAGGTGCTTTTCCTTCAGGGCGGTGCGTCAACACAGTTTGCGGCTGTTCCGCTTAACCTTATGAAAACAGGAAAAGCTGACTATGTAGTTTCCGGTCAGTTTTCGGGTAAAGCATACAAAGAAGCAAAGAAGTACGGTGAAGCTAAGTGCATCGCAACAAGCGAAGACAGAACCTTTGCATACATTCCCGAAATTACTCCCGACATGGTAAGCGCAGACGCAGACTATGTTCACGTTTGCTACAACAACACCATTTTCGGTACTAAGTATCCGGAAGTTCCCAATATTGGCGACAAGATACTTGTTGCGGATATGTCTTCCTGCATCACAAGCGAGCCTGTTGATGTTACAAAGTTCGGCGTAATCTATGCAGGTGCTCAGAAGAACATGGCTCCCGCAGGACTTACGGTTGTAATTATCCGTGAAGACCTTCTCGGCTTTGCACGTCCCGAAACTCCCACAATGCTTGACTATAAGACAATGGCTGAATACGACTCCATGTACAACACACCTCCCTGCTACACAATCTATGTTGCAGGACTTGTATACAAGTGGGCGCTTAAAAACGGCGGTCTTGAAGCAATGAAGGAAAGAAACGAAAAGAAGGCAGCTCTTCTTTACGATTATCTTGATTCTTCAAAGCTTTTCAAGCCTACAGCAGATAAGAAATACCGTTCCATGATGAACGTATGCTTTGTTACGGGCGATGCCGACCTTGACAAGAAGTTCTGCAAGGAAGCAGAAGCAAACGGACTTTCTAACCTCAAGGGACACAGAAGCGTTGGCGGTATGCGCGCTTCCATTTACAATGCTATGCCTTACGAAGGCGTTCAGAAGCTTGTTGACTTCATGAAGAAGTTTGAAGAAGAAAACCTTTAATTACTTAGGAGAAAAACAATGTATAACATACAACTGCTTAATAAAATCGCAAAGTGCGGAACAGAAATTTTCGGCGACAATTACAACGTTGCCGAGGATGTAAGCAATGCCGACGGCATTATGGTTCGTTCTGCTGCAATGCATGACATGGACCTTCCCGAAAACCTCCTTGCAATTGCAAGAGCAGGCGCGGGTGTAAACAATATTCCGATAGACAAGTGTTCGGACAACGGTATCGTTGTTTTCAATACTCCCGGTGCAAATGCGAATGCGGTAAAAGAGCTTGCTATTTGTGCGCTTCTTCTCGCATCGAGAAAAATTGTTGACGGTATCAACTGGGCATCCACTCTCACGGAGGATGTTGCAAAGGCTGTTGAAAAGGGAAAGGGAGCATATGTTGGTCCTGAGCTTGCAGGAAAAACACTCGGCGTTATCGGTCTTGGTGCAATAGGCGCTCTTCTTGCAAATACTGCACTTCACCTCGGTATGAATGTATACGGATATGACCCGTTTATTACGGTTGATGCAGCCTGGAGGCTTTCAAAGTCCGTAAAGCACGCTAAAAGCCTTGACGAGATTTACGCAAACTGCGATTACATCTCGATTCATGTTCCTTCAACACCCGACACAAAGGGTATGATCAACGAGTCTGCAATTGCAACTATGAAGGACGGCGTAAGAATAATCAACCTTGCACGTGCCGACCTTGTAAACAGCACAGATATCAAGAAGGCTATTGCTGACGGAAAAGTAGGTTCTTATGTTACAGACTTCCCGACAGAGGAAACAGTAGGTGTTCCCGGTATCGTTGCAATCCCTCACCTTGGAGCTTCAACTCCCGAGTCTGAGGACAATTGTGCGGTTATGGCTGCAAACGAGCTTAAGAGCTTCCTTGAAACAGGTAACATCCGTAACAGTGTAAACTATCCCAACGCTGAAATCCCTTACACGGGCGAAAAGCGTATCTGCATTTTCCACAAGAATGTTCCAGCGATGCTCTCGCAGATTTCAACTGTTCTTTCAGATGAGAAAATCAACATTGAGAACATGGTGAACGGTTCAAAGAAGGACAATGCATATACTCTTATTGAGGTTGCAGAGGTTCCTGCAGGTCTTGCAGAAAAGCTTTCTGCGATTGAGAATGTTGTAAGAGTAAGAGTTATCTGATTAATAAAGGTAATAACACACAAGACGGCTGTTGCATACATTTGCAGCAGCCGTGCTTTTTTGAGTTTTTTTATTGGTAGGGGCGACCCTGCGTGGTCGCCCGTGAAATCTTTTTGCAGGAAGCGGGTGTGGTGCCGTATTTTCGGGAGAACTCACTGTAAAACCAGGAAATGTTCTGGAAGCCGCACTCGTAGCAGACGTCGGTTGCACTGAGGTTGCTTGAAGCAAGAAGATTTGCGGCATATGCCAGGCGCAGTTCATTTATGTATTCGCTGGGTGTTATGCCGTAATATCTTTTGAGACACCGTGTCGCATGCTCACGTGTTTTTCCGCATAGAGAGAAAAACCTGTCCTTTCCCAGGATGAAATTCTTTGGTTCACGCATCTTTTGGTATGCGTTTTCAAGCCAGAAGGGAATGCCCGAGTCAGCTTCGCGAATGTTTTCAAAGTAGTCGGTGAATATTTCCATGAGAAATGTGCGTGCTTTAGACTTGAGCTTTGCGCGGTCGGAAAAGTTCACTGTGTTAAGCTCGGCAAGCTTTAGGTGCAGACGTTTTGTTTCTTTTTCCGTGAGCTTTACTTTCGGAGACATGGCTGAAGACAGAAGCCTTTCGCCGGGAAAACCGTCTCCGAGATAGTCAAACAGCTTTCTTAGTGTGTTTTCCGAAAATGCAAGGTTTGCAAATTCAAATTCTCTACCGCCGATACTTGCATAGTCGTGGACGTCGTCTTTTCGGATAAATATAAGATTTCCGTCGTCTATGCTTTCCGTTTCTCCGTTGATGTAGTGTATTGCATTTCCTTTTACCATAAGAAATATTTCGTAGTAGTCGTGACAATGCAGAACAAAACGCTCGGTTGTGTTTTTGACAAGACGGTATTTGCACTCGGTGTCTTCGTCCAAGTGCCATTTTGACATAAGTTTTTTTGCCACAATATTGGTGTTCTTGTCCATCTGTGTGTTCTCCTTGATATTTCTACTCTTGAAAAACTTGCAATATCATATTACCATAAATAAAATATCATGTCAATATATGAAAAAAGTTTTTATGGAGTATAAAATAGAGTTGTAAAGCTGAAAATTTGTTTTCGGCACAAAATTTCATGTAAAGGAGTTTTTTAAATGACCTATGTTGATAAGAAAATCCGAATTTCCGTCAATCATCTGGGCGGTAAGATTGTAAGCTATCGCCAGAAAATTGAGGATATGCAGATAGCATTTTGCGGCTACAAGACCTCAAATACGCCTCCTGCAGATCTTAAATGGGAGCCCTACAGCGGCGGCGGAAGACTTTTCAAGGCAGATGAACATGCTTGGATTCACTTTGTACTTGATGTTCCGGAAAACCCCGAAGGAGAAGTTACATACTTTAACATGACCACCGGCAGAGAAGGCGGCTGGGATGCATGTAACCCGCAGGGTATCGTTTATATAAACGGTACAAGCGCAGTGCAGGCTCTTGACGTAAACCATACTGCAGCTATGCTTGAGCCCGGTCACAATGATATATATATTTACTTCTACAGTGGCTCAAACGACGGTAATATGACCGACGTATGGCTCAACATCAACATAACTCTCTGCAGAAAAAGAGTTGCCGTTGAAAAGCTGTATTACGATATGCTTGTTCCGCTAGACGCTTTAAATGTACTTGACAAAAACGGCTATCCGTACAACACTATTATTGCTTGTCTTGAAAAGGCATGTAATTTCCTCGATTTCCGCTGGCTCAGCCATGAGGATTTCATGAACGGAGTTGCAAAAGCTCAGGAATACATGGATAAGGAGTTCTATGAAAAGGAATGCGGCAAAGACGCTCCTGCAGAGCTTTCCTTCATCGGACACACACACATCGACGTTGCATGGAAGTGGACTCTTGCTCAGACAGAGGAAAAGGCTCAGCGTTCCTTTGCAACACAACTCAAGCTTATGGAGCAGTATCCCGACTATGTGTTCATGTCCAGCCAGCCTCAGCTTTATGAATATGTAAAGAAGCATGACCCTGTTCTTTATGAAAGAATCAAGGAAAGAATCAAGGAAGGCAGATGGGAAGCAGAAGGAGCAATGTGGCTCGAATGTGATGCCAACCTTGTAAGTGGTGAAAGCTTTATCCGTCAGATAGTATACGGAAAGAAATTCATGAAGGACGAATTCGGTGTTGACAACAGAAGCCTGTGGCTTCCCGACGTATTCGGCTACAGTGCGGCACTTCCTCAGATTCTTAAGAAGTGCGGCGTTGACACCTTCTTTACAACAAAGATTTACTGGAACGAAACAAACCTGTTCCCGCATGACGTATTTATGTGGAAGGGTATTGACGGCTCTGAAATTTTCTCGGTATTCTCCAAGAGCTATGTAAAGCGTCTCCAGCCCGATGCTGTAATGCGTGACTTCAAGGAACACATCGACAAGAAGTACACAACCACCCATATCGCAACCTTCGGCTTTGGTGACGGCGGCGGCGGACCTACTCCTCATATGTGCGAAATGTACGAGCGTTTAAAGAGAGGACTTCCCGGCTTCCCGAAGGTTACCCAGCGTCCTGCAATGGAAACTATTGATATTATAAGAGAACAGTTCAACAAGAACGCAGAGGAGCTTAAATTCGTTCCGAGATGGTCAGGCGAGCTTTATCTTGAAATGCACCGCGGTACTTATACTACCATGGCTGAAAACAAGAAGGCTAACAGACAGAGTGAATTCCTCTATCAGAAAGCGGAAACGGCGTCTGCAATTGCTCAGGTTCTTAAAGGCGCAAGCTATCCCAAGAGCGAGCTTGACGAAGGCTGGATAATCATTCTCAGAAACCAGTTCCACGACATTATCCCCGGTTCCTCCATCAAGGAAGTATATGAAGACTCCAGAGTTGAATACGCGAAGGTATTTGAAATCGGTAACAAGGCGTTTGACACAGCACTTGACACGGTTGCTTCCGACATCAAGACCGACGGCGGTCTTCTTGTATACAACCCCACAAGCTACACCGTTTCCGATATTGTTAAGGTTGACGGAAAGGATACCTTTATTGAAAACATTCCGGCTCACGGTTATGCAGTTGTTAAGCCCACAGAAATCAAGAACACTGTTACTGTTGACAAGAAGCACATCGAAAATGACCTTATCAGCGTAACATTTGATGATAACTACCATATCGTTTCCATCTATGACAAGGCTAACGACCGCGAAATTATCAAGAGCGGCGAAAAGGCTAACGTATTTGAAATATTCGAGGACTACCCGAGAGAATACGACGCATGGGAAATCACGGAATACTACAAGGCTAAGAAGTGGACGATTGACGAGGTTGTAAACGTAAGCGAAGTTAAGGGCGAGCTTTCCGGCGGACTTTGCATTGAAAGAAAGTACGGAAACAGCACCTTCAAACAGAACGTTATCCTCAGAACAGGCTCCGAAAGAGTTGATTTCGACACAGAAATTGACTGGCACGAAAACCACGTTCTACTGAAGGCTGCATTCCCGCTTGACATTGAAACCGAAAACGTTACCGGGGAAATCCAGTTCGGTCACCTTGACCGTCCTACCCACTATAATACCTCGTGGGATCAGGCGAAATTTGAAGTTTGCTGTCATAAGTGGGCAGAGCTTACCGAAGAAGATTACGGTGTTGCTATCCTCAACGACTGCAAGTACGGCTACAGCGCCGAGGACAATGTTCTCAAAATCACGCTTCTCAAGGCTCCGAAGAATCCTAACCCCGAAGCAGATATGGGAGCGCACAAGTTTACCTACTCTGTTTATCCTCATGCAGGTGCTTGCAGATGCAAGACTGTAAAGGAAGCATACATTCTCAACAATCCTCTTACAGTTAAGGCAATCGGCGCAAATGCAAACGGTTCTCTTGCCGATACCTACAGCTTTGTAACAACAAAGGCTAAGGGCGCAGTTACCGAAACTGCAAAGCTTGCTGAAGACGGAAATGGATACATCGTTCGTATTTTTGAGGCTCAGAGCATTAAGGAAAAGGCAGTTCTTACCTTTGGCTTTGACATCAAGGAAGCATACTTCTGTGACATGCTTGAAAACAACGAGGAAAAGGTTGAAGTTAACGGCAGAACAATTGCTGTCCCGCTTGCAAACTTTGAAATCAAGACAATCAGAGTTATTCCTGCATAATTTAATTAAGTATTTCTCAGCGGACAGCCGAAAGGCTGTCCGCTTTTTTGCTTTTTACAGACAACTACTGAAAAAAAGGACAAAAAATATAAAAAACGGCGCGTTTATTAATTGTGGAAAATCCTAATTGATGGTATAATTAATATATAAAAAACACATTTTTCATTTATCCGCACAGTAACACACATGATGTTCAATGCGCCAAAATTCAACGCGTCATTTTGTTTAAAATGTCAAAAATGTATTTTGTCATTGACACAGCATTAACGTTGTGGTAGAATGTGGTAGGCAAATGTTGACGTTTTGGCAATAAGATTTTTCGTGTACTAAGAGGAAAGGAGACAGAACATGAAAAAAACAAGTCTCATGGTAAAGCTTGCTCTCTGTATTGTACTTTGCACAGCAATTGCGCTCACAGTCAGTGCAGACTTTACAAAAACCAATACCTATGCAGAGGGCACATTTACAGACGTAAAAACTGATGCATGGTACGCAAAGGAAGTTGCCTCTGCTTATGAGCTTGGCTTTATGAACGGTACAGGCGACGGAAAATTCTCTCCCGACGGAAATGTAACCGTTGCAGAGAGCATTACAATGGCATCCCGTGTTCATGCCGCATATAACGGCAAGAGCATAGCTGAAAAACAGGGTGCAAAAAACTGGTATGATATGTACGTCGACTACGCAGTAGCAAGCGGACTTATAACGAAAGATCAGTTTGAAAACTATGACAGAAACGCAATGAGATATGAAGTTGCGGTGATGTTTGAAAACGCAATGCCCGGTGATTATTTTGCTGCAAAGAACACCGTAAAGTGTATTCCCGACGTTGCAGAAACTGAGGAATATTACGATGAGCTTATGACGCTTTACAAAGCAGGCGTTGTAATGGGTTCAACCGAATACGGCGATTTTTACGCAACAAACTCCATAAAGAGAAGCGAAACCGCGGCAATTATCAACCGTGTTGCGCTTCCCGAAAACAGACTGTCAAAGACGCTCAAAGAGTATGGTAACAGAGAACAGGCTGTTTACCTTATAAGCGACTATGCAATGGGCAGAAATCCCAGAGAAGTATCTTACATTGCTTCAGGCTGGACATATGAAAATCCGGGCTCGACAAGTGCGGCAAAGAAGGACTACTCCTCACAAAGCCTTGTTGATACATCCGACAAGTATGGAGTAACAGCAAGAAAGACAGTTGCCGTACAGACACAGGGCAAGGTTGTTTTCGAATCAAAGCTTACAATTAATAATAACGGCGCAAAGATCCTCCTAGAAGACAGTGACAGAAACATTCTTTTCGGTATTTCTGTTGAAGACGGAAAAATCAAAGCAATCGGAAAAACAACGGTTGACACAGGTGTTGCGTTTGTTTCCGGTCAGCAGAGAATTACAATTCTTCTTGACCTTGACACAAAGAAGGCAACAGTTGTACTTAACGGCAAGGAAACAGGAACATATAATATGTCCGATTCCAAAGACCTTGCAAGCGTCGCTTACAAGACAGGTGACAAGGCAATGGTTACAATGAGTCTTCTCGAAACATACATGTATACACAGTATGCCGTAAACGACACCTTCCGCATGGCTGCTGAAAACGACAGGCTTTACGGTTGGAACACTACCGACAATGTAAACGTTCTTACACATAGTTCCGATTACGATAAGTTCAGTGCAGCTATACAGGACGCAGGTAATGCATCCAAGAAGTTTGATGCTGTAAGCGGAAAATTCGTATACGAAACATTCGTAAAGGTTCCCGCAAATCAGACAGGTACACTTGAACTTAAGAACGGCGACAAGAGCGCGGTTAAGGTTGAAATTGGCGGCGGCAAAATTACAAGTGCAGGTAAGCTTGTACGCGAATACAACAACACCCTCTGGAATCTTATAAGAATCGAGGGTGATACCAACACAGGAAAAGCCCTTATCAGAATCAACGGAAAGCGCGAAGGCACAGAAGTTTCTCTTTCCGAAAAGGCAATTGATACAGTTGCAATTACTTCCTCAGGAACGGGCAAGTTCTGGTTCGACGACGTTCAGGTATACAACGTATACGACTATGCAGACTACGTTCCTACTCCTGTTCCGGTAAACAACGACGGTTACTATCTCGGCATGAGCATTTGCTCCCTCTGGAGAGAAGGTACTCATTACGGCTGGGACTGCATTTCGCCCTATGACGATGTACAGCCTGTACTCGGCTACTACGACGAAGGTCTGCCGGAGGTTGCCGACTGGGAAATCAAGTTCCTCGCTGAACACGGCTATGACTTTGAACATTACTGCTGGTACTATAATTCAGACACATTCAAGAACGGTATCAAGGAGCCCAGAATGGGATTTGCTCTCCATGACGGGTACATGAATGCAAAGTATTCCGATATGGTCAAATTTGCAATCATGTGGGAAAACTGGGGTGCAGGCAATGTAACAAAGGATATCTTCCTTAACGAAATCTGGCCCTACTGGTGCGAATGGTACTTCTCTGACTCAAGATACATGTCGATTAACAACAAGGCTGTTATGACAATCTACCGTCACCCCAAGTTCATCGAACACATGGGCGGAGTAGAAGCGGCAAAAGAAGTTATCGCCTTCATGAAGGAAGATATTAAAAAGCTCGGTTACGACGGCATGATTATTCTCGGCACAAGCTCCGGCTCGCTTGCTGAAAATATCGAAGCAGAAGCTATCGGTATCGACGGGTTTATAGCATATCACTTCGGTGAAGCTGCATACAACCCCGAACATCAGTATAACAGTCTCAACGCTGCATACGATAACGGTCACACACCGTTCTTCCCCTCTGTAGGTGTCGGCTTCAACGACATCGGATGGACAGAAACAAGAACACCTCTTATAACTGTGGAAAACCACAAGAAAGTGTTTGAATGGGCAAAGAATGACTACATGCCCCGTCTTGTAAAACGCGAAGGCGAAGAATGGATGGGCAAGCTTGCTGTAGCAAACACCTGGAACGAATTCGGTGAAGGACATTATATTTTCCCGACAAACCTCAACAAGTTCGGTTACCTTGATGCGGCAAGACAGGTATTCTCGACAGCCGCAGGCAAGGACGACAAGAAACATTTTGATATTGAACCCACAGACAACCAGAAAGCAAGACTCGGTTATCTCTATCAGCCCGATTCAATCCCGCTCAGAAGAACACAGTATATTTCCGACGATGCGGCAATTGCCGACAACGCAGTTGTAAAAGCATGGAACTTTGAAAACGAAGCAGACTGTGCAAAGTGGGCGTCCCTTGCAAAGACTACGCCCACAAAGTATGATCCTGCAGAAAAGGCACTCACAGCCGAAACACTTCAGACTGACGCACATATCAAAATGCTCAATCTTGAAGAAAACTACTTCAATGCAGATGACGTAAGATACATCCACATAAAGATGAAGACCGACAAAGGCTTCAACACAAATCTTGAATGGTTTTATTCAGGAGAGACCGGCAATAACTGGTCATCAGGCAGACGTGCAACTGTTGCTGTAGGCAACAACGGCGAATACGTTGACTACTACCTTGACATGGAAGGTCTTCCCGAGTGGTCCGGCACAATCAAGGCAATCCGTTTTGACCCGATGGGCACTCTCGGAAATTTCTGGATAAAGGAAATCGAACTTCTTACAGACAAGGCAGCTAACGGCTACAATATAAAGGTTGGCGGTGTTGACTACAACTTCAACACAAACTTCTTTAAGAAGGTTGGAGAAGATGTTTACGTCGGCGGCAATCCGACAGAAGGCTTCTACTCACTTAACAGCTTCTACTACGAGTGGAACAGATGGACCGGAAAACTTATGATAAGAACTTATACAGGACATCAGTTTGACTTTACTGTCGGAAGCAACAAGGTGCTTGTAGACGGCAAGGAAAAGACGATTTCCGCGCCACTTGAGCTTTCCGACGGCCTTCCCATGCTTCCCATTCTGTTTATTTACGACAACGCAGAATACACATACGAAAAGGGTGACGGCGGACTGAATGTCACCATCAAGGGTGTAAACGTTGAAGAAATCCTCAAGTCCAGAAAGCCCAACGAATACGAATTCAACGTTCCCGGCGACAACGAAGGCTGGAGAGTCAGCGGAGCAGGCGGCGGTGTTATTGAAGGCGGAGTTATGTACCTCGAATCTACCTTCAACGGCACACGCTACGACCCACAGATAGTTCTCGATAAGCAGGAAATCAAGACTACAGATTACAACAGAGCAGAAGTAAGATACAGGGCAATATACAAGGATGACCTTGTCAACGACCAGACCGTATCTCTCTACTTTGGCACAGTCGACGAACCAAATCTCAACGAAAAAAAGAAGGCATGGGCATCCCACAAGGATATGGAGCCCGACGAAGATGGTTTCTACACACTAACTCTTGACCTTGCTTCACTCGAAGGCTGGAATGGCACAGCAACGCTTATACGTTTCGACCCGCCAAACAGAGCAGGCGAATACTATATCGACTACATAAAGCTTCTTGTAGACCCCGAAAAGGAAGCAAAAGCTGCAGCAGCAGAAGCAGCCAAGGCTGAAGCGATGAAGGCATACATGGTTGCAGATAAGGGCGGGGCATTCTACATTGAAAACGCAGATGCTGAAGCGGAGGTTATGGCTTCCGACTACGGCAAGGGCAACGCAACTGTTGTGAGAGCAGAAGATAACCTCAAGAAGGGCAACCATGCGTTCCTTGTAACTCCCAGAAAGAACACAGGCAAGGTATGGACATACTTCATTGCAAACACCCGCTTCAAGCCCGGTGCAACATATAAGGTTGACTTTGATTTCCGCGTTGTTTCCGACCACTACGGTGCAGAAGCAACCGACGTAATACCTTCCGTAAATTTCAGATATACTGATGTTATCGGAGGTGAAGTAAAAAATGCAGCAGACCATGCATTTGCTCCTACACCCAAAACTCGTGTTTCCACAAAGGACGGATGGGCACACTACAGTGCTGAACACACCGTAAGCGCTGCATCCAACGACAGAGATCAGGACTTCTTCACAATCTTTGTTGACCCTAAGGATACAGATGCAGGCTTTATCAACTTTGTTTATATGATAGACAATATCAAGGTGACGATTATTGATGCAGGCTCTTCAGCTCCTCAGCAGACAGAAACAAAGACAGAGGAAAAGGAACCTGAGGAAACAAAGCCGGCAACTGCTCCCGCAGGCGAGCCTGTTACGAGCATAAAGTTTGATAAGGCTGAAATGTTCAGAACAGGCAACATAAGCGGTCTTACCGTAGACGGTACATTCAAAGGTGTTTCCGCATCGAACGACCCGAATGTTGTATATCTTGAAAAGCTTAATCTCAAGGCGAGTGATATAAAGTCTATAAAGATCAAGGCGAAGATCCCCAAGGGCTCTGAAGCCGAACTGTTCTTCTCCACTCCCGAAAAGCCTTTCAGCGGTTCAACAAGATTTGCATTCACTTCCTATTCCGACGAAGCTGAAACTTATGTTATCGACACTACGGCAAACGAAAACTGGAAAGATATCATACTCGAATTCAGATTTGACCCCGTCGTAGGTGAAGCAAAAGAATTTGAATGGTATTCAATTGATTTCTGCAAATAATTAAAGCTTATAACAAGAACCGCGGCAAAAGCCGCGGTTCTTAGCATATAGAGGTATTTTGTAAGTATAAAAACGGAATGGTTCCAACTTTTTTCAATAAAAAGAACAAAAACGAAGTTGTTAAGACTTCGTTTTTTCAAGAATCGGGTACTGCCCATGGTGCGGGCGAGAGGCCTCGAACCCCCACGATAAAATCACCAGATCCTAAGTCTGGCGCGTCTGCCAATTCCGCCACGCCCGCATATTAAATTGTAGTTATGCCACACGCAGAGGTCTGCCAGCGACTCACTACGTTCGCTGCATAAGTTCCACCAACGAAATCGAAGATTTCGGGTGTCACTTAAATTCCGCCACGCCCGCATATTAAGTTGTTGTGTGCCGCAAATACTTTAACAGTATATCACACTTTTTATTGTTTTGCAATAGTTTTGAGAAATAATTTCTTTAGATATTTTTTTGCTTGTCACATCTTGTTAAATAAGTGTTAAAAATGTCGAATTTTGCTTGACGTATATATTAAATAAGTATATAATCTGCACAGAAAGATAATAGAGGTGCTGGGTACGATTAGGTTTTGCGGAGTCTGCGAAGGGCATAGATGCAAAAGCAAGGCGTGCATGGCCGAAATGGCGGTTTTGCTTCGCGAAAAGTCGCTGTTGGACGTGTGAGAGAACATCTGCACGGCTGTCACATAATTGTGGAGCGCTATATCGGTCAGAATTTTCTTGTGTGGAAATAATAGGCTGTAGTGCACAAAGCTACAGTCTTTTTATTTTATAAATTTATTTTGGAGGTTTTAACCATGAAAAGAGCTTTTGCCCTTGTTCTCAGCCTTCTTTGTATGGTAATGGCAATAGGCGTAAGTGCAGACGACGCACTTCCCGGCTATGCACAGTATGTTGGCGGAACAGATGCAGAGTATAACCTCGACTATGCGTATGAGTATATCGACGGTTATGCAGACGCAATCCAGGCGGACGAAAACGTAGACGTGAACATTGATGAGGCTGTAGCGCAGGTGAGAAAAGATGTTACTCCCTTCTATGCAACTATATGGTCTATCATTCCCGCAATCATTGCAATCGTGCTTGCACTTATCACAAAGGAAGTTTATTCTTCTCTCTTTGTAGGTATTTTAGCAGGCGGACTTCTCTATGCAAACTTCAATTTTGAAACTACTCTTACCCACGTTGTTCAGGACGGCTTTATCGGAAGCCTTGCAGACTCCTACAACGTAGGTATACTTATCTTCCTTGTTCTTCTCGGTACACTCGTTGCTATGATGAACAAAGCTGGAGGTTCTGCAGCATTCGGAAGATGGGCAAGCACACATATAAAATCCAGAGTCGGTGCACAGCTTGCAACAATTGCACTTGGCGTACTTATCTTTGTTGACGACTATTTCAACTGTCTCACAGTAGGCTCTGTTATGCGTCCTGTATGTGATGCAAAGAAGATTTCCCGTGCAAAGCTGTCTTACCTCATTGACTCAACAGCAGCTCCTATTTGTATTATAGCCCCCATTTCCTCTTGGGCAGCAGCAGTTGCAGGCTTTGCTCCCGAAGGCGAAGGACTCAGTCTCTTTATAAGAGCTATCCCCTTCAACTTCTATGCAATTCTTACAATTGTAATGATGCTCACAATTGCAATCTTGAAGTTTGACTTCGGTCCTATGAAGCTTCACGAAAAGAATGCTGAAGAAAAAGGCGACCTCTTTACAACTCTTGACGAAACTGCAAAAGCTGTAAACGATGAGGAAGCAAACCCCAAGGGTAAGGTCATAGACCTTGTTCTTCCTGTTGTTATACTTATAATTTGCTGCATTATCGGCATGATTTACTCCGGCGGCTTCTTCAGTGGAGAAAACTTCATCGACGCATTCTCCAACTGTGATGCTTCCGTTGGTCTTGCACTCGGTTCCTTTGCAGCAATTGTTCTTGTTTCAATTTACTTTATCGTGTTCAGACACGGTGTTATCAAGTTCACAAACCTCATGGGATGCATTCCCGAAGGCTTCAAGGCAATGGTTCCTGCAATTCTTATTCTCACATGCGCTTGGACTCTTAAGGGCATGACAGATTCTATCGGTGCAAAGGTATTTATTGCAGACTTTGTTAACAGCAATGCAAGTGCATTGACAAGCTTCCTTCCTGCAATCATATTCCTTATTGCAATTGTACTTTCCTTCTCGACAGGTACAAGCTGGGGAACATTCGGTATTCTCATTCCTATCGTACTTGCAGTATTTGCAAACGACGCTACAATGTCCATCGTCGGCATGTCCGCTTGTATGGCAGGTGCAGTATGCGGCGACCACTGCTCGCCTATTTCCGACACCACAATTATGGCATCGGCAGGTGCTCAGTGTAATCATGTAAACCATGTAAACACTCAGCTTCCATATGCAATAACAGCTGCGGCAGTATCGTTCGTAAGCTATATAATCGCAGGCTTTGTGCCCAATGCGGCTATTACTCTTCCCATAGCAATCGTTCTTATGATTGGAACACTTGTTGTTATAAAGAACGTTACTGCTAAGAAGAACTGAGATAAGTTGACAATACGAATATAAATAAGTGGTGCAGTTCAAACGAACTGCACCTTTTCTTATACGAAAGCTATTATGATTACTTTACTTTCTGCACTTTAAAATATCTTTTAATTATAAGTAAAACAGCTACTCCCAAAAGAGGGAAGGCAGACGTTATTACCATTCCGGTTTTCATGCCTATTTGTTCGGTTGATATAAGAAGCGTGCTGCTGAGCTTTTGAGCAAATGCACTTTCTGATACCGTGTCAACAATAACACCCATAAGCTGAGGCGCAATTGATGAGCCAAAATCTCCGCCGGCAGCCATAAGCGCATATGCAGCAACTCCGGGATGAGGTATTTTCTCCTCCAGAAGAATGAGCGTTCCCGGCCAGAGCATTGAGGTTGCAAAGCCTGTCAGAACACACGCAAACAGCGAAATTACCGGATTACTGCAAAGACCTGCAATCAGATAACATGCCGCAGCACCTGCCATACCGAGGAATAATGTGTTTGATATGTTTTTTCCGAATTTTGCATAAAGTATTCTTCCAAGCCCGAGAAAAACGGCAAACAGCGCCATTCCGAATACATCTCCGAGCGTTTTTGATATTGATAATGCGCTCTCCAGGAAGCTTGAAACCCAGTTTGTCATGACGTTTTCGGCTGCTGCACCGAAAAATATGCACAAGGTACAGAGAGTAAGACCGACATACTTGTTCTTTGCGCCCTTAGGGCTTTCATTTTGTTCAAGGTTTATGTCGGGAATGTAGCTGGTACAAAACAATGTACAGGTGATAAGCGGAAGCAAAGCGAGGAAGAATGCAAGAAACTGCCAGTTTCGAGTGCCGAAAAGATTAAAGAACAGCGTGCTTACAGAAACCATTAGCACAACGCCCCATGCATAAAGCGAGTGAAGCATGCTCATATCTCTTTCGGGAGTATCAGAGGGAAGAGCTGCTACTATAGGACTGAGCAGTACCTCGGAAAGGCCGGCAGACACTGAGAATATTACGGTTCCGATAAGAAGACCTATATATATATTACCCGGGAACAAAACCGGTGCAAGTGCATAGAGTGCAAGGCCGATGCTTGTAAGAGCAGGCATTACACGGACGGTTTTTCTTATGTTGAAGTGTTTTGAGAAGAAAGTAAACATCAAATCGACGGAAAGCTGTGTGCAGAAATTCACAAGCACGAGAGTTCCGAGAAGCGTATATGAAACACCGTACATCTCACGGAAGGTCATGAACAGCATAGGCGGCAACGTGAATATCGACGCCATTGAAAGATATGAAAAATAGCAAGAGTGTCGTGTTCTTTTATAATTCTGTGCAGACATAGTATTCCTCCGGTAAAGCCGAAAACACGGCAAATTTCAAACCTTGCATATCATACCACACTCATTGAAAAAAAGCAAGCCTTTTTCAAGAATAAATTAAAAAATCCGGCACGGTTTTACCCGTGCCGAAAATAATGTATTCTGCTTTTTTAATGTTTGTAAGACATTTCCTCTGTAAGTCTAATCATTTCTTCACGCATTTCAATAATGTTGTCTATGTTGTCAATATAATCCTGGTAGATGCTCTTCATGTAATCACTTGTTTGCGGATTGTCCCTGGAAGTAGCCGCTGCTGCCTTCTTTGCTTCTACCGTAGTATATCCACCGTTTATAAGATTGCGGTCAACCATCATTACCATTTGGTAATCATAGGAAATAGTATGACGCTGTTCGTTGAGCTCATCAAATACGCCCATGGGAATTGAAACATCCATTTCGTCAACATAGCCGAGCGAATACATAATTGACTGGGCAATTACGTGCTGACCGAGGGTGTTGGGATGAACAGCATCTGTGTTCCAGTATTTTGTGCCGCGAAGCGGATACATATTTGCATAGTGGTCGATAACCTGAAGATTCTTTGCTTTTGCAGTTTCCCTTACAAATTCGGCACACGCCTCAAGGCCTACGTTGCAGTCATATGTCGGCGTAGATATGTCGTCAAACGGGGTAGGAGTACAGAGAATAACTTCAATTCCTTCATCGAGGAATTTGTCGATGAGTGTTGTCATGTTCTCCTTGTATCTGTCAAGCTGAGCCTTACGATTTACTTCCATTTCCTCGCTGTAGTTTGCTTTGATATAATAATGTCTGCCTATGTCATTCATACCGAACATAACAATGACAATGTCAGGATCATACATAATAATGTTAGAGTCATATCTCTTGAGTGCGCCGCCTGCCGTGTCGCCCGAAACACCGCAGTTGTAGAATTCGTATCTCGGGGTATCCTTGTCTGTGTTAAGATAGGTCTGCGCAAGCTCTTTTATGTACCTTCCGTCATGCGTAATGCTGTCTCCGACAAAGCACACCTTCTTTCCGGGAGTAATGCCCGTCTTTTCAAGGATGTTCATTACATATGCGTCTCTGTTGCCGTCGTTGTACGCATTTTCTGCAACATCGCATACGCTTCTCTTCATTGCTTCGCCGTAAACATACACGCCGTCGATAAGAGCGTACGGTCTTACAACGAACTTATCTTGGTATGCACTTTCGGGAATACCCGTAATGACACTTGTGAAGAATGTTCCTTCGACATCCTTCCATATATCACTGCCGAACACATCACCGCTTGTTGAATAAATAATGTCTGTTCCGGCTGCTTTGTCATAGGTTGCACCGTAGATATACTTTACTCCGTCGGGGGATGTGCCGGTGCCGTTTTCATTTGTGTCACCGAAGCAAAGCTCCGAGTCACCGAGAAGCTCGGCTCTTGTTATGATAAAGCCGATTTCCGAAGCATAAAGCTTATCTTCATTGGAAACATAGCCTGCAAATCTCATGCCCTGAACGCCGTCGTCTGTATCGCGGATGCTGTTCTTTCTTACAAGCTGAGGAACGAATTTTGTCCAGATTGCGGTGAGTGTAAGCTCGTCAATATTTCCCAGAGTAAGCTTTTCATCTTCCTGATATATTCTATTGCCAAGGTTTGTTCTCCAGCCTGCAAAGACACATCCTTCTTTAGTGAAAGTGTTTTTAGGCATAGTGATTGTGTCGAATGCTGCGAACTTGAGAACGGGTGCATCACCCTCTGCGCCTTCGCCTGAAACAAACTCTGCCTCATAGCTTTCTTTGTAGTATACGCGGATGTTATCAATGTAAATTTTCTCGCCGTTTCCGACACCGCTCGCGCCAAAGCCGAAGTAGTTGATGCTTGTAAGGCCTTCGATATCTGTTGTAAAGCATTCGTTTTCAACCGGCTGCCATGTTGCGTGAAATACTCCGGTGTTATACATTATACGCTTATCTGTCTGTCCGCCTGTTCCGGAATATCCGTTGAAGAAGCTCCATTTGCTTCCGGGGGTCTCGGTATACATATCTGCGAGCATTGTATATTTGCCCTGCTTTTCGAGCTTATACCCAACTCTAATAAAGGGATACTTGAATTGCGTACCGTTACCTGTAAGCTCGATAACCTGTGTGTTGTTGTCGCCAAAGCCGTCGATAATTTTGATTTCTCCGCACTGGTCTGCTTTATAAAGTGAGGTTTCGCCGAGCTTTGAATAGTAAACATATGCGGGAACTTCATTTACAACATAGTTTTCAAAATCGTCAAAGAACAGGCACTCGCCGTAGACTTTTTCCTCTTCTAGAATTTGTTCCGTCTTTACGGGTGTAAAGGCTCTCTTCCAGATTGCTGTGAGTGTAAGAGCATTTGTTGCCTTTCCGATTTCTGATGCAGGAATGGTAGCGCCTGCTGCATAAATTTTTCCGCTTGTGCTTGCTTTCCAACCGGCAAAAGCGTAATCGGTCTTTGTAGGAGCTGTTTGGGGAAGTGTTACTGCTTCGTAGTCATAATAAGTTAAGCTTTCAAACGTGCCGCTTCCGCCGTCAAGAACATAAGAAGCTGTACGGGCGGGCTTATAGTAAAGTGCAAGCTCGTCTATATAGTAATAACTGCCGGTTTTTGTTGTGACAGTGTTTGTAAACATAACATACTTTTGATAAGTTGTCGTGTCATT
>JAZQGP010000016.1:0-18807 GCA_045540015.1 Eubacteriales bacterium
TTTCCATTTAGTTTCATTAAAGTTTTCCTCCTTAAATTCAAATAAAAAAACACAGAGTAGAAATTTTTACTCTGTGTTTTGGAATTGATATTGAATTTAGGACTGCGGTTCAAGTTCACAAAAAAGATATTTGACAGTAAACGATTTGCCGTCAAAAATCCTTACTTTTCAAACCGCTGAAAACCGCATAAAAAAGCGAGATGACCTTACTGACAGTAAAATCATCTCGTTATTATGGTCGGAGTGAGAGGATTCGAACCTCCGGCCTCTTGGTCCCGAACCAAGCACTCTACCAAGCTGAGCCACACCCCGAAATCACTTACCGAGTTAGTATATCACAAAGACTGTTTTTTGTCAAGCGGTTTTAAAGAAATTTGTGGGTGTGTCTGACACTTTAATAACTTTTTTACGTTGTTTTCGGCAAAACTGCCGCAATTTTTCTGCAAAAGTGAATATTCCTATTGATTTTTTCATAAACATGTGGTATACTGTTACAGGTAACAAAAGTTACAAGGACTCTTGCGGTATGAAGCAAGGTCACACCAATCGGGGCAGTAGCGGCGTCCTGAACCTGAAATCCGCTATAGCAGGGATGGATTCCGATCTTGAGGGTCGTTATCCGTGCAGCTGTCGTGTCGGACTTGTGTTGAGGTTCGGGCCTTACGCAATTACTCCTCATGAACCATGTCAGGCGGGGAACCGAGCAGCATTAAGTGATACGGGTGATGTGCCGTGAGCAAACCTGGGCTGAGCAAATCCGGCAAAGGACGTGCAGGGGCATTGATTCGATCTATCGGTGTGTGATCTTGCTTTGTATCGCAATTTTTTAATGAAAAAACCGGACATGTGTCCGGCTCATATTTTGAAAATATTTACACCTGTGAAAGCATTCCGACTTCACGGTGATACGCTTCTATGAGTGTGCTCTCGAGCTTTTGACGAAACTCCGAGTTTATGGGGTGAACAATGTCTTTATACTCACCCTGTGCGTTTTTTCGGCTCGGCATCACGACAAAATACCTGCCGCCGGCGTTTATGATTTTTACATCGTGTACGGCAATGCTGTCGTCAAAGGTCACCGACATTACGGCGCAAAGCGGCTCATTTTCAAAGGTTTTTCTGATTTTTACATTTGTGATTTCCATGTGTCCTGCTCCTTATCTGGTAGTTTACTCACACAAGGTATTATCTGCATGACACACACTTTTATGCACCAACGGCAAAATTTATTCTGAAGGGCGGTCTAACATTTTGACTTGCAACTGCGAAAAATTAAACATCAACGATTTGAAAAGTATATACTTTGCCGGCATCGGCGGTGTAAGCATGTCCTCGCTTGCACTCATTCTGAAAAGCTTCGGCAAAACCGTTGCGGGCTACGACTTTAAAGTGTCCGAAACAACACAGATGCTTGAAAGCAAAGGCATACATGTCGACTACGACAACGCATCTGTATGCCTTTCGGGATTTGAAACTCTTTGCTACACAGCGGCAATGAAGGACGATGATCCGGTTCTCGTTTCGGCAAAAAACAGCGGACTTCGCTTTATAACAAGGGCAGAGCTTCTCGGCATGATAACCGGCTCATACGCTCATTCCATAGGCATCGCAGGAACCCACGGCAAAAGCACAACTACGGGCTTTATAACGCAGATACTGCTCGAAGCAGATTCCGACAGCACCATTCTTTCAGGTGCATATCTTCCGTCAATCAGCTCAACCTATCGCGTCGGAAACGGAGATATCGCGGCGTTTGAGGCATGTGAGTACAAAAACTCCTATCACTCAATGCATCCGACGGTACGCGTTGTATTAAACGTTGAACTTGACCACGTTGACTTCTTCGGCTCTCTTGAAAATGTCATAGAATCCTTCAGAACATACATAAACAACGACAGCGAAAACGGCGAAAACATAGCAATTGTAAATCTCGACAGTGAAAACGCTGTAAAGGCGGCAGAAAACTCCTCTGCCCAGGTTTTGTACTTTTCAACCTGTCAGAAAACAGATTACTATGCGGAAAACATAGACCTGTCAACAGGCTTTGCTTCATTTGACCTCATGTACCGCGGCGTACTTCTGACAAAGGTGACGCTTTCCGTTCCCGGCATGCACAACGTTTACGATGCCGTAGCTGCAGCAGCAAGCGCGCATGTATGCGGAATAGGTGTTCCGGCTATACGTGCAGGACTTGAGAATTTCGCAGGTGCAAAGCGCCGTTTTGAAAAGGTTGGGGTATTGCCGAGCGGCGCTGTTGTTGTGGACGACTATGCTCATCATCCCGATGAAATACGTGCAACACTGACGGCTGCAAAGAAAGTTGCAACCGGCAAAGTAATCTGCATATTCCAACCTCACACCTACTCAAGAACACAGGCGTTGCTTTCGGACTTTGCCTCTGCTCTCTCAATGAGTGACAAGGTGCTGTGTGCAAAAATATATGCCGCACGCGAAAAAAATGATTTCGGCATCTCCGAAACTGCACTTTGCGAGAGCATAGACGGTGCCGAATATTACGAGGATTTTTCCTCGCTTGCCTCAAGGGCCGAGGAAATTTCCGCCAAAGGCGACATAATTCTCACCATGGGCGCAGGCGACATTTACAAGGTAAGCGACTACTTTCTGTTTGGATAAAACATAAGCAAAGGATACAAAAAATGATTATCAGAAAAGCAAATAAAAGCGACATCGACGAAATAATGACCGTCTATGACAAAGCAAGGCAGTTTATGAGAGACAACGGAAACAATCTTCAGTGGATAAACGGTTATCCGCAGAGAGAACTTATAGAGAGCGACATTGAAAAAGGCGAGCTTTTTGTATGCGATGAGCAGGGCGAAATTGCCGCGGTGTTTGCGTTTATAATAGGTGACGACCCGACCTACGCTTATATTGAGGGCGGTTCATGGAAGAGCAACGCTCCCTACGGCACACTTCACCGCATAGGCTCAACGGGAAAATACCGCGGAATGGGAAAATTCTGCTTCGACTACTGCAAGTCGCAGATAGGGCACGTCAGAGGCGACACGCATGAGGCAAACCTCAACATGCAAAAGCAGTTTTTGGACAACGGCTTTGAAAGGTGCGGTGTCATATACATAAGCGACGGAAGCCCGAGGATTGCGTATGAGTATGTTGCGCAAAACAATTGAACGATTACAAGGAAAGGACTGCCGCGGCAGTCCTTTCTATTCCTCGCGAAAACCCTCTCCGAGCACTTTTCTTACATCACTGACGACAGTAAAAGCATTCTTGTCTATTCTCTTTGCAATGCCCACCAAAGCCGCAACCTCGCGGCTTCTTACAACACACATAAGAACTGTTATATCATCCGAGCTGTAAAAGCCTTTGCCGTAAAGTCCCGTTACTCCCCTCTCCATAAAACGCATTACTTCATCTGCTATCTCCTGCGGCTTTTTAGAAATAATATAAACGCTCTTAGCAAAATCTCCTCTGACAAGTATAAAATCCGTCACTTTCACAGCGATATACAGGGAAATTACAGAGTAAAACATAACAGTATAGTCGCGAAATGCTATTCCCGACGCGAGAATTATCACAGCATCAATAAGCATAATTATTCCTGCGACCGAAATGTGAGGAAACATCTTATTAATCATGAGTGCCGCAAAATCACTACCGCCCGTTGATGCGTCACGAAGCACACACATTCCGACTCCTATTCCTGCAAGTATGCCTCCGAAAACAGCCGAAATAAGTCTGTCTTCTCCATATGCGCCAAAATACGACGTAAGCTCAAGAAACAACGAAAGAAACACTATCCCGACTGCCGTTTTTACGATAGACGAGCGCCTCAGCATTCTGTAGCCGAACACGAAAAGTACTGCATTTACGGCAAGCGTTGTAAGTGACACGGGTATTCCTAGAATATAATACAGCACTGTTCCTATTCCGCTGACGCCTCCTGTTGAAATCTTACTCGGCACAAGAAAAAAGTTTACAGCAAACGCCAGTATAAACGAAGCAAGCAGAATGTGTAAATAATCGGATATAAGCCGTGTTCTGTTTTTTTGCATAAAAATACCCCTCTTAATAATATGTAAATACTAATAAGAGAGGTTACTTATGTTAATTTGAGCTTATTTATTTGAACAGTGGTCCCACATCGAGAATGTTGTCACTGTCTTTTATTACGCAGTTCTGAGCAGCTGTCAAGGGTACATGGTTTTCATCAAGAAGCATAACCTTTACGGAATATGCCACATTAACCGTTGTTTCATCCTCAAAGCAATACGAAAAGCCTGTTGTAGTTTCTGTAGGACATTCAAATGTCTTCAGACAGAGAAACTTGCCATCTATGTCGTAGGATGCAAGATAAACAGTTACATTATCCTTAGCCTCGGCTACGGAAATATCAACCTGCACATTTACTTCCTTATCGGTTCTGCTTGAATATGCGGAAGGCATGGTATAGCCCGTATCTGCGGCCTGTACAACACATGCTGCTGAAAGAGAAACTAAAAGCGAAACAAGAGCTATTGCTGTAAGAATTCTGCAAAAAATAGTCTTCATAATCAAAATCTCCTCATGCAATAATTTTCGTATAAGTCATTCTACCACACCCGCCGGAATAATGCAATACTTTTTTTCAAAATTTAACAAACAGTTTTTTATATTATCTGATTGCCTTGTCCTTCCACTTGCCGCGCATATAGAAAACAGTGGTAAGCAGTGCACCGAACAGCCATGAAAGAAGAAGTGATATCTGAATACATTCGCATCTTCCGTGTTCAAGAGAGGGAGTTCTTGTAAGATACGAAATGCCGTATGCCATCGGCACACGCATTGCTACGGTTGTGATAAGGGATATCCACATAGGCGTCATTGTGTCTCCTGCGCCTCTCATTATGCCCGACAGGCTTTGCGTAACGGCAACGGCAATATAGCCGACGGCAAGAATCATCATAAGTCTGTAGCTCATGTCAACAAGCTCTGCCGTATCGCTGAACACTGCCATAAGCGACTTTCCGAACAGCAGGATAATTCCTGTTATGACAGTTGAACATATAACCGCCATAAGTGTTCCCTGTTTTGCGCCTTTTATTACTCTGTCGTATCTTCCGGCGCCTACATTCTGTCCGGAATATGTTGTAAGAGAGGTGCCGAATGAGAAGTTCGGCATCATTGCAAAGCCGTCCACTCTCATTATAATGACATTTGCCGCGATAAACTGTTCTCCGAATTGATTTGTAAGCGACTGAACCACTATCATTGCAGACGAGAAAATCGCCTGTGTGAGTCCTGAGGGCAATCCGAGCTTTATTATGCGCTTTACATGCTCGCTGTTGGGCTTCATATATTTTACTCCGAAATCGAAGTTTTCCTTCATTTTTGAAAGCTTGATAAGGCAGAGCAATGATGAAATGCACTGTGCTATGACAGTCGCAAGTGCAACTCCCGGAACGCCAAGTCCAAGCTTTGCAACAAAGTAGACGTCAAGTACGATATTTATAACCGTTGCCACAAGCAGATAAACAAGTGCAGAAAAAGAATCGCCCATTCCGCGTATAATAGCACTCAGAATATTATAATACGCCATACCTGCCATGCCGACAAGAGAAATCATAAGGTAGCCTGCACACCAGTCGATAATGGAATCGGGAGTGTTGAGCATCTCCAGCACAGGCCTTATAAGCGGAGCCGCAACAACAATAAGAAGCACACAGCACACAGCTGTTACCGTTATACAGTTGCCGATTGTATGAGAAAGATTCTTTCTGTCTCTTGCGCCGAAATACTGAGAAACCATGATGTTTCCGCCTGTTGATATGCCTATGAACAAAACAAGCAGCATATTAAGAATCGGGGCAGCGCTTCCGACTGCCGCAAGAGCATTGTCGCCTATATACTCTCCTACAACAATACTGTCAACGGTGCTGTAAAGCTGCTGTGCGATGTTTCCTATGAGCATTGGAAGAGTAAATACAAGTATGCCCTTCCAAGGAGTACCCTGTGTCATGTCTGTGGGTGAGAAAAATTTCTTTAACACGTCTTAATTAAACCTCTGTTTGCATAAAATTACAGAAAACAGTATAGCATGACAAAATTCACTATTCAACACTATTTTGAAAAATATATTGGATATTTTGTAAAAACAGCTTTGCAACAAACACAAAAATGCATTTATTTTCAGAAAAAAACATATTTTACGCAGTTTTGTTCATTGACACACTCTTCCTTTTATGATACCATTTATGATACCATTAAAAAAATGCTTTTTGTATGGACAAGGAGGTACTAAAATGAAGCTTGACACGAGAACAACAAAAAGCGCCGTCTATCTGATAGACGACAAATACGTTACTTCTCCGAAGAACAATGTTCCTTCGGGATGGGACTACGACCACAGAGGCTCTGCGGCTGCAAAAACGCATGAGTTACACGCTGCACACAATTTTACAACAAGCAGCGAAGGCAAATATCCCATGACGCTTGCACGCACTTTTATGGTATTGAACAAAGGAAAAGCATCACTTGCTCACACCGTACAGCTTAAGGGCGGCGACGGATATTTCATGGAGCTGTACTCCACCGACAACAAAACAGCATTCAGCGTTGCACAGAAAAACGGTATGTTTACCGTAAACGGTGACGTGATTGCATGTCCGGCGGTTAATAAGACATATACAATCGGCATAGAATTCGACCTTGACAAAAAGACTGCCGAGTTTTCCGTAAACGGCGTGCTTTACGGTACATACGAAGTTCTCGGAAACGACCTTTACAAAGTAAAATCAGGCTACAAGGCAGGCTCAGTCGGCTCGTGTAACATGCTTTACATGGGACTTTGGATTAACTACCTTGTATGCGACAGAAATGTAATCCGTGCCGACTGCGATCTTCCTTACAACTGGATAAACAAATGCGAAAACGGCAGCAGTGCTTCCACAAGCTTCTATTACGAGGGTGAGGGGCTTTACACTTATCAGCTGTGTGCTTCAAAGAAAAGCGTTGCCTCTGTTGCAAAAGCCTTTGAAAAGACAGGCGGCAAGGTTTGCTTTGATATTAAATATTTCACCAAAAATCCCGATGGTGAAAACGTAAAGCTTTCTCTGACTGCAGGCGGAAAGGAATGCGTAACCGTCCTTGATAACGGCTCAAAATCCTATTCAAAGGATGTTTCCGTTTTGCGTGAGCATCATCCTTTTGTATGGCAGAGAATACGTATTGATGCAGATACAGCACAAGGCAAAGCATTTATCTGGCACAACGGCAAAAAGTGCGGATACATTGACTTTGACGAAAAGACAGATTTCTTTGACGGAATTACTATTTCCTATACTCCCGAAAACGGCGGCATAATGAAATTTACCGATGTATTTGTATACGAGATTCAGCCCGAGCCCGAGGATTATCCGAAGCCTCCGGTTCTTCCCACCCGAAAGAAAAACATATACACGGGTATGAATATCTGCTCACTCTGGCGTGAAGGAAGTCACTATGGCTGGGAAAACATCGTAAACTTTGACGAGAATATGCCTGTTCTCGGTCCGTACGATGAAGGTTTCCCCGAAGTTGCAGACTGGGAAATAAAGTACATGCTTGAGCACGGTCTTGACTGCGAATTCTACTGTTGGTACTCCAACCAACAACACGGACCGTTTGTAAAGACAAATCTTTCCGACGCCATGGAAAACGGTCACTTCTACGCAAAGTACGGCGATATGATGAAGTTTGCTCTTATCTGGGAAGCAGGCTCCGGACGCCGTATTTACACGGTTGAAGACTTTAAAAAGTATTACGTTCCATACTGGATAGACCACTTCTTCTCGGACGACAGGTATTTCCAGATTGACGGCATTGCAATTCTTGCCATCTTCGCTCTCGAATGTATCGTCAAAGATATGAAGGGTGCAGACAAGCTTAAAGAATGTATTGACTATCTGAGAAGCGAGCTTATAAAGATCGGTTACAAAGGACTTGCTGTTATTTCCAATACACCTCCCTGCGATAATTCGGTAAATTCAGGTACAGATGCATCCTATGCATATCACTGGGGCTATCTCGGCTATAAGCCCGAGCATCAGAAACAGCGCATATTAAATCAGATACAAGCAAACCGTCTTCATGTTGTTCCGACTCTTTCCGTTGGCTACAATGACATTGCATGGCGTGTTGCGGACAGAGTCCCCTACCTCAGCCTTGAAGATATGGAAGGGCTTCTCCACTGGATGATAGACGATATTCTTGCTTCATATAAAGACATGCCCGAAGAATGGCAGAGAAAGCTTCTCATGTTCTCAACCTGGAATGAATTCGGAGAAGGAACATTCATGAGCCCTGCCGGTCTTAACGGTTTTGGTTACCTTAACGAAATGAGAAAGGCTGTTACAGAGGAGGGTGATTGCTTTGAGTCAGATCTTCCGTCAAAGGCGGCTTACGACAGACTCGGCTATCTCTTCCCGAGAGGAAGAAAGCTTCTTTGCACACCTCAGACGATTGGCGATGAAAGACCTTACGAGGTAGTCGGAAGAATCGAGTTTTCAAGCGATGAAAGTATAAGAAAATTTGCAAAAGACTGGAAACCCGTTAATGCAACAGCAGAATTCAGGGACGGAAAGCTGTGCGGTAAATCTCTCACAAATGATCCTCAGATTATCCTCGACGTCGACTTCGATGCAGACGATATTGATGCAATCATTGTAAAAATCCGAACAGCGGAAGAATCCTTTGACACAAATAAGCTTCTGGACAAACCCACCTCATGGCGTATTTTCTTCGGCACAGAAGAAGACCCCGAACTTTCTTGGGGCAAGGGTGCATCTCCTCAGCTTGCTCCCGAAATCATTTATGTAGGCAAACACGGCGATTGGAAGGGCAAAATTAAAACTCTGCGTATTGACCCTACCAACTGCCACGGAATTTACGAGCTTGAAAGCTTTACCTTCCTGAAAAAACAAAGTGATGATGTGAAAACATACATCGATGATAAGCTCTATGACAGCCACTATCCCTCAAAGGTCGAGGACGACGAAGTTTATGTAAGCTTTGAACCTCACAGAGATTTTCACAGATTCATGAACTTCTACTATGAGTGGGATGACGACACAAGAACTCTCATGACAGAGTTTGACGGCAAGGTTTACTACTGGACAGAAAACAGTGACGTTGTAAAGCATGATGGCGGCGACATCAAGATGAAAAAACCGCTTGAATTCTATGACGGACTGCCCTATGTTCCGATGAGTGCACTTAATGCTATTACAGGCTGTACATACCAATTCAAGGACAACAGACTCGATATAACAACTACTCTTTAAGTACATTTACCGTAAACAAGGAGAAAGCTTATGAGAAAAGTGGGCATATCTACATTCCCCTGGCAAACAATATTCAAGGATGACAAATTTGCAATCGCTGAAGCAAAAAAAGCAGGGGCTGATGCCATTGATTTTTCGCTTGACGGACAGGATTTAAGAAACGAAAATTCAATTTACGGCAAAAATGACGACGAAATTATTGCCTATTATACTGATCTGAAAAAGTTTGCCGATGAATGCGGTATAGAAATATACCAGACACACGGCAGGCCCAGAGGTCTTACGGGTGAAAAAGAGGAGGATGCTGCAAGACTTGCAAATTTGCGCATCGACCTGCTTGCTTCAAAGTGCCTCGGCGCATCGATTTGCGTTGTTCACAATGCAATTTCCGGCGAACACGGTGCAGACCCGGACAAAGATTTCATGTATAAGCTTAGCTATGAGCTGTTTTCAAAGTCGCTTCCTTATGCAAAGCAGTACGGTGTGAAAATCGCAACCGAAACCTTTGGGAACACTTCTAAATACAACACCTGCGATTTCTTCGGAAGATTGCACAACTTTACAAGAGCATACAAAGACATACAGGCTCTTGGAGAGTATAAAGACTGGTTCTCTGTATGCATTGACTCAGGTCACACACACATTGCAACTCATTTTGACAATCCCGATGTTCCCGAATTTATAAGAAAAGTAGGCTCGGAAATTGAAATTTCCGCTCTTCACCTTCACGACAACGACTCGTATTCCGACCAGCACAATATTCCCCACGGCGGCACAATTGACTGGATTGACACTCTTTCGGCGCTTGAGGAAGTCGGATATAAAGGCGTTTACAACGTTGAACTTGACACAAGAAAATACGGCAGAGACCTCATCACCGACGCCTCCGCATTCGGTGTAAAAGTAATGCGTCAGCTTTTAAAACGCAAATTCGGAGATAACTGAGAAAGGACACACTGGTATTACAAATGAGAAAAATAGGTTTATCAACAAGTTCATGGCAAGCAGTCGAAAAGAATGACGACAAAAAAGTAATAGGCCTAGTTGCAAAGACAGGTGCCGATGCAATAGACTTTTCGCTCATGCACCAGGACTACAAAAATGAAAACTCGGTTTACAGCAAAAGCGATGAGGAAATTGCCGCATATTACACCGAGCTCAAAGAGTACGCTGAAAGCAAAGGTCTCTTCTTCTGCCAGACACATGGACGCATTACCGGCTTTAAGAACATAAAGGAAGAGGACGATGCGCTTATCGAAAACGCACGCCGTGACATGATTGCAACAAAAGCTCTCGGCGCGCCTGTCTGCGTTATTCACACCACAACCTCAATATACATGGGTGCTTCTCCCGATCCTGCCCTTATGCACAAATTGAATTTCGATATGTTCACAAGAATGCTCCCGTATGCAAAGCAGTATGGTGTGAAAATCGCAACCGAAACCTTTGGTGATGCCGTTGTTTTCAATGCCTGCGATTTCTTCGGCAACATCGATGAGTTTATGAAAGGCTACAACGACATAAAAGCCATAGACGAATACAAGGACTATTTTACAACCTGCGTTGACACGGGTCACTCAAACAAGGCAGTAAAATACAACAATCCGACTCCTGCAAATGTTATACGAACAATCGGAAGCGATATTTCCGTGCTTCATCTCAATGACAACGACGCCATTACCGACCAGCACAAAACTCCTATGACCGGTTCAATAGACTGGAAAGACACTTTAGATGCGCTTGAAGAAGTCGGCTATAACGGGGTTTACAACATGGAGCTTGAGCTTCGTCACTTCGGCAATGATTTCGTCTTTGAAACAGCTGAATTTGCAGTGAAAGTGATGAGAAATATTTTAAAACAGAGATACGGGGAATAAGCATCCTCAATGCCTCAAATCACAACTAAATACCAACGCGAGAGCCGCATCCTCCGATGCGGCTCTTATACTTCAATAATGATATTTTATTTTCCCTGCGACTGTGCCCAGACAGCCGCTTTCTTAACCCACTCGGAAATCGCTTCGTTACGCCACTTTTCTCTGCCGCACATAGTTATCTCGTTTCCAAGTGACGCACCATGCGGTGCATCGGGATAAATGTGCATTTCAAATTTTATACCCTTTTCAGCAACTGCGTTTGCAAGAATGAGAGAATTCCTCACATCAACAATTTCGTCGTTTGATGAGTGAAGTATAAATGCAGGGCTTGAGCTTTCGCTGACATGGTTTTCGATGCTGCATTCTGCAAGCATTTCTTCTGCGGGATTGCTGTTCTGTAAGAGATTTTTCAAAGATGCATCGTGATATTTTGCGGAAATCACAGGATATATCAGCATCATACCGGAAGGCTTGTTATATCCAAAGGACATATCAATCTCATCATAGATCTCTTCTTTGTCCCACATTGTGCCAAGGCAAGCCGCAAGATGACCGCCGGCAGAAAAGCCAACAGTGAAAACTCTATCGGGGTCTATATTGTATTTTTCCGCATTATCTCTTATGTGCTTTATTGCCCTTGATGCCTGAATAAGCTGTATCGGGAACGGCTTATTCCCGACTGAATAATGCAAAACAAACGCATTGAAGCCGTGAGGCATAAATGCCATTGCTATCGGCTCTCCCTCTCGCGGTGAACTGACCTGTACATATCCGCCTCCCGGTATTACAAGCAAGGCGCTGCGGACAAAATCGCCAACCTTGTCTGCTGCATACACTTCAAGATATGCGTTTTCGTCCTCTTCATCAAGTCTTATTTTCTCGTATATCATATCAAATCAGCTCCAATTTTTAAAAAGAATGGTTATCCGAGCAGTACATCGCTTATAAGCATCAGGCAAAAGCCTGCAAGAAGCGCATATGTTGCGCCTCGCTCGCTTCCGTGAGCATGTGTTTCGGGAATCATTTCGTCACTTATAACATACAGCATTGTACCGCCTGCAAAAGCCAGTGCGAACGGAAGAATCGCCGATGCTATGCTTACTGCGAAAAATCCCACAAGTGTTCCTACAACCTCGACAAGACCTGTCAGCATCGCGATAATAAAGGTCTTCCTCGGGGAAACGCCGGATGCAAGCATAGGACCGATAATCACCATACCTTCAGGCACATTTTGCAGTGCTATACCGCCTGCTATTAAAAATGCCTGCGAAACGTTGTCCGAGCCAAAGCCGACACCTGCAGCTATTCCCTCGGGAAGATTGTGAATTGCAATTGCCATCACAAACAGCAGTACCTTATTTAAATCCGCGTTGCTGTGCTGTTCGGTATCACCGCCTGCGAGCTTATGTAAGTGCGGAACGAGTTTGTCAACAAAATTAAGGCATACCGCTCCTGCAAAAATTCCTGCAACGGTTATTACAAGTCTGTATTTTCCGCCGTAGTCAACTGACGGCAATATAAGTCCAAGCACCGCAGCGGCAAGCATAACACCTGCCGCAAATGCAAGAACAATATCTGAAAATTTATGTGAAAACCCTTTGAATATAAAGCCTATAAGCGCACCTATAACGGTTGCTCCGCCAACGCCAAGAGCTGTAAGCAATACATATTCCATGATGAAAAATTACAGAACAAGCGAAGGCGCCGTATATACACGTGCGGCAAGCTCGGAGTTCAGCATATAAAGGCTCTTGGGATCGGAACCGAACAGCTCCATTTTAGTTATAAGGTCGTTTGCGTTGGTTTCTTCTTCACCCTGCTCCTTTACGAACCAGTCAAGGAACTGCATTGCACGGAAATCCTTGACGGCATATGCCGCGGCATAAATGTCGTTGATAAGCGAAGTTACGTATTCCTCATGCTCAAGACCTGCCTTGAGTACGCTCATGTCAGAGTCGAGCACCTTGTCGGGCTTTGCAATTGCTTCAAGAGTCACCTTCTCATTGTTGTTCTGAAGATAGCGGTAGAACAGCATTGCGTGGTCTCTTTCCTCCTGTGCCTGGATGTAGTACCAGTTTGCAAATCCGTCAAGACCTCTGTCCTCGAAATAATTCGAGAAGTCAAGATAAAGATATGCCGAATAAAGCTCCTTGTTGATCTGCTGATTTAACAGCTCTCTTACTTTTGCGTCCATCATTTTGATGTCCTCCTTTAAAATTATTTATAATTATCAGCAATGCCGATATATTTGTGTTTTCCTCGATTTATACGTATATTTTTCTGTCCTCTCCATCACCGACACGAATTATATTCAGCTCTTTTTCGGACGGAGTCCAAACTGCAATATCAATTGAAATTCCAAACTCGCTGTGTGTGCTTTCGGGAATAAATGCTCCTGTTGTGACTACCTGATAACACGGCAGAGTATTAAAATATTCATGGCCGGCAACAGTTTTTTTCTGCAATGGTGCCCATAAAGAATCTTCATGAGTGTGACCGCTAAAGCAGCCCGCAAGACAGGTGTCGGTTTTTTTACTGAATTCGTTTATAACTTCAATTACTTTTTCAATATCTTCAATTCTTCCGCACAAATCCGTTATATACGATGTTGCAGTATTTTTTCCGTTCCACACCTCGAGAAGCTTTGTCTTATCGGTTTTATCATTGTAATAAAAAGGAACATGAGTCAAGATTATGACATTGCCGCTGACATTGAGTGCCTCGTTTTTAAGCCAGTTAATCTGTTTGCTGCCAAATTCCCAACACGGTGTCGGATGCTCTACCTCAAGGTCGGATTCGCTCGGCAAAGATAAAACTACAAATCTGGTTTTTATCTTATTGAAATCAACATAGTAATATGAGCCGGACGTGTCGTACACGGCATTTATGTTGCCATATTTGTTTTTTGTTATTTCGTTCCAGAAATCAGGTTTGAAAAAATCCGTTCCGACTGCATCGTGGTTTCCGTTTACAACAAGCAAAGGACAATTGACAGATTCGTAAATCCTGTCAAACATATTTTCCATAACAATTTTAAGGTCATCGTTTGAAATGTGCAGATTCCTTCCGAGCATTCCCATGTTATCTCCAAGGTCAACCACCGCATCACAGCATATTTCCTGTGTAATCTGCTTTAATGCCTCACAGAGTCGGTTCACACGTTCGCCGTCTGAGTCGAGGGAATGAACATCAGTGAAAATCGGGAATACAAAAGAATCTTCTTTTCGCAAAGCTCCGATTTTTTCCTTTGCTTGCCTTGTGGACTCAATAAGATTTTGCGTGAAGTTTTCCATTTCAATACTCCTTTGTAAATTCTTCGGAAGATTTAATTAGTTATATAAAAAACAGACGATTTAGATGCCGCAAAATCATTTCACCAGGAGTAAAAATGCTTGCTTGCAAGGGCATTTTTGCGACGCCGTCAATTGACACAGTGCTCACACGAGCACAAAGGAGCGTTAGCTCCCAAGAATTTTATGAAATAAAATTCTGTATGTGTCAATTATAACACAATATATATAAAAAATCAAACCCTTTAGCACATATTTTTACGGGTATTATCCTCAAAAATCAACATAAATCAAAAAAATCCAAAAAAAAACAATAAAAACACTTGAAATTTGTTTTTTGTTTGTATATAATATAGGTTGAAGACAACATAGGCATGGCTATTTGCAAAAATAGCTCAACAAGGAGGAGAATATAAATGTTAGTCAACATGAATGATGTGTTAAGACCTGCCAAAAAAAACCATTATGCAGTCGGTCTCTTTAACGCAGTTAATCTTGAGCTTGCACGCGGTATAATCAATGCGGCAGAAAGCACAAGATCCCCGGTAATCATGGGTACAGCCGAAGTTTTACTTCCATACGGTCCCTTGGAAGAGGTTTCTTACTATTTAATTCCCATGGCAAAGAAAGCTTCTGTTCCGGTCGTTGTACATTTGGATCACGGTTTAAGCTACGACACCTGTATCAAGGCTCTCAATCTGGGCTTCAGCTCGATTATGTATGACTGCTCTACCGACTCTTATGAAGAAAACGTACGTAAGGTAAAGGAAATGGCAGACATTGCTCATTCTTACGGTGCAACCATAGAAGGTGAATTGGGACACGTTGGTGACAACGAAGGTTCTGCCGAAGGAAGCGATCATCTTGCTGATCCGTCAAAGTTTTTCACAGATCCCAAACTTGCAAAGGATTTTGTTGAAAAGACCGGTGTTGATGCCCTTGCCATTGCCGTAGGTAACGCTCACGGTGCATACAAATTACCGCCCAAGCTTGATTTTGAAAGAATTCGCACTATTGCAAATACTGTTGATGTGCCGTTGGTACTCCATGGCGGCTCAGGTCTTACTGACAATGATTTCCGTCAGGCAATTCAGGATGGTATAAGCAAGGTTAACATATTTACAGATATCAATGTAGCAGCAGTTGAGGCTGAGTTTAAAAATTTCTCAAGCATGGACAAAGGTCTTATCGATCTTATCCCTGCAGCTGTTGAAGCTGTCAAACAGGAAAGTATGAAAAAGATGAAACTGTTCAGCAGCGACGGAAAGGCTGATATTAAATCTAACAATATCGGCTCATCCGATATAGAAGCACTCACTAAATTAGTCGTTGCCGAAGTTGCTAAATATCTCAAAAAATAATTATTTAAGGAGCTGTAACAAAACACAGCTCCTTATACTTTATGTTTGGTATTATCCCTAACAAAAAACATAAACGGCGCAAGAACAATGTTTCACCGCTTGTTTTTTAATGTACTCACCTTCACCTTCTTGATTTCCCGATATTTCGCGCGATACTCCCTTTCGTGGCTCCTCTACCGGGCTAAAATACCCCAAGAGACTCGCTCGCACAGCTCCCCGCACACTCTCCTGCTGCTTCGCAGCATCGGGTTCAAAGTCGTTTGGCATCTACCCTTTTGTTTCAAAATTCATTTTTACAAAAAGCCCTCAAACCATTGAAAAAAGTAAATGGTTTAGATGCCTTAAATATTAGTTATATTTTAGAAGAGGATCTTTCAATTAAAACCATTTTGTAAAGCTTTATACTCAACACTATATCAATCGTTGATATTGCCAACATCAGCGCCATAACAATAATCATAGGATAATTGATAAGAATAGCAGAAAAGCCCAATCCAAATCCTGCAGTTGTTAGTTTCACACCAAATTCCAACATAGTAAGCAACGTCTGATGTTGTTCTTTCGGCGTGTTTTCAAATAACACGTCCTGCATATATAATTTGAAAGGATCTCTTGCGAAGAGAATTATTGTGTATCCTATGCCCATTACAATAATTTTAACAAAAACTTGCGGAATTAACGAACCGAATAACATAAATGCTATTGAACTACTGAGCATAACAGGTAATGCAATCCCCAATTTACCTTGATATTTATGATATACTTTTGCGAAAATAACATTGGAAAATACTCGTATAATACGAGAAACACAAACAATAGCACCAATTATCAATGATGTATTATCAATATTAAAATCTAAAAGAACCTGCTGTTGTATAAACAATTTCCCATCGGTCTGACCATTATTGACAATCGGATAAAAGAATGAATAAACAATAATCGCCATTATTATAAACTTACTGTAATGTATTTTAGCCTTCTCTTTGTTTTCTTTTTTGTATGTAATCTTATTATAATCCGAACAGTCTTTCATTAAAAAGGTAAGTATAACACCTATTGAACAAGTCGTGATGCATCCTATCATAGGCAAATAATTATACAGATTAAACATATAACTTGCCACAAAAGAAATAAGCATAGTTAAAACCGCATAAATCGTGTTAGCTGAAGCTCTTAAACGCACAAAATCACTTCGTTTGCCGATTAAATCAAGATTGTTCTCAAGAGCTACAAATGAAGCAGTTTTAAAAATTACAGAAACATCATGAAACAATCTGCCGAGCAACACAAGATAGTAACTTTCCCCAACGGTAATAAGAATAGCTGATATCAGCATACAAAGAGCACCTACTCTTGTAGCTGCAGTATTTCCAATTCGCTTAATTATTAATAGAACAGGAAATTGGAGCGCTATACATGCAAACTGTGCAAATGAAGCAAGAGAAACTACTTGCGCCGCAGAAAATTTCTTTACTATTGTCAGAAACAGAGTATCTATAGCAATATAAAACAAAAGATCTCCTGTTAAGCCCGAATACCAAGGGAATACTTTTATAAATCTGTTTATACTTTTATTCATAGCCATTTCTCCGTTTTTTCAATTTACTTATTGATTATATCATACATTTAATGTATAATCAAATATAAATAACCCGATACGATTATAGGATAAATATTATGAGAGGTTAATTTATGAACACAGTTGCTAATTATGCATATCAAGTGTATAAAAAAGAAAGCTTTACTAAAGCTGCAGAAGCTCTTTATATATCACAACCATCGCTTAGTGCAGCAATTTCAAGGTTAGAAAAAGAGTTGGGATTCAAAATTTTTGACCGTTCTTCTATCCCACTTTCCTTAACTGTAGAAGGCAGAATTTATATCGAAAGTATTGAAGAAATAGCAGAAATTGAAGATAATATGCGTAAAAGAATTAAAAAACTTTCAGATATTGACCACGGTTCAATAATAATCGGAGGTTTGAGTCATGCATCATACTTAATCATGTCTGAAATTTGCGGTGAATTTTATAAACAAAATCCCAAAATAATGGTAACACTCGATATTGGAAATATAGGAAGCTCACAGGTTCTTTGGGAAAAATTAGACAATAATGAAATCGACATTTTGATAACCTATGCTAAGCAACATGGCAGGTGTATTACGGAGCCCCTTTTAGAAGAGCGACTGGTCATTGCAATGCATAAAAAAATGCAAGGGGCAAAAGAATTGCAGCACCTTGCTATGACAAGAAAAGAATTTTTGACAAAAAAATATTCTCCCGACCGCGAAATTGAAGACATGTCCATATTTCATGATATTAACTTTTTAGATTTTTCACACAAATCGGATATAGGACAACGAATGGCAAGATTGCTTGGTGACTATAAAACCTCACATTACAAAATCCAAAACGCAAGACATAGTGAAATGCATTATAACCTAATGCGCGCAGGGATCGGTGCAGTTGTTACTACAACCCTGGGTGTCCAACAAAAGCTTTATGAAGATGAGGATATATTATTTTTTGTACCAAAAAGCGAAGATTCATACCGAAAAATATTTCTTGCTTATAATCCCTCCTCAAAAAGCAATCCGCTTATTAAAAATTTTATAAAAGTTGCCAAAGAAATTTACTCAAATAATAGCCCCATTCTATAACAGGTGTGTCTAATAATTGTAGGGGGATATGCTCGCTCTCGCTCGTTCGATTGCGATATGATATAAAATCCATTTTCTCGTTCCCTAAGGCAACATATCGCATCCGTCAGGATATATCGCACCGAAGGTATATCGAAAATTCCGTCAGGAATTTATATCGTTTAAAAAAGACTATTCCGAAGAATAGTCTTTTTTCTGGCTCCCCCTGCTGGGCTCGAACCAGCGACATCATGATTAACAGTCATGCGCTCTACCGACTGAGCTAAGGAGGAATATTGTGGAAAATCAGCATTTATTTTTTACTCCTCTTTAGCAGCTAATCTTCCGGTTTATTTGC
>JAZQGP010000017.1:0-9039 GCA_045540015.1 Eubacteriales bacterium
CCCTGTAACAAAAGAAAACAGAAAAGTTTGTGCTTATGCTTTTGCTGTTGGCGAACAAAATGCATCGGGAGAAAAAATTGTTACTGCACCTACTTGTGGTGCGGCAGGCATTGTGCCTGCGGTATTATACTATCAGCAAGAGAAAAATGATTTTAGTGATGAAAGCATAGTTCGTGCACTTATGACAGCAGGAATTGTCGGAAATTTGATCAAAACAAACGCTTCAATTTCAGGAGCAGAGTGTGGATGTCAGGCAGAAGTTGGAAGTGCCTGTGCCATGGCTGCTGCTGCTTTGGGTGAATTGTTTGATCTTTCTATTGATAAAATTGAGTATGCTGCAGAAATTGCGATAGAACATCATTTGGGGCTTACATGTGATCCGATTTGTGGATTGGTACAGATTCCCTGTATTGAACGGAATGCAGTTGCTGCAATGAGAGCAATAAATGCTGTTAATTTAGCAAGTTTTCTATGGAATACAAGGAAAATTTCTCTAGATAAAGTTATTCAAACAATGAAAGAAACAGGTAATGATATGCACAAATCATATAAAGAAACTTCTGAGGCAGGACTTGCAAGAATTTTTATAAATAAATAATTTTTTGGTCCTAATATGACAGTAACCTGATACAAAGAAGGTTTGCATCTAAACCTTATGTGTCGCAATTGCAAAAAATGGTTTGATCAATAATATGAAGAACAGGGTATAACGGTAGTAAAGTAAATCTCCGACCTTCGTTTTTGAAGGTCGGAGATATTGCGGTTTATTTGATTTTCGGCACTTTCAGCCATAGACCGGGTACTACGTTTTCAGCATAGAATTTTTCAAACTTTACATCTTCCGAAATGTACTTTTTTGTATATTCGTTGTTGCCATGCGTTTCGGTAAGAGGTACATGGCACATTTCGCTGAACCAACCGCTGTAATACGTGCTTTTTAGGCCGCCGTGTCCATGTATCGAAACATTTTCACCTGTATTGTGTTCCCACCATGAAATGTTTACTACCTTTATGCCAAGGTTTGTAAGTTCGTCAATAAACTCGGTGATATTCTCAGTGATTATACAGTCAAGATATCCATCGCCGACGGGTTGCACTTTGTATTGCTGAATCAGATTGTCAAGTTTTAGTTTAACGGAAGCTTTGTCTTGCGAGCAGACGGAGGCTTCAACATGTGTTTTGGTGATGATTTCTCCAAGTCTTTTTGTTCTGCGTAAAACCATTATTGCATCTATAGGCCATATAAATAGAGATATGTTTCTTAAAAGTAATTTTAAGAATTTGGGTTCTGTTCCGTCATCACACACAATTTTCTGTTTCATAATGCGTTTGCCTATGCTTGGATTTAATACGTCTTTAAAGAAAAACAAAAGCTCTTCCAAAGATGAGACAAATGGAATAATTATCATTTGTTCTGAAGAATCTAATATAAAAAGCAAAGGAATAATAGTTATAATCCCAAACAATGAAAGCAGAATCACATCAATAAGAAAGGCTACAATCCTATTGTTATATATCATTAACACAGTCTCCTTTTTTTATTTTCGGGTATATTATATATTTTATGATTTAATTTGTCAATGTTTTCAAAAGTTTTGTTTTCTGTTATAATATAATTAAAAAGTATGAGGTAACAACCATGCCCACCCATCCAATACCACCGCTGTATGACAAAAACTCAAAAATACTTATCCTCGGCTCATTTCCGTCCGTGAAATCAAGAGAGGATAAGTTCTTCTATGCACATAAGCAAAACAGGTTCTGGAAAGTGATTGCTGGTGTTTTGGGTACAGAAGTACCCGAAACGGTTGAACAAAAACGAAAACTTCTGCTCGAAAATAACATCGCTCTTTGGGATGTAATTGCTTCGTGCGATATAACAGGAAGCTCGGACAGTTCCATTAAAAACGTTGTTCCCAACAACCTTTCTGTTATACTTGACAGCGCCGATATAAAGCAGATTTTTGTAAACGGAAAGACGGCTGAAAAATATTACAATAAGTATATTAAAAACTGCATAAAAAGAAACGCTCTCACACTTTCGTCAACATCACCCGCAAATGCCGCGTGGAGTGTCGAAAAACTTGTAGAAGTGTGGAGCGTTATAAACGATTATGTTTAGTTGATCATTCTGCTTTGTAGCCCAAGTTGTTAACCGTGTTTACAAGAAGTGACTTGTCAAGCTCTTTATCAAGAACTACAACGCATATGCCTTCCTTATGGTCGGGACTTGCTTCTTTGACACCGTCAATTGCTTCAAGGTTCTTCTTGACGTTTGCCTCGCAGTGCGGACACATCATTCCTTCGATTTTAAGTGTGATTTCCATTTTCTTTTCCTCCGATATTATAATTTTTGACGGTGCATTTTTTGTGCTGTCTTTTAGTTTTACAAAGTTGAGCCGCAGTGCATTTGAAACGACGCAGAAACTTGAAAGGCTCATTGCAGCTGCACCGAACATGGGATTGAGCTCCCAACCGAGAGTGTTGATAAATACGCCTGCCGCAAGAGGAATCCCGACAGTGTTGTAGAAGAATGCCCAAAACAGGTTTTGCTTTATGTTGGTAAGAGTTTTTCTTGAGAGCTTTATAGCTGCTGCTACATCCGATATTGAGCTGTTCATAAGAACAACGTCTGCGCTGTCTATAGCAACATCCGTCCCGCTTCCGATGGCAATACCAATGTCGGCTCTTGCAAGTGCAACCGCATCGTTTATTCCGTCGCCAACCATTGCAACTTTGTTATTTTGCATAAGTCTGGAGATTTCTTTTTCCTTGCCGTCAGGCAGAACTTCGCTTATAATTTCGTCAACGCCAACAGCTTTTCCGACGTAAGCAGCACTTCGACTGTTGTCGCCTGTAAGCATAACCGTTTTTATGCGCATTTTATGAAGCGCTTCGATTGCATTTTTGCTGTCCTCTTTGATTTCGTCGGCAACAGCAATAATTCCGAGAAGTACGCCGTCGCAGGCAAAGTATAAAACTGTTTTGCCCTCATCCGAAAGGGAAGAAGCTTTTTCTTTTATTTCGCTGTGAACTTCACAGAATTTTTCAATGTATGAAAGATTTCCACCCGCAATTATTTTGCTGTTCAAAAGAGCTTTAAGGCCGCCGCCTGCGAAGATTTCAAAATCTGAAACCTCTAAAAGGGAAGTGTTTTCCTTTTTTGCGTATTCTGTCACTGCAAATGCAAGCGGATGCTCGCTTTTTGACTCAAGCGCGTATGCATATTGTAAAAGCCGGTCTTTTGAAGTGCCATCCTGCGGAACAATGTCCGTTATGTGTGGTTTGCCTTTGGTGATTGTTCCTGTTTTGTCAAGCACAACAGTTTTGACTTTTCCCGTGTTTTCAAGCGAAACGGCAGTTTTAAAAAGTATTCCGTTTTTCGCACCGACTCCGTTTCCCACCATAATCGCAACAGGCGTTGCAAGTCCAAGTGCACACGGACAGCTTATAACAAGCACCGAAATACCTCTTGCAAGAGCATACCCGACAGTTTCTCCTGCTATCAGCCATGCTACAGTGCTGATTACTGCAATTACAATAACCACGGGAACAAAAACGCCCGACACCTTGTCTGCAATCTTTGCAACAGGAGCTTTTTCGCTTGATGCGTCGTTTACCATGCGGATAATCTGCGATAGGGTTGTATCTTCGCCTACTCGAAGAGCTTTGCATTTTAGAAAGCCTGTCTTGTTGATAACGCCGGCACAGACGGTGTCGCCCTCAGCTTTGTCTACCGGAATGCTCTCACCTGTGAGTGCCGACTCGTCAAAACCGCCGTGACCTTCAATTATTTCTCCGTCAACGGGAACGGCATCGCCCGGCTTTAATATAAAAATATCGCCTTTTTTTACGTTTTCAGCAAGGATAGTTGTTTCTTTTCCGTCAACAAGCAAAACAGCGCTTTTCGGTTTTAAGTCGAGAAGCGATTTCAGCGCATTTGTTGTTTTTCCTTTTGCTTTTGCCTCGAGCATTTTGCCGACTGTTATGAGTGTCAGTATCATTGCCGCCGATTCAAAATACATCTCGTGCATGTATTTCATAGCACTTGCATGGTCGCCGATGTTTACAAACCGAGTCATTTCAAACAGCGCATAGGTGCTGTAAACAAACGCCGCCGATGAACCGAGTGCAACAAGCGTGTCCATGTTTGGCGAACGCTTCCATAGTGCCTTAAAACCCGATATGAAAAACTTCTGGTTGATAATCATTACAATGCCTGTTAGAATCAGCTGAATGAGGCAAAGAGCGATATGATTTTCCGAAAAATACGACGGAATCGGAAAATTCCACATCATGTGTCCCATGGAAAAATACATGAGAATGACAAGAAAGAACAGGGAAGAGAAAAGTCTCTTTTTCAGTTTCGGTGTTTCTGTGTCTTCGATTTCTTGTTTCTTTGAGGAACTGTTTTCGGTCGCTGCACTACTGTAAAGAGAAGCACCGTAGCCTGCACCTGTTACCGATGCGATAATGCTCTCGCTGCTTGCACTGCCTTCAACATTCATCGTGCCTGTGAGAAGATTTACAGAGCAGCTTTCAACTCCGTCAACTGCATTTACAGCTTTCTCAACTCTTGCACTGCACGCTGCACAGCTCATGCCCGTTACTTTATATTTTTCCATATATACACCTGCCTTTGTATGCTGTTTATACTGTTATTATATAGCGTAATTATTTGGAAATCAATACAAAAATATGCAGTCGGTGTTAACAAACTTCCGTTACATGAAAAGAAAAAAATAATAACTCTTGCATATTTTTCAAAGTTGTGCTATTATAAACAAAAGGTGATGAAAATGCTTAACAAACCCGAAGAAATAAGAGCGATAACTCTTTTTATAATTTCATATCTCGGAAGCGAGCTTGACTCGGGAAATCTCCAGTCTGCCGTTCTTGCAACAGGACTTGTCGATATGACGGACTACTATGACTGCATAGAGAGTCTTAACCGTGACAATCTTATTTTTGTTATTAAAAACGGCGGTAAAGAGGTTTGCGGCATAACCAAAAAAGGAAAGAGCATACTTCCTGAGCTTCAGAGCTTTATTCCTGAGGGTATCAGAGAAGAGGCTGTAAGATGCGCCTGGCACTATTACGAGGCGCTTGTCAACGGAATTGATTATTATACCCGTATAGAAAAAGACGGTGAGGATTTTTATGTTGTAACAGGCGTGAAAATACATGATAGAAAAACCGTTGAAACAAGAACCTACTTCAAGACCGAAAAGGAAGCAGTTGAAGCTAAAATTAACTGTGAAACCCGTCCGCAGGCTGTTATAAATACAATACTTGCAGCAGTCACCGGTGACGTTAATTTTATTATGTAATATGGAAAAGCTGTATTTGCCGGATACCGTTGTAATTGTCGAGGGAAAGTACGACAAGATAAAGCTCTTATCGGTTATAGACGCCGTTATAATAGAAACAGGTGGTTTTGCGGTATTCAATAACGAACAAAAGAGAAAGCTTATAAGAAGACTTTCAGAGAACAAAAGAATAGTAATTCTCACCGACAGCGACGGAGCAGGCTTTGTTATCCGTAACAAAATAAAAGGTATGGTTGGAGAAAACAGTGACATAGTAAATCTTTATGCGCCCAAAATCTTCGGCAAGGAAAGTAGAAAGAAAATTGCTTCAAAGGAAGGAGTTATCGGTGTTGAAGGTGTTGACGCTCAAAAACTCCGCGACATTTTTGTTTCTGCAGGATTTTCACCAGATGCAAAAAAAGACGTAAAGACCTGCACCTATTCAAAGGCAGACCTTTACGCCCTCGGCTATTCCGGAAAAAGTGACAGCAGCGCCAAAAGGGATGCTCTTCTCGTAAAACATTCTCTTCCCGAAGGAATGAGTGCTAACGCTTTTTTAGAAGCTGTCAATCTTCTCGGAATAACGCTTGATTAAACTGTTTACTGCTCTTCAAAGGTTTTGCATTCAGTCTCTCTGCTTGCACGTGAGTCGCTTGAACCTACCTCAATTCTGTCCGCGTCGCAGTATCCTCTTTCATTGTATACGCAGTTTTCTGCAGAACACTCAACGTCGGAAAAAGAGCAGGCACAGTCTTCGCAACCGCAGGTGCTGTTTTTGCCGGTACCCTTGTCTTCGTTTGCAAAGCTTGCGCACATTGTTTCTTCATACACAGAGGCATTTTCGCCCTCAACCTTAATACCTTCAAGTCGGCATCCGCCGTCTTTGTTGTAATAGCAATGTTTTACTTCACAGGAAATTGTCGGCATGATATCTTCCGTCCTTTAATCGTAATTTGTGAAAGCTTTCGCTTTCGAGTATATTTTCCGCATACATCCGTGTATTATGCTTGTTAAAATTTTACATGGATGCTGCGGAATTTTTTTGTAAACTGATTCAAAAACAATTAATAAACGTCAGCAAAGGCCATTATGAGCATGTAGGCGTTGCAGAATATCCGAGTTACAAGGGTTGCTTGCTATGGGAACTGAAATGGCTGTCGCGTGTTCTGCGATTACTGACAAAATGTTTGCCCCGAAGATATTGATTAATATTTTATATAAGTTGGTGCGGCACGGAGTTTTCTGTGCCTCTTCGTTGTATGTTTTTAAGTATAATTGCTTATATGTATTGACATTTTTCAAAAATATGTGATATAATTCTTTTATCAAAATTTCACTAAAGGAGCGAAATAAATGAAAAAGCTATTCAAATCAATTCTTGTTGCTGCTCTTGCGGCAATGACACTTTGCACCGCAGCGTATGCGGACGAAGCAGAAAAGCCTGAAGTAAAGGTGCTTGTGCTCGGAAACTCACTTCTCAACCATGGTCCCAATGAAAGTCTTGGCTGGAGTGGAAGCTGGGGGATGGCTGCATCAAGTGCTGATAAAGATTACTACCATGTTCTTCAGAGAATTGTTAATGAAAGCAATCCCGGTGTCAAGGTGACATTTACTACAGGCAGCGGTACTGCTCTTGAAAGGGCAATAGAGGAAAATTCCGATAAGGACTACACCTCTGACCTTGAGTCTGCTCTCAAAAATAAGCTCACAACCTTCAAGCCCGATATCGTTATTTTTCAGTTTGCCGAAAATGCAGCTGCAGTATCGACAAAGTCAACTGTAAATGCTTTCAGACAGTTTGGAGAATACTGCAAGAATACTGTTCCCGGAATACAGGTTGTATACTGTACACCTGCACTCGGCAGCGAAGCAAAGGCAATTGCTATAAGAAAGGCGGCTGAGGAAACAGGCTGTCATCTTGCAGAGCTTATCAAGTTCAACAAGCCTGAATATAAGGCGGTTGGTCAATTTTCCCATGCCGGTGTTGCAGGACATCCGAGTGACAAGGGCATGGAAGCTATAGGAACCGACCTTGCAAAAACTGTAAATGTGCTTATTGGAAAGCTTTTAAATCCCCAACAGGTTGTAGTAAAGGTTGATAATGTTTTTGTAGACTGCTCCGAATACGGAGTTCTTCCTCAGATTATTGATGGCAGAACCATGGTTCCTTTACGTTCGATTTTTGAAGCACTCGGCACAACAGTTGAATGGCACGCACCTACAAGCACAGCTAAATCCACAATCGGTGACGATACGGTAGAAATCACAATCGGAGAAAAGAAGATAAAGAAGAACGGTGAATATCTTGAAACTGAGCTTGATGTTCCTGCTCAGATTGTTGATAACAGAACTCTTGTACCCGTTAGAGCAATTTCAGAAGCTTATGACTGTACCGTTGAGTGGGATGCCGATACAAGAACAGTTCTTATAAAGAAGCCGAAAACACTTGTAAATGTTATCTCAAAAATTGAAAATGATCCCTGTGATAATCTCACAAAATCCTCCTTCTATGCAGGCGGAGCAATAGAAATTGTAAAAGATCCGGAAGATGATACCAACAACGTAATTCAGTCAAAATCCGTTGCAGACGGCAAGCGTTATTCATATGTCTGGAGCAAGATGATATTCACCGCAGGTGCTACTTATAAGGTTGAATTTGATGCACGTCTTGTTTCGGGTTATAACGGCGAACAGGCTGATAAAGGATATGTAGGTGTATGCTTCCATACAAAGGGCGCTGATAAAGGAGTTGGAGGAGTTTCGGTTACTACAGATAAGTGGTCGCATTGTTCAATACTGTATACAATTCCCTCTGATTATGAATATATTGAGGATGATGACAGATTCGGTATCTACGGAGACCCCATAAATGATAAGAGTGCCGTGTTCCTTGTTGACAATATTACTGTTATTCCTATAACAGAAGAAACCATTGCTGCAGAAAAGCAGAAGCAAGAGGAAGAGAAGCTTGCAGCTCTTGCGTCACTTAAAAAAGTATTTTCAATAAACTACAACAATGCTGATGATTTTATTGCCGAAAATATTGGAGAAACAGTATACGCTGAAAACTCCGTAAAGGGAACAGCTTTGAATTCAGATCCTAAGTTCACATATAAAAAGAGTATTGATGTGAATATCGATAATGTTACTACTATTATAATCAAGGCTAAAATCCCTGAAAATGCACAAATGGAAATGTTCTTTGGTACTGCTGAAAGTCCCAATCTTGCGGAAGCAAAAAAATTCACAGCAGCCTCTCTCGGAGATGAAATGACAACTTATATTATTAATACTTCAAGGAATTCTGAATGGAAGGGTATACTCAAAACTTTCCGTCTTGATCCTGTAACAAAAGAAGGACTTTCCTTTGAGGTTGAATCGGTTGAGTTTCTTTCTAAATAATAAATAATGTTTATGAGCCGGCATCCGTGATGGTGCCGGCTTTTATAGAGAACAGTTAATCTTTATAGTACAATTTTACAAAAACACGAAAATAATTATTAATTTTATATTTGATATTGACAAAAAATTCTATAAGAGTTATAATGAAAATATCAAAAACAGCTAAGGAGGAACATATCATGAAGAAAATTCTTGGTATTCTCATTGCGGTAATGATGGTAGTAACACTTACTGCAACAATGGTAAGCGCTGAACAGGATATCAGCGTAAAGCTTAACGGCGAGGCAATCGCATTTGACGTACAGCCTCAGATCGTTGAAGGAAGAAC
>JAZQGP010000018.1:0-13984 GCA_045540015.1 Eubacteriales bacterium
CTGAACACATCTGTGCTTGTTCCGTTCATGAAGCCAAGCTCATAAGCAGAAGCCACTTCCTTTGCATACCACGAAGTAGTCTTTACGTCTTTAAACTGCCCGTCGGTATAGGTGTTTGTTTTTGCAAAGGCAGCATTTGCAGCAATCGTAATTGATGCTGCAGAAAGAAGTACGGCAAAAACTCTTATAAAATTCTTTTTCATGTTATTGTTTCCTCCTTTTATTTCAACAGCTCATCCGTGAAATAAGCGTTTGTGTTGGCATTCTGTCCGTCAACACCTTCAACGGTGATTCTTACATATTCATACTCAGGCTTTACATCAAAGCTTGCACAATTAAGAGGCTTTCCGTCCTTGCTTACAAGCTTATCAATATATCTGTTTCCTGTATGGAGGATAATGCGTTTTGCATCTGAGCAGTTTATATGTATTTTTCCGTCTTCAAACCACAAATTATATATTTCAGGTCCCTGTGAAGCATAGAAATCGCCTCTCAGGAGAGCATCGGTAATTGTCTCATATTCAAGCTTGTCTGCTTTTATCATGATATATCCGCCGCAGGCATTAACAAGTGAGTGATTGTCATCTGCCGAAATACAGAAAATACGCTTACCGGCTCTGAGCATATCGTCGTATTCCTTCTCATTATAATCGTTATATCCGTCAACAACACACGCATTATTATAAATTTCCATTGCGTGCATGTTATCATAGCCGATATAGTCGGCATAGTTTTCAAGCGACCAGTTAGGGTGGTTATAGGTTACGAAAAATCCGTTTTCGCGGCCTATTCTCATCATGTCGTTTATACATTCATGGGAATGCTGTCTTACATAATCGGGCTTGCTTTCGTCAAATTTTACCTTTGCACGGTTAAGAGTTGCATTTCCCCAGGTGTATTCACTTCTGTGATAGCAAACCTGGGTAAGATTATCGGGCTTTAATGCAACAAAACACATATGGCAGGTTTTCAGCAGACAAAAATCATTGCTTGTGTGCTTATTTACCTCCATTTCGTATCCGTTAAGCGGCAGAAAGTCTTCATCTGCAAGCTCAGGATGCGGAACAAACACATCATGGTCCGTAAATGCGACAATCGAATAGCCGTTCTTCTTATACAATTCCTTCACTTCTTCGGGAGACATTTGTCCGTCAGAAACATTTGTATGGCAGTGAAGATTAGCCTTATAAAACTTTCCACTCTCGGGGATTAAAAACTTTTTCATACTCAACCTCCAAAAAAAATTTTTCCTTAATATTTTTATCTATTATAAGCATACCAAATTCCACCCTTTTTGTCAACTAAAATTATCGGTTTTCGCAGTCAAAAAATCGGTTATTTTTTTAAGCAAAAACGCGACCACCCGCAAAACGGATGGCCGCGACTGTTAATATGTTGTTATTTAACCTCGGTAACCTTTACGTTATCAAGAATAAATGTACCTGAGGTTGTTTCCGAAGGAGGAGTGATATAGCAGGAGAACGCAGCGCCTGCCGTAGTCAGCATATCTCCGACGGTATATTCTCTTTCAAAATGCTGCCATGAGCCGTCTGCAGGAAGCTTAAGGTCTCCTGCGCCGTGGTTCTGTCCGCTAGGTGATGCATACTGGATGTTAACCGAGAGAACCTGGTCAACCTTATTTCCTTCGGAGTCGGAAACAGCTCTTGCATCAAAGGAAATCTTATATGTCTTTCCCGCTTCAAACGGATACTGGTGAACGGCATACGTCCAAGCCTTCATTTGCTTACCCTTGAAGAAATAAACATGATTGCCGGGCTTTGTTTCATCCTCGATAACGGAAATTGTTGCGGTAGGAGATGTAAATGTGTTAAGTCCGGGTCTTTCGGCGTCGCCGTTGATTATGCCGCTTGTGTCTTCTGCGGTTTCTTCATTATAATCAGGATCCTCAACAAGTCTGATGTAGTCTAATTCGGCATAGCCTTTTCCTCCGAACGGGTCAACACGGATAGCCGTAATATCGCCGAACCAGGATGCCTTCTTACTCATATCGATGGTATATACTTCCCATTCGTCGGATTTTGTTGAATTGAGTTTGACACTCATTTTCTTGCTTTCGTTCCATGTCTTATCAAGGGTTGTAAGGAAGTAAATCTGAATATCGGTTTCTCCGCCCTTTGAGTACGTATAATCATATCTCATACGAATTTCAAGCTTAGGATACTTCGCGGCAGGAATCTTACCGAGAGAGGACATTGTCATATTCGGGTCTTCATGATTCTTTACAGTATTATCAATTTTGAGATACTCACCGTTTGCCATAAGGTCAGCGCCGCCGCTTGACCAGCCCTCGGAGGTAAATCCTTCAAACTCCCATGCTGTTCTGTTCTTAAGAACACTGTCAGCATAGAGTCCTGCTTCGGGAGTTTCCACAAGCTGCTTATTACCGTCCTGCTTATAGGTAAAGCCGAGAGCACCGGCAAGTGTCTTGTAGGAAATCATAGGCAGTCCGTCTGTTGCATAAAGCGTATAGCCAAGAGGCTTTGATACTCCGTCAACGGTAAATGTATCTTTTCCTACGGTGTAAACCACCTTATGATTATTTGCTTCGATTGTAAGAGCCTTTTCATCGTGATCCCAGCTGATAAGAGAATGCATAATGTACTGAATCGCGGTTTCGGGGTCAAACGGGAAGAGGATATCGTCCCCGTTCTTCGCATACTTGATATAGCTTTCAATCTTTTGGCCGTTGACGTAAAGCTCGGGCTGATTTGCCTTTTCAAGCTTTGAGCTTTCCGACTCCTTAACAAAATCAATGCTTTCGATTGTGAAGTTGATTCCGATTCCGTCTGCAGGGTCAAATCTAAAGGTTGAGAGCACACCGTCCCACTTAATATTTGTATTTACGTTAAACACATATTCCTTCATCTCGTTTGTGTCTGCTACAACAGTAATAGCTTTACGTTCATCGAGATTCGGTTCTGTCATGGTTCCGAAATAAATCTTCATATTGCTTCCGGAATCTATTTTTATCTTTATTACAACTCTTTCAACCTCTGAAATGTCAAGACCTTCAATGCCCTTTATTCCGAGGCTAAAGTCTTTGACATTGCTCACACCGGAAATTGCGCCGTTTTCATATTTAATGTTTTCTATTCCTGTATAAGATACACTGCCTTCTTCAAAGGTTATCTTCTTTACGGATTCGTATTCCACATTGTCCGTATCAAAGGTTTTATAGTATCCCTGACGGCGAAGATGTCTTGCGTACTGAGGATAGAGGTGGTTAATACGCTCAAGCTGTGCTTGAGAAGGAACAGCGTCCTCATGCTTTTCACCGAGCTTTGTATACTCTTCTCTTATTACATCAAGGTATCCAAAACCGTGAAGTCCGTCACAGGGCATCATATAGGTTCCTTCTCCGTATTCGTTCCAGGTTGAGAGCCAAACCATCTTTTCCTGCCATGTTCCCTTTTTGGCGTTATCGGGAATGTACGTATCCTTTACCCATTTGTGAGTTTTTGTATACTCATCGGGATTCATAAGAGGCATCTTTGCGTTACGCCATGCGTAATCGGAGTAACCAACGCTTATTGTGGGTATCTGATAAACCGTTCCGGTCTTCTTTGCTTCTGCAGCACCCGCGAGGTTCTTCCTCACATTTGTTGTATAAGTGTAGCCTTCAGCACCCCAGTGGTATGCCGCATTCGCGTCTATTCCAACCTCTGCAAGTGTTGCAATTGTTCCGTTTGAAACATAAATCATACCGTCAAAGCCGTGTTCTCTTGCAGCTTCTTCAAGATAGTCAAGCTCAACCTTTGTCTTTTCAACAGTGCCGAACATGGCATCGCTTGCTATAGTGTTGATTGCATATACGTGAAGCACAGGCTTATTATCAATTACAAGATAGTTTTCGTCAAGGAAGTAGTTTTCAAACCAGTAAGGAATTACATTTTCTCTGAACTGCTGTGCATTAAACTTTGCACCGCTTCCTGCTTCCCAAATAAGGCAGTACTTCATATAATCTTCGTACTTCGCCTGCTGATAGCCGTCATGAAGCTGATATGAAAGCCTAGGTTCCTTAACAGGACCGCTTGTTACATCTGCATACCAGCAGAACGCCTGAGCATCAATACCGTGTTCTGCCATGAACTTGATTTCCCAGTCCGCACTTTCGGGATTTCCTTCGTCATAGTAGCCGAGAACGGGCTTGTTTTCGTCATAAGGAGATATAACAGCCCAGCCGTAATGCGTGCCGTTGTTTCTCCAGAGCGAGCAAACGTTCATTGCAACAATCCAGTCGGTAAGGTCAGCTTTTGCAGAAGGCTCCGGAACATAGTCATAATGGTCAGCAAGATTGTAAACCTTGATATTGTCAAATCTTGCGTTTCCGTTTTCAGACACAAAGGAGAGTGTGTCAACGGGATTTGTTGTTCCGAGTGTTACAAAGCCTGCGGTTCTGCCGTTAACTATAATTTCTGCTTTTGCGGCAGAGGGATTTGCTTCAACACGAAGTCTGTACCACATATTCTTTGTGAGGTCATAAACCTCTGTGCCGTTAGCATAGAGCTTTCCGTTCTTGCTTTCAAGCTTTACGGCATTTGTGCTGCCGCTCATAATCTTAAATCCTGCATTTTCCTCTTCAGGAAAAATTGCAAGCATTTCGGCAACATACTTTGTATCAATCGCGTCAAAGGGTTTTGTTACACTTGCCTTTCCCGAAAGAACAAGCTCTTCTTTCTGAACAGATGCATTGCCCTCGGTTTTCCAACCGTATACCTCGTCAAGACCGTAGATATCAAAGATTTCAAATACGCCGTAATTTGCAACGAAGTTGATTTTTCCTCCGGGGAAAATACCTCCGCGTCCCTTTTCGTCAATAGCAAAGCGGAAGTTTACAATGTTATCCGAAAGCAAATCATGCTCGCCGTAGGAAACACCGTCAATAAAGGTTTCGCTCTTGCCTGTGGTAAAATCGAGATAAAGTCTGAACATCTCTTTTTCAGTCTGCTTTGCCTTTACAAGAGTGGTATACTTTCCGTCTTTACCCAGAATTGCCCAGCTTCCGTCGATAACCTTGAGCTGATATGCGCTTTCGCCTTCTTCATCTCGGAATTCAATATATGTGCCTGTTCCGTTTACAACTGCATAAAACTCAGCAACAATCTTATCTTTATCAATTCTGTTGAACTCGCGGATAAACGCAGAGCCCTGTGTTGTGCTGACATCTTCAACGCCTGTTACAGCGTGCTCTATGCTTGTTCTTGCCGTACCGCCTCTGTTGTCGAGAATCCAGCCGGAAACAATGTTTTCACGAATAGATGCTGTATTACTTGTGAGACCGTTGGTGAAAGCTCCGGCGGTATAAACAAACTGATAAGCGTCGCGCACGTTGTATTCCTTGAGAGTCTTCTGAAGACGGTTTTCGGGAATTGCAACGCGGTTTATAATTGCCGCAGCTTCGCTTCTCTTGATGTCTGCATCGGGGTTAAACGTTCCGTATGCGTCAGAGCCCATTACTACGCCTGCATTATAAAGCATGAGAATTTTTGAAGCGTAGTCGTTTGACTCGATAACATCGGGAATATGCTCAACGCTGTTAATTGCCTTGAACTCACTTGCGGGAACTGCATCTGCAAAGAGAACTGCCATTTCCGCACGTGTGATGTTTCTTGTGTAGCTGTCAAAGTCGCCAGCCTTGATGATGCCGTTGTCTACAGCATACTTTACAAAGCTGTCGTACCAGTTACCGCTTGTGCTGTTAGAAGGTGCTTCTTTTCCGTTGAAGTTTGCGTGAACGCGAACTGCCATTGTGATGCCCTGTGCAACCGTTACGTTACCGTCGGGACTGAACACATCGGCGCCCGTTCCGTTCATGAAGCCAAGCTCATAAGCAGAAGCTACTTCCTTTGCATACCACGAAGTAGTCTTTACGTCTTTAAACTGCCCGTCGGTATAGGTGTTTGTTTTTGCAAATGCCGCACACGCACCGAGTGTTAAAGCACACGCGGCAAGCACGCCAGCAAAAAGCTTTGATGTGATTCTTGTTTTCACTGTCATTCCTCCGTTTCAAATAATAAAATTTGTTTGCAGCACCTACAAGACTACAGCGCTGCATATTACACTTACATTATACATAAAAAAATAGGCAAAAGCAATACCAAAATCTTCCGTTTTTTTGTACTATATTATTTTGTGAAAATGAGAACAAAAAACAGGTGCGGTGAAACTACCGCACCTGTGAGCGCTATTTAATTCTTTTACGCATCGGTTTCGACTTCGCCCCAAAGATGTCCGACATCGATAAATGTATCGCTGCCATTCATAATGTCCTCAGAGCTTACGAAGGATACTTCAAGTTCGGGTCCTTTATAAAACTTTTTCACTTTAATCACCTCAGGAATTTGCTTTTGCGTAAACTTCATTATACGAAGTTTCGTGGGTATCGCCGTAGTAGTAAATACCTCCAACCTTGATGTAAGGTCTTGCTACAAATACTTCCGACTTCTGAGTATCGCTGTTCGCATCTATGCCATGAAGCACGCCTGTGAAGAAGGTGTCATAAAGACCTGTCAGAGACTTATGCAAATCTTTACCGTCCTGTGCATAAATTTTATCTACAGAGCCGTCGATATAAGCTGCAGCTGCAACAACCTTAACGCCGGCAGCATTTATGTCGCTTATTGTATTTGCAGTAACAGTAACATCGTTATCAAGATAGAGGTTTTCGTATGCATATGTACCGTCGCCGTTGTCAAGAAGTGTTTTTCTTGTTACAACCCAGCCGTACTCGGTTGCCTTTTCTCTCTGCCAAGCACTTACATAGGAAGCAAATCTGATGCCTGCTTCATAGAAGGTTTCATCAGGCGCTCTATAGGAAGCAAGTCCTGTGTTTTCGGGAGCCAAAGGCTCGTATTCTATCTTAATGTCATCTATTAACCAAGTGAAAGACTTGTTCGATGTATTGTTATTTATACAAAAACCGATTTTGAATCTGTGGAATTGTGATTCGTTGGAAGAAGTAACATTAACAGTTGCACCGTTTTCGCTCGAGCGCTTGTAATAGAAGCTTCCGTCTGCATTCTGGTAAACATATATCTTTCCTGTAACGGTTATATCCTTTACCGTGTTGGAGAAATACACATTACCACCTATTTGATTCCATCCACAGGGGTCCTGCAGGTTAATATATACGGTAGTACCCTCCGGAATATCCTCATTCTGATGTATATCAACAGTGAAGGTATAAACACCTGCGTGCTTTAAGTCAATGCCGGATACGAGGGTCTGGGTGTCGCTTTTTGTTTTATTCCAACCGGTAAGGAATGCGCTGTTGGCAACAACTGCATTTTCACCGCCGTCTACAGCGTAATACGGATTTACCGATTCATTATTGGATGCATAAATCACATTGGATTTGCTTACGGTAATTTCAGTATCTTCTATGTAAGTTGCAGTCTGTCCGGGGAAGTAGGTTTTTCCGTTCGGATCGGTATATAAAGGCTCATAACCGATTCCAAGCTCGTTTGCTGTGGGGAAAGTATACTTAGATTCTTCAGTTGTGCCGGAATAATCGAAGTAATCTCCGCCTGCATTCTTAAAGGAAATATCAACCTCTTCATATACGTATTCTTCCCATACAGGATAAAGAGTAACGTCACCGTTAAGAGCAACAGTTTCAACAGGAGTTGTTCCGCCGAGAGTATCTGTCCAACCGATTGCCTTGAAGCCCGCTACAGCAGAAGGAGTTTTCTCCGAATCAACGGAGTAAGAAGTAGCAACACCGGTAACAGCTCCGTTTTCAACCTTTACGGAAGCGGGATTTTCTGCAATGAAGTATATGGCTTCATCCTCGCCAAGAGAATTGCCGTTAGGGTCAACATTCTTATAGGTAATCTTATACCACGGCACCATTACAAAATTATCAAAATATGCATGAAGCGGTTTTTCCGCTGTGCCTTCATTATACTTCATCTGGAATCTCAGAAGCGTTGTGTTGTTGTTACTCCAGAAAATATCTCCATCATTAATGGAAACGTTTTGCCAAGTTTCTTTTTTATTAAAACCAACCACGATATTTGTTGAGCCGGTGCTTTGTCTACGTAAACCAAGCATAAAGCCGTTGTTTTCAGCAGCGGTTTCAAAAGGAATACGGTAATCCATGCTGAAGAACGCAGGACGGCTGAGAGAAGGCTCTACATTAGTATAGAAGGTCGGATATGTATTTGCCGGTCCGATATATGTTTCTTTAACTACTGTTCCGTGACCTTCTGCATCTACATCATCTGTAGCTGTGGAAAGCGTAAGACCCTCCATCTGCGAAACAAGAGAGTCAACTACCTTCTGTGATGTCACAGGGCTTGTTGTATCGGAGAAGGTCTGTACCAACAGGTTACCTGTATATACATTTTTACCGGGCATCCAGTTATATTTCCATATAGGATAGAGTTCGATATCTTCGTTGTTAAGCTCAACCGAAGTAGCAGCTTGAGTTGAACCCTGTGTAGTTGTCCAGCCCATGAAGGTGTAACCGGAGACTGCAAGCTTGTTTGAAGAATCAACAGTATATGCTGTAGGAAGACCATTGATGTCGTACTTTCCTGTTGTGCTGTTGTAATCAACAGAAAGAGCGTTGGTATCTGCGAGGAAGTACTTAACAATATCTTCTCCGAGAGCTGTGCCGTCAGGTCCTATGTTCTTATATGTTGCCTTGTAGTAAGGAACGAATACAAGATTGTCATAGTACATACTTGCCATTCCGTCATCGCTTGTGCAGTCATTACTTCCGTGACGGATACCTATACTGAAGTTTGTTGTTGTAGTTCCGTTAACATTGTTGTATCCGAAATATCTTTCGGCGTGGCTTGCCTCTACATATCCCCATGCGTTAGTTTCGTAGTTTGCAACGCCTGCAAGATTTGCACCATAATGAGTGTTTGAGTTTGAACCGATATTATTGTATACATAGAAAGTATACTCGGTTGTATCATCATTATTCTCATTTCCGGTTTCTTTGCTTCTGTCATTATATTCCTGTGCGGCAATGAAATACAGATATCCGGGACGCTTAAAAGGAGTATCAGCCAGTGCGAAAAGGTTTCCGAACTCGTCCATCTGACGGCGGATGTCAAGAACGTTTCCGTGATTGTTGTTTGTCGGGTCAGAAACAATTCTGAGCTTACTGTCAGGTCTGGTGTAAATAGCTGTATCAACAGAGCTGTCAAACTTCTCGAGTTTGTATTCTGTAGCAGAATAGCTTTCAAAGTCCTCAGCTGTTGTTGAGTTTGTGAAGAAGTTAAGACCGGGATGCCATTCACCCGCCTTATTTGCCATAACTTCAGCTTCTGTTGCAGCTTCTGCTACAACCTCGCTGACCTCGTCAGCAGTTTCTACTGCTACCATGCCTATAGCACCTGCAGGAATTGCAGTTACAAGCATGAGCAGTGCAAGAGTAAGTGCCAAAAGTTTTGTTCTCATGAGTTTCACTCTTTCCTTAAATGTATTTATTCAACGGAGTTTTCCGCTTGAATTCGTGTTATCGGGAAATCTGCACACACCGTTATTTTTAGCGAAAAAGCGCTTTTTTTGTCAGTTTGTGGTGAAATGTAACAAAATTTCCATACCAATACTTTTGTATACAGTCATTTTAGCACAAAATGCTTAGTATGTCAACCTGTTTTACTAATTTTTTAGTATAATTGTAATGCGACATTTATAAAGGAAAGCAGAAAAGCGGCACAGAAAAATCCGTGCCGTGCAGCATGTTGCAAAAAAATTGAAAAAAGTGACTCAAAAACTTTTTGATGATGGTTTTTTCGACAAGTAAAACCCGACCCGCAACAAAGCGGATCGGGTTGTAAATCGGCATATACCGGATTATTTCATTTCTTCAACAACAACGTTATCGAGCTGGAAGATACCGGACACTTCATCAGTCGGAGGAGTGATATAGCACGAGAACGATGCCTTGCCTGTTTCCATCATCGGCTGTACTGTGTATACTCCTTCATAGTGTACCCATTCGCCGTCTGCTTCAAGCCATACAGAACCTGCATGGTGGTCTTTACCGGTTTCGGACGGATACTGAATGTTAACTGCAAGGTTCATTCTTACCTTATTGCCCTTGGAGTCGGACACCGCCCTTGCATCAAAGGATATCTTATATCTCTTGCCGGACACAAACGGATAGCTGTGAACTGCATAAGTCCATGCCTTACCATTGGGACCTGTGAACTGGTAAACATGGTTGCCCTTCTTTGTTGCATCCTCCACAATGGTAACTTTTGCTGTAGGAGATGTGAAGGTTATAACCTTTTCAAGCTCTGCGTCACCGTTTATAATGCCAATCTCTTCTTCAGCTTCCGCATCGGGGTCATAATCGGGGTTGGGTATCAATTTGATATAATCAATATCCATGTAGCCCTGTGCGTTAAACGGGTCAAAACGGAGTGTCTTTATTTCTCCGAGCCATGTGGGACGGCTTGTAAGATCAAATGTGTATACCTCCCACTCGCCGTTAGAGTCGGTAGACTTAAGAGATGCTCTTACAGTCTTGTTTTCGTCCGCCTTGGTGTCAACAGTCGTTGTATAGTAGAAGGTCATGTGCTGGGTACCGGGAGTATCATACTTATATCTGACCTTAACTTCAATAGCGGAATACTTCGCAGCAGCAAAGCCCAATCTCTGAGTTGCGGTCATGTTCGGGTCTCTGTTATCAACCTTTGTGTTGTCGCATTTGAGATATTCGCCGTTTGCAACAAAGGTCATGTTATTGGAAGCCCAGCCCTCTGGCTCAAAGCTGTTGAACTGCCAGTTTCCTTCAGTAGTGCTGTATTTATAAATACCCACCTCAGGAGTTTCAACGCTTATCTTCTTGCCGTCTTCCTTATAGGTGAAGCCGAGTGCGTTTGCGATTACCTTATAGGACATCATGGGAAGTCCGTCTGTCTGGTAAAGTGTATAGCCGAGCTTCTTTTCCTTGCCGTCTGCGGTGTAGGTATCCTTACCTACGGTAAATACTGCCTTATGGTTATTTGCTTCAAGTGTGAGAACCTTTTCGTCGTGATTCCATGTCATGAGTGCGTGCATGATATGGTCAACAGAGGTTTCGGGGTCAAACGGGAAGAGAATGCCTGCGCTGCTCTTTTCTGCCGCAATTACACTTTCAATCTTATTGGTATTTACATAAAGCTCATAATCAAGAAGTTCCTTTTCCTCTTCGGAAACCTCTCTCTTCTTTACAAACTCAATGGAGCCTAACTTAAACTCAATATTTTCACCGTTTGCAGGGTCAATTCTGAGAGTCTTGAGAGTACCCGTCCAGTCAAGCGATTTGCCTCTGAAGTTGAGGAAGTAGCTTGTCATTTCAGAGGAAGTAGACTTAACCTGAATGGACTTGCTTTCGCTGAGATTGGGCTGTGCCTCGGTTGCAAAGAATACCTGTATCATATTGCCCGAAGGAACTGCAAGATTGATTCTTATACCGACAACATCGGTTACATCAACGCCTGCTGCTTCATTTACATGGAAATTGAAGTCGGTAATTTTACTCTTACCCGAAAGCACACCGTCATTATAAGCAATGTTTTCAAAGCCGTTTATAGCAGAGATAGATCCTTCCTTGAAGGTGATTGTCTTTACTACATCGTACTCGTTCTGAGCCTTGATAACAGCGTTTTCGTAGTCACCCTGGCGTCTGAGAAGTCTTACATACTGAGGATAGAAGCGCTGAATACGCTCTGCCTGTGCCTCTGTCGGAACATAGTCTGTATGCTCGGTGCCGAGGTTTGTAAGAACCTTTCTTACGGAATCAAGGTAGCCGAATCCGTTAAGTCCCGAGGGAGACATATATGTTCCTTCACCGTATTCGTTCCAGGTGGAGAGCCATATGAGCTTTTCCTGCCATGTACCCTTCTTTGCGTACTTAGGAAGATACTCGTTCTTAACCCATTCAAGGCTCTTGATGTGGTCTTCAACGCTCATGAGAGGAGCCTTTGCGCCACGCCAAGCAAAATCGGAATAGCCTACGCTAATTGTAGGAATATTATAAACGCTTGAGCCGGAATTGGCATTGTTTATATTGCTGTTAACATTAAACTGGTACTGATAGCCCTGAATGTTCCAGTGGTATGCGGCAAAGCCGTCAATACCGAGAGCTTCAAGATCCGCAAGCTGACCGTTCGAGAAGAGAAGCACGCCGTCAAAGCCATAGCTCTTTGCCACGTCATTGAGGTACTCAAGCTCTTTCTTTGCGTTTGCGGGAGAACCGAAGTAGTTAGCGGTGCCAAGCTGCTGTCCGCCGAACATATGAAGAACTATTTTGTTATCGAGAGTGAAGTAGTTTTCATCAAGGAAGTAGTTTTCAAACCAGTAAGGAATCACATGGTTTCTGAACTGCTCGGACTTTGCCTTATTGCTATTGGAAACTTCCCAGATGAGGCAGTACTTCATGTAGTCTTCATACTTTGCCTGCTGAATACCGTCATGGAGCTGATAGTTGAATCTGGGATTCTTGAGCGGACCGTTGGATGCATCGGAGTACCAGCAAAGAGCCTGAACGTCAATTCCGTGCTCTACCATGTACTTGATTTCCCAGTCGGCTGTTTCGGGATTACCTTCGTCATAGTAGCCAAGAACGGGCTTATTTGCATCATATGGAGTAATACATGCCCAGCCGTAATGCGTGCCGTTGTTTCTCCAGAGTGAGCAGATGTTCATTGCTACGATATAGTCATCAAAGCTTGCCTTTGCAGTAGGCTCTGCAACATAGTCATAATGGTCAACGTTTGTATAAACCTTGATGTCATCAAATCTTGCCTTGCCGTTTTCGGAAGCAAATGAGAGTGTATCAACGGAATTTGTAGTGTTAAGAGCTACAAAGCCCATGGTTCTGCCGTTAACTATGATTTCAGCCTTACCTGTTGAGGGGTTTGCTTCAACGCGAAGTCTGTACCACATATTCTTTGTGAGGTCATAAACCTCTGTGCCGTTAGCATAGAGCTTTCCGTTCTTGCTTTCAAGCTTTACGGCATTTGTGCTGCCGCTCATAATCTTGAAGGAAGCGTTTTCTTCAGACGGGAAGATTGCAAGCATTTCAGCAATGTACTTTGCATCAATCGCATCAAAGCTCTTTGAAAGCTCTGTCTTTCCGTCAAGAACAAGCTCGCCGTCAACAACGGAAGCATTTCCCGTCTTCTTCCAGCCGTAAACCTCTTCGGTGCCGAAAATGTCAAAGATTTCGTATATGCCGTAGTTTGCGGTCATGTTGATGCGTCCGGGAACCATCGAACCGGTTTCCTTTTCATCAAATGCAAGACGGAAGTTATAAAGGTTGTCGGAAAGCAGGTCATGCTCGCCGCAGTATACATTATTTACGTAAGTCTCGGATTTTCCGGAAATAAGGTCGAGCACCATTCTGAAGTTATCAAATTTGCCGATATTCAAATCTGCAAGTGCCGTATGCTTTCCGTCCTTACCGAGGATGCTCCATTTTCCGTCAATAGCTTTTATGCTGTATGTAGGATTGCCCTTGTCGTCGCGGAATTCAAAATATCCGTCGTTTCCTGCAGCAAGAATTGAAAATTCTACGGAAATCACTTCTCCGCTTATCTTATTGAAGTCACGGATAAGTGCCGTGCCCTGTGTTTCGCTCACGTCGGTAACACCGGAAACGGCATCCTCAATGCTTGTTCTGGGTGCACCGCCGCGGTTGTCTATTCTCCAACCGGAGTCGATGTTCTCACGGATTGTGCCATCATAGGAGGAAAGATTGTTGTTAAAGGTTCCGTCAAAGTAGAGGAACTGATAAGCGTCGCGCACGTTGTATTCCTTGAGAGTCTTCTGAAGACGGTTTTCGGGAATTGCAACGCGGTTTATAATAGCCGCGGCTTCGCTTCTCTTGATGTCTGCATCGGGGTTAAACGTACCGTATGCATCAGATCCCATTACTACGCCTGCCTTATAGAGCATAAGGATTTTTTCTGCGTAGTCGGAAGCAATGTTTACGTCGGGAATGAATTTAACGTCA
>JAZQGP010000019.1:0-2693 GCA_045540015.1 Eubacteriales bacterium
TGAGATTGAAGTTGTTCAGACTTCAATTTCACCAATCAAAAGTTTTTTGCTTACTTTTTTTCAAATAGGAAGTATCGTGAAATTGAAGTTGTTCAGACTTCAATTTCACCAATCAAAAGTTTTTTGCTTACTTTTTTTCAAAAAAGTAAGGGCGACCATTTTGGCCGCCCTTGCAACATAATATGGAATTATTTGTCTAAGCCGTTGAGCTTTCTGCCCTGCTCGATAATCTTCTGAGAGTGCGAGCCGGGAACTTCCTCGTATCTTACGAACTCGTAGTCAAACTTAGCTCTGCCCTGAGTAAGAGCACGGAGCGAAATTACGTAGTTCGACATTTCGGAAAGCGGAACTTCTGCATCAATAACCGTACAGCCTTCTCTTTCCTCGTCGGGATTCATGCCGAGAACACGGCTTCTTCTCTTGTTAAGGTCGCCCATAACGTCGCCTATCATGCACTCGGGAGCCGAAACCTTGAGAGCAACAACCGGTTCGAGAAGAACAGGAGAAGCTTTCGGTAAACCTTCGTTGTACGCAAGCTGTGCCGCGAGCTTGAAGGAAATTTCATTCGAGTCAACATCATGGTAAGAACCGTCATACAGATCAGCCGCAAGATTTACAACGGGATAGCCTGCAAGCACACCTCTCTGCATTGCATCGAGAAGTCCCTTTTCAACTGCCGGGTAGTAACCCTTGGGCACTGCACCGCCGACAACGCTCTGAGTGAAGGTGAGTCCTTCTTCAAAGCCGGGCGAGAACGTAATCTTAACGTGTCCGTACTGTCCGCTTCCGCCGGACTGCTTCTTGTGCTTTCCTTCGACCTGAACGCTCTTTTTGATTGTTTCGCGGTAAGGAATACGAGCTTCCGCAAGGTCAACAGATACGCCATAGCGAGTCTTAAGCTTTGAAACAACAATGTCAAGATGCATGTCGCCCATGCCGGCAATGGTCATCTGCTTTGTTTCGCGGTTGTTTTCATATTTCAAAGTCTTGTCTTCTTCGATAATTCTTGCAATACCCTGTGAAATCTTGTCTTCGTCGCCCTTTGCACTCGGCTGGATAGCCATTCTGCAGTAGGGGTTCGGGTACTCTGTGGGAGCGTACTTTATCTTTCCGCCGAGAGTGTCGTTTGTACCTGCTGCGGCGAGCTTTGAGGTAACACCGATGTCACCGCAAACAAGCTCGTTAACCTCGGTCTGCTTCTTACCCTTGATTGTGTAGATGTGAGCAAACTTTTCCTGAGTGCCGTTGGTGTGGTTGATAAGGGAAGCGTCTTTCTTGAGAGTGCCGCTCATAACCTTAAAGTACGACATCTTGCCCACAAACGGGTCAGAAACTGTCTTGAATATGAATACCGACGGATCAGCATCGGGATCGGGTTTAACCTGATTACCTTCTGCATCTCTTTCGCCGAAGCGGTCAAGAGGATTCGGGAATGTCGAAGCTATGATGTCAAGCAGCGAGATAACGCCTGTTGCCTTTGCAGCAGAGCCTACCATGACGGGCGCGATTGAACCCGAAATGATACCCTTGTTAAGAGCAACCTGCATTTCTTCAAGCGAAAATTCTTCGCCTGCGCAGTATTTTTCAAACATTTCTTCGCTTGTTTCAGCGATAGACTCAACAAGCAGATCTCTGAAATGGTTAACCTTTTCCATACTTTCAGACGGAATTTCCATGGATTTCAGGCTCAAATCCTGTGTATACTGCCAACCCTTGAGTGTAAGCAGGTCAACGTAGCCGTAAAGCTGGCGGTTAACGATTACGGGTATTTCGATAGGACATACGCTGTGTCCGAAGCGCTCACGCATAAGCTCGATTGTATTACCGAAGTCTGCGTTTTCGTCGTCCATCTTATTTACAAAGAACGCCTTAGGTACACGGCACTTGGTTGCATATTCCCATGCAAGCTTACTTCCGGAGTCAGCTCCGCTCTTTGCGTCCATAACGATAAGAGCAGTTCCCGCAACTCTTAGTCCCTGCAGCACTTCGCCTTCAAAATCCATAAATCCGGGAGTGTCTATTATATTTATTTTACAGTCTTTCCAGGTCAGAGGAGCAACTGATGTTGAAATCGAGAATTTACGCTTAATTTCCTCTGCGTCGCAGTCGGATACTGTGTTTCCGTCGGTTACTTTACCGAGTCTGTCGGTTTCCTTTGCTATATAAAGCATTGCCTCCGCAAGCGACGTCTTTCCGTTTCCTCCGTGTCCTAAAAGACACACATTTTTTATCATTCTGGTATCGGCCATAACTCTCTTATGCCCCTTTCGTAATATAGTTTGCAAGCTCTACGACATGTATATGTTTTGCCGTGTGGAAATCTTACTGTTAATATTATACAACAATTGGTTATTGTTTGCAATATGCAAAAATTACTATAGTTTTTCAGAGATTTTTGGTTATATTGCATAAGGGCGCGTCAGAGGTTTGTTTGGGTGGTTTACTTTGTCGGCTATCGCCGAGGCACGCTTTTTGAAAAAAGCTTAGCAAAAACTTTTGAACGGTGAAATTGAAGTCTGAACAACTTCAATTTCACGATGCTTTTGCCTGGCGGCAGGGTAGCATAAACCAAGTTTATGGTTTTCCACTGCCGTGGAGGCCCTACATTTTCTGCTCGTGCAGAAAAGTAGGCAAAAGAGCACGACTAAGAGCACCTACGGTTCTCTTAGTTATCACTCCCTTATGCCGACGCC
>JAZQGP010000020.1:0-4025 GCA_045540015.1 Eubacteriales bacterium
GCAGATTTGAATGATTTTCTTTGCCGCGGCTTTTGCTTCTTTATCGGCAGCAGGATCGTATGCAATGCTTACAGCAATATCACAAAGGCTTCTCTCGGTCTTTGCACCGTAAATAACCTTTCCGTCATCAAGCTTTATATACGGACGGAAAACAAGCACGGTTTCAAGGCTTTCCTTATCCTCGGGGATATTCACAAGCGCCGCTGTGAAAAATTCCTTTTCGGCATCAACTTCATAAATGATATGCTTGCCGTCTGCCTTGTCGAAGTTTGCACCGTATATAACGCGCTTTGACGAAATATACTCCTCATCTATAACAAGATCTCTGATTGTTCCGTTTTCAAGCATATCCTTACGGGTAATGATAAATCCGTATTCCGAAACGCCGTCACGAGTATACGCATCGCTCACAACAGAAGCAAGAACACGCATGCCCTGTGGAGAAGCTGTTCTTATCGATGCCTTATCGTAGGACGTCAACGTGTCCGAAACAAGGCTGTTTTTCACGAAGAAGCCGTCGATCTCGGTGTAAACCTTACACTGCTTCTGAGTATATCTGCCGCCGTTAATTGAAAGTGTTGTAACCGTAACATTTACGCCTTTTCCTGTTGTGCCAAGGTAAATGCTGTTATCTGCCGCTGTGTTTTTGATTTGAACACCTAAGCCGTCATCAAGCGTTACTACAACGGTTTCGCCGCCTTCACTTGCAGTAGACACCTTTGATGCATTCTTATGAGTCTTGCTGCTTACGGTTGTAATTCCGTCTGTCACGGAGAATTCGCCTGCAGCTGCATCAAGTACATTCTGAACACCAAAGCGAACGTGATCAATAAAAATTCCGAACATAGAGCCGTCTGCCGGCGCGGTGTTTACGTAAATTTCAAAGCCCGTAACATTGCCGGAAAGAGTTGAAATATCGGCAATATAGGTTGTCATTGCATCGGTTGTGATTGGGAAAACATATATCTTGCTGTCGTTTTCTGTATATACTGTCAACTCAAGCGTTGCACCGCTCTCTGTATATGCACTGAGCAAATCAAAGCTTATATATCCCTTGTTTTCAATGTCGAGCTTTGGTGACTCAAAGCGTACCTTTTCACCGGCCGTACAAATGGCAGAAAGCATACTGTTTACAATTTCCGCATGGAAACCGCCTCTTATATTAAATCCGTAGGTGTATGCGAAATATTCGTCATAATCACCGTCAAATTCAAAGCCCGCTGTCTTTTCCCAGATTGCGTAAACTGTTGTGTTTTCGGTAACATTCACCTCTGTTACGGCTTCTGTTGCATCGGGAGTAAGTCCCCAGCCTACAAATGTATAGCAGTCGCGAAGCGGACGCTTTTCGGAGAGTGTGTAGCTTCCTGCAGCATAGTTATCTGCTTCGGGCATACCGGAAACTGCATCCTCTGTGTTTGCGTAATAAGTTACGGTACACGCGTCGGGCTGACCTGTGATTGTAACCTTATGTGTAGCTACAACTTCATCATTGTATTTGCTTGTTGCGGTAACGGTAACCGTACCGTTATTTATGGCAGTAAGCATACCGTACTCGTTGATAACGGCAAGCTTTTCATTATCAACGCTCCAGATAACATCGTTTGATGCATCGGAAGGGTTTGCAACGGCTGCAAGCTTTATTGTTCCCGCTTGTTCAGTAATCTTGTTTGCACCCGAAATGGAAATCTTTTCGGGAATGTAGATGTAAGTAGGTTCAATATTTGAACGAATGTAGGATTCAATCAGATTAAACTGAACTCTTGAAACCTCGTCCATACCCTTATCGCCCCAATGTGCCGCAACACCGGGCTGAGGTGGATTGAGGTTAAGCCACTCTTTGGCAAAGAATTCGTCATGTCCTGCAAGCTGATAGTGGTTTGCAAGGAAAATTTTGTCCTTATTCTGATAGTGCTCTGCAACATCCGCCATTGCTTCTTCAATAAACGCACCATGAACAAGATGGCAGTATCCCGAATATACAATGGCATCGGGAACTATGCCGTACATCATGTCATAAACCTGATAATATGCGTTGGTGATACAGTCGTGCTTTGCGGTTGATTTGAGATTTCCCGTATTATCCGCCATGATGATATTGGGCTTAAAGTTGCTTACTGTGTTTTTCAGGTCAACAAAAACCTGATGGGTGGAATAATCTGTATTCGGGTCTGTATCCTCGGAAATAGATTTATCATATCCTGAACCATTTGCCAATATTTCAAAGTTTACCTTTGAAGGATAGAACGCCTCTTCAAGACGGGCTACAAGTCTGTGAACGTAGTCTTTATCTTCGCTTGAAGCTGCCATACCCCAGTTGTTATGCCATCCGAGAGCAGCGTATGCTCCGTGTTTTGTAACGGATGCTCCCCAGAACAGAACACGCAAATCATAAACCGCGTATTTTTCTCTCTGGTTTGACACTTTGACTTCAAAACTTTCGGAAAGCGCTTCGTCTGTGCTGTCACAAACGGTAACTGTCACTGTGCCGTTTCCGAAACCTACAAGAGAAACACTTATGCCTGTGCCCTTAACTGTTGCTATATTGGAATCCGACACTGTCCAAACAAGGTTTCTCGGCCCTCTTGTGCTTGAAAACAGCACTGCAATCATTTGAGATTCTCCTGCATCAGCCGTAATATCAGTTGCTTCTTTGAGAACCTTCACTGTTCTTTCAACGCCTGAATAGTCGGAGAGAATATAGAAATCCTTGCTCTCTCCCGTGGACGCTGTATAAACAATCTTTGATACACCCTCGGCTTTTGAAACAACCTCTGCCGTACCGTCACCGTTATCGGTAAGAGTTACAAAATCCGCACCCTCTGCTACGGAATATGTAAAGGTTACATCGTCAAGAGAGTTTCTGCTACTTACCTGTGCCGAAATTGTTGTCTTAGCACCCACTTCGCCAAGAAGATTGACGTCGGAGGAAAGAGTCATATGAATTGAATTGTCATATACTGCATAAAGCGTAATGTCTTTGTTGTTCAATTTTACTTCCTCACAAATCTCGCCGTCTTTTTCAAGCGACCAGCCAAGTATGTATTCTTCTCTATCAACCGATGTAATCTCGGGAACAAGTATACCGTTTTCCGGCAAAACATAGCTTTCCTTATGTATTTCTCCGTCGTCTTGAAGGTATGTCACCTTGTATGTGGGAACAATTGAAACATCATCAATATAGACAAGCTGCTTTTCAGGATAAACCTCGGCTTTTTTGTATTCCCACTCAAGAATTATCGTGGATGTAGGCGACGTGTCTGGTTCTCCGTTATCTTTTACCAGAGTATCAAACGATGCAACCACTCTTTCAAATGTTTTCCAGTTGTTCTTGCCGTTGTGTACAGAGCCGCCGACAGGCCAGGCAATCTGCCAATGGGCAGTAGCATTCTTCATTACCCATAAATTGCTCAGGGATTCGTATCCCTCCTGCGCATCATTATATACCTTGAAGGATACATAAAGATCGCGCTCACACGGAACATCTGCACCCAAGCCAAACTTTATAACAGCATATTGCGCCGTTTTCGTGCTCATAACAGCGTTGCCTGCTTCTCCGGGAATAGGGGTTTTCACAAGCTTTGCTTCTGTTATATTTGACGGAAGCTCGGTTAAACCGTCAAATGTCATTGGCTCTTCGGTACCGGTAAGAAGGTTAATTCCCGGAACAACCTCAGCCGCAAACGCACAAAAGGACATCGTGCAGATTATTGCAAGCAATACTGTTAAAAAATATAAGTTTTTTTTCATTTCAGCAACTCCTTTTACATTTTTAATGTGTGAAATGCACCGATTTGATTTCTTTTTAGTTTAAAACATCAATGCACTTATTACCAAAGCGAGTCAATGTCAACAAACACTTCTTTATCGTTTCCCAGTATTACCTTGCAGATTTGAATGATTTTCTTTGCCGCGGCTTTTGCTTCTTTATCGGCAGCAGGATCGTATGCAATGCTTACAGCAATATCACAAAGGCTTCTCTCGGTCTTTGCACCGTAAATAACCTTTCCGTCATCAAGCTTTATATA
>JAZQGP010000021.1:0-3666 GCA_045540015.1 Eubacteriales bacterium
TGCTGGAGATGTAAAGCTTCAGCGACAAGCTGAAACAGTCTTCGGGATATTGCCGTAAGCTATAGAAGCCGGCTTTCACGTGGATTGTAATAAGGGTTGAAATATTCTTTTGTGTTAGTCATACTGACAAGGCGTCGGCATAAGGGAGTGATAACTAAGAGAACCGTAGGTGCTCTTAGTTGTCCCCTTTTGGTTACTTTTCCGGACAAGCGGAAAACGTAACGCCCCCACGGCAGTGGGAAATCATAAATTTGTTTTTTGCTGTCAAGAAAGCAACGTGACATTGATGTTGTTTAAACATCAATGTCACCGTTCAAAAGTTTTTTGCTTACTTTTTTTCAAAAAAGTAAGTGCGAGGCTTCTTTTAAAAAGCGTTGCAAGATTTTTGTATAAAACTATTGAAAAAAGCAATATAGTGTGATATAATAGTATGAAATGTGTTATGCTCACAAGCATAAGCATTTTTGCATATAATATCGGAAAGGAGGAAAAAAATGCAGATAAAGAACAGTCAGCTGTTTGACCTTGACAAATCCATCGCATCAGAGCTTGTTTCAAAGCACGAATACCCGTGGCAGGTGCTTCCGGAAATCAAGGACTACATAATCGCCCTTGGAAAAACGCTTGACAAGGAAAAGTTTGAAGAAGTAAGCGAAAATGTGTGGATTGCAAAGAGTGCAAAGGTGTTTGCATCTGCTTATATCGGCTCGCCTTGCATTATTGACGAAGGTGCCGAAATTCGCCACTGCGCGTTTATAAGAGGCAGCGCGATTGTCGGAAAGAACAGTGTGGTCGGAAACTCAACAGAGCTTAAGAACTGCATACTCTTTGACAACGTTCAGGTACCCCACTTCAACTACATCGGCGACAGCATTCTCGGCTACAAATCACACCTCGGTGCAGGCTCGATAACCAGCAACGTGAAGAGCGATAAGACACTTGTTACAATTTCGCGTGATGACGAAAGGATTGAAACAGGACTTAAAAAGTTCGGTGCAATGGTCGGCGACTATACAGAAGTCGGCTGCAACAGCGTGCTTTGTCCCGGAACGGTTCTCGGAAGAAACTGTACGGTTTACCCGACGTCCTGCGTTCGCGGATATGTCCCCGAAAACCACATTTTCAAAGGCTGCGGCAATGTTGTGGAAAAGCACTGATTAAACAGGTCAACATTTAAAATATCTTTTTCACAGCAGTGCCGTAAGGAAAACTGTACGGCACTTTACAGGGAAGCTGTGAAGTATCTTTTAAAAAGCAGCGCATTTTGCGTTTAATGCTTTAGCGCCTGACCGACGGACTTTTGCTTTGTCGGCGACGAGGAGAGGAATTATCGAACATTCGGCGGATGTTCCTCCGGCAACAGACTTTTAATGCCGTCAGCATGAGAACAAAACATTTACATGCACAAAAGCTCATGCAATTGAAAGTAAAAATACAATTTAACAGCTCACTACCGTTTATTCCCTTGACAGAATAAGTGAAGCAAACGGAGATTTAATTATGTGCGGAATTATTGGTTTTACAGGCAAAAAAAATGCAGTGCCCCTGCTTTTAGAAGGTCTTTCGGCACTCGAATACAGAGGCTACGACTCGGCAGGAGTTGCAATTTTCGGCAAGAAAAATACTCTTGACGTCTGCAAAACAAAGGGCAGACTTGCACTGCTCTCAGAGAAAATCGGTGCGCTCACCTCCCCTTTTGAAGGCACATGCGGCATCGGTCACACAAGATGGGCAACCCACGGCGAGCCGTCCGACACAAACTCCCATCCTCACGGAACGGGCAGAATGTATATAGTTCACAACGGAATTATCGAAAACTACGCCGAGCTTAAAAAGGTACTTATCGGCAAGGGCTACAGCTTTGAGTCCGAAACCGACACCGAAATTGCGGCAAAGCTTATCGACTACTACTACGGCGAAACACATGACCCGTACGAAGCCTTCTCAAAGGCAATCAAGGAGCTTACAGGCTCATACGCAATCGGCGCAATTTTTGCAGACCATCCCGGAAAAATCTACTGCACAAGAAAAGACAATCCGCTTATTATCGCAATATCCGACGAGGGCAACTTTATCGCCTCCGACATACCCGCGGTATTAAAGCACACAAGAAAATACTATCACATTTTTGAAGGCGAAATCGCAGAAGTAACTGCTGACTCGGTTACAATTTTCGACGAAAACAAGAATCCCGTAACACGCACGCTCGAAGAAGCAAACTGGGACATTGAAGCTGCCGAAAAGGGCGGTTACGCTCACTTCATGATCAAAGAAATCAACGAAGAACCCGATGCAATCGTAAAAACTCTCCGTCCGAGAATCAAGGACGGCATGCCTGATTTCGGTGTACCGGTACTCACGGACGAAAAACTCAGAAGCTTTGAGAGAATCCACGTTGTTGCATGCGGAACGGCAATGCATGCAGGTCTTATAGGCAAGAACGCATCGGAAAGTCTTGCGAGAATCCCCGTTGACGTTGAAATTGCGTCGGAGTTCCGTTACAAAAACCCCATTCTTTCAAAGAACGACCTTGCAATCATCATTTCCCAGTCGGGTGAAACCGCTGACACGCTTGCAGCGCTCCGTCTTTGCAAAGCACAGGGTGTATTCACGCTCGGTATTGTAAACGTTGCAGGCTCCACAATTGCACGCGAAGCGGATGCAGTTATCTACACCTGGGCAGGCCCCGAAATTGCGGTTGCAAGTACCAAGGCATACACGGTTCAGATTTCTGTTATGTACTTATTCGCTCTCAGACTTGCATACGCAAACGGCAAGCTCACGGAAGCTGAAACAAAGGCACTTGTAAACGAGCTTCTCACCAAAGCACCCGAGGTTATCGCGAAAGCAATATCGCTTGAAGGTCACATAAAGGCTATTTCCGACAAGTACAAGAACGCAACCGACATATTCTATCTCGGACGCGGTATTGACTACGCTCTTGCTATGGAAGCTTCCTTAAAGCTCAAGGAAATTTCCTACATTCACTGCGAAGCGTATGCGGCAGGAGAGTTAAAGCACGGAACTATCTCCCTCATTACAGACGGTGTTCCCGTATTTGCTCTTTGCAATGTTGACAGTCTCTTTGAAAAGATGATAAGCAACATCAAGGAAGTTAAAGCCCGCGGTGCGAAGGTTATCATGATTTGCCGTGAAAAGGATGCAGGCAAGATACCCGAGGAAATCGCGGACGACGTAATTCTCATTCCCGAGCTTACCGAAATTTTCATGGGTATTCCCGTAGCTACCGTCGTTCAGCTTATTGCTTACTACACGTCCGTTCAGCTTGGTTGCGACGTTGACAAGCCCAGAAACCTTGCCAAATCTGTCACAGTAGAATAAGCCCGCTTTCTTTCGCAGAAAGCTTGGCAAAGAACTTTGATGGAATATCCGAACGCGATAAGCCGTTCATGGATTATTTCGCCCCAACATATTTATGCCGTCCGCATATAAGGCACGCGGACGGCTTATTTTTATTTTACAACACTTTTGCCTACCGGCAGGCACGCTTTTTGAAAAAAGCTTAGCACTTACTTTTTTGAAAAAAAGTAAGCAAAAAACTTTTCCTTTGTGAAATTGAAGTCTAAACAACTTCAATTTCACGATGCTTTTGCCTATCGGCAGGTAATTATAAACCGAATTTGCAATTTCCCACTGCCGTGGGGG
>JAZQGP010000022.1:0-5995 GCA_045540015.1 Eubacteriales bacterium
TTTTCACGCGTTTTAAGGCTGATTGTCTGAATAATACAGTGTCTTTCATCAGTTGCTTTTGGATATGTTTCATATCCGAGGTTTTCATAAACCTTTGCGGCAAGAAGTGCTGTTTTTATGCTCTGGCAAACTGTATGCGGAACATAAAAGAGCCCTTTATACATATTCTTATTTTGTCCGAGAGTTGCACCGCCCTCAGCACCTATTCCTGGGCAAGTGTGACGATATGCACAAAGCTCGACAGCACGTTTTGTTCCCGCAAGATATCCGCCTGTTTCGGCCATTCCGCCGCCGGGATTTTTAATGAGCGAACCCATGATAAGGTCAGCACCGTAGTATGTAGGCTCATGCTCATCGCAGAATTCACCGTAGCAATTGTCTACGGCAACAAAAATCTCGGGATTTATGGCCTTTACGAGGTTTACAATCTCACCAATTTCTTCGCTGCTGAGTGTTTTTCTTACGGAATAGCCTTTGCTTCTCTGCAAGAATACAACCTTTACGGATTTGTCATTTTCGAGATATTCGCGAACTGCAGCAGTATCAACATTTCCGTCTTTCATTTCAATTTGTGCATATTTTACGCCAAAATCACGAAGAGAGCCGTTACCCTCATCACCTCTTATGCCAATCACTTCTTCCAGTGTATCGTATGGTTTTCCCGTTACAGAAAGAAGCGTATCATTCGGGCGAAGAAGTCCGAAAAGACCGACGGCAAGTGTATGTGTACCGCTGGTTAAGGTATGACGCACAAGTGCGCTTTCTGCTTCAAACACTTTTGCATATATTTTTTCAAGCTCATCCCTGCCCTTGTCGTTGTAGCCATAGCCTGAGCTTGCCGCAAAGTAGGTTTCAGACACTCTGAATTCGCGGAATGCATCCATAACTTTCTTTTGATTATAAAATGCAATTTGCTCTACTCTTTTAAATACTCCGCTCCCGATAAGCTCTTTTTCTGCCTGTTCTATAATTTCGTATGCGTTCATCACTTATCTCTCCTGTTTTACACTTTTCTCATAACTGCAGCTTTCAGAATCGCTGCCTGAGTTTTAGCGTCCTTTAATTCACCGCTCATTACCATATCAAGTGCCTTATCAAAAGGAATTTTTACCGTTTCGACAAATTCGTCCTCATCAGGCTGTGTTTTGCCGTAAGAAAGTCCTTTTGCCATGTACATATAAATTATTTCCCCGACATATCCCGGACTCGGGTAAAGCTCGCCAAGAAAAGTATATTCGCTCGCCTCGGCACCTGTTTCCTCACGAAGCTCACGTTTTCCGCACTCCAAGGTGTCCTCTTCCTTGCTGTCGCGTTTGCCGGCCGGAATTTCAAGAAGTATTTCACTGTAGGGATATCTGTACTGACGGACAAAAATAATCTCGTCATTTTCAGTTATAGGAAGCACGCACACACCGCCCGGATGCTCTACAACCTCACGTTTTGCGGGATTTCCGTCGGGAAGTGTAATATCGTCGCATCTGAGATTGATTATTCGTCCTTTATAAATATAGGTTTGCTTTTCTGTCTTTTCGGTTAGATTCATTCTGTTTCCTCCGTATATGCAACTTCAGTAATTTCTGTATGTGTCACTGTCTGTTCTGTCATGACGAGTATATCGTTTTTACGAAGCAGTGTATTACCTTTGGGTATAACAACATTTTCACCGCGTTTTATAAGAATAATAAGCACATCGTCAGGCAGCTTTATTTCAAATATGTGCTTTCCTATCCATTCGTCATCCTCTTCAAGATGTCTCTCAAGCAGGCTTATTCCGTAATCACTATCACTCGTAAGACCACCGAGAACAAGCATATCTTTTTCACAAATAACCGTGTTTCCGTCAGGCACAATCCGCTGTCCGTTACGTATAATCAGCGCCAGAATGCATTCAGGCGGAAACATAATTTCTTTTACAGTTTTTCCGTCCCATTCGTGCTTCTCCGGAACATAGAAGCTGATAAAACGTATCGGGACCTCACTCATATAGTCATTAAAGGTCTTCATTACGTTTCCGTCTTCATCAGTCATTTTCAGTTTCTTTGATACTTTCGGAATAAGCGTTCCCTGAACAAGAATAGAAAACAGAACGATAAAGAACACAATATGAAAAATATCATGGTCTGTAACAGCAGAGCTGGTAACAGTCATAATTGCAAATACGATAGACGCAGCTCCTCTCATTCCCGACCATGCAACAACCAGAATTTGTCTGATATTGCATTTGAACGGCAACATGAGAAGAAACACGGCAAGAGGTCTTGCAACAAAGGTAAGAAACAGGGATATGCAAAGAGCAATCGGTGCAATTTTGGGAAGACTTGACGGAAATGACAAAAGTCCGAGAAGGAAAAACAGGAGCATTTGCATAAGTCCAGTAACACCGTCAAAAAAGTGCACTAGCGACTGCTTATTTTTAATTCTATGGTTACCGAGGATTATACCAGTAATATATACAGACAGGTATCCGTTACCGCCAACAGCCGAAGGAATGGAATATGCTGCAAGAGCTGCGGCAACAATAAATACTGCATCAAAGCCGTTTCCGGAAAAATCAAGCTTTTTCATAAGCACTATTGAAATAAGTGCAACACCTATTCCGATAACAGCTCCCAAGGTTATCTGCATTAGAAGCATTCCCAAGAATTTTGTACCTGACAGCTCTGAGCCCATAAGAGTGAGAAACGCGACTGTCAGCATATATGAAAACGGGTCGTTACTACCACTCTCAAGCTCCAAAAGAGATGCGGTTCTGTATTTCAGATTAAGCTTTTTTGAACGCAGTATCGAAAACACACTCGCAGCATCGGTAGAGCTTATTACGGCACCTATAAGAAAGCTTTCAAGCAAATCAATTTTCAGAACAAATCGGCAAAAAACGCCCACAAAAGCAGCCGTAAGAACAGTACCGAACGAAGAAAGTACCATTGCCTTTACGGCAACCGGTTTTGCTTGTGCCCAGTTTGTACCAAAGCCTCCGTAAAATATAATAAATATAAGCGCAACAAGGCAAACATTCTCAGTTAAAGCATAATTATCAAAATGGATTTTAAAAGCTCCGTCGCTGCCGAAAAGCATACCGAGCACTATAAATGCAAGCAGCATAGGAATGCCGAGCTTATCAGAAATTTTGTTGAAAAGAACACATGCAAGTATTACAACCGCCGACACGAGAAGAAAAACAGTCATTTATTATCTTGCTCCTTTCCAGTATAGTCAAAATCCGGAACGTACTCTTCTTTTGCACTTGTTCGTTCCTGAACAAATCCATTTTTAAAACCAAGCTTTTGTGCGTGATCAACAACCTTTGTATATTCCAGTGTTGTCACTTTTCTGTTGATTTCGGGAAAATCCTTTGCTCGTCCTGCAGGAAAATACTGGCTCATTATACTGACAGCGAGTTTTGTTACATCAAACCGAGCTGCAAGCTCATCTAAAATTCTCATACTGTCCTTATAAAGTAACGGCAAGACCAAATGTCTTACAAGAACGCCGCTTTTCATATGACCTTTTTGATCAAACTGTGCGTATCCTGTCTGTCGATGCATTTCCTGTACGGCAATTATTGCCTTTTCGAAATAATCGGGGCACGATGAGTATTTTTTGCTGTATTCGGGTGAATAATACTTGATGTCAGGAAGATAGATATCGATATAACCCTCGAGAACACGAAGCGTATCAACATTTTCATATCCGCCGCAGTTATAGACAACAGGAATACAGAGCTCGTTCTTAACCCTTTTTAATGCCTCAAGTATCTGAAAAGTAAAATGTGTCGGCGTTACAAGGTTTATGTTGACAGCACCCATGTCGCGCAGCTTTAAGATTTCCTTGCAAAGGGTGTCCGTGTCAATCTCCGCGCCTTTTAACCCCTTTGATATTTCGTTATTCTGGCAAAAAACGCATCCGAGATTGCATCCTGCAAAGAAGAGTGTACCAGAACCTTTGCCGTATGAAATACACGGTTCTTCCCATTCATGAAGCCCTGCTCTTGAGAGGATTATTCTGTTTCCGGGACCACAGATGCCTCTTTTGTTTATTCTGTCTACTCTGCATTCCCGCGGACAGACAGTACAAAGCCCGATCCTTGTTTCATTAATCATTATATTCAGCCCACAATTCCGACAAACTTTACCTATTATATATTATACTTTATTTTCCTCAGGAATACAAGCAGAATTAAAGAACATTTTTGACAATAAAACGAATAAAAAATGTGTTTTTTTATGCAAAATGCGGTTTTGAAAAAAAAGTCAAAAAAATAAAAAAAAGCTCTTGACAAATTACAAATCGTTTGCTATAATATACAAGCAGTCTGAGGCAGGAAGTAACTTGTCGGAGATGCAATATGGCGGAATAGCTCAGTTGGCTAGAGCATTCGGTTCATACCCGACAGGTCGTTGGTTCAAGTCCGACTTCCGCTACCACTGCTGTCCGAAGTATCGGATGGTGTTCGGCCCGTTGGTCAAGCGGTTAAGACACGGCCCTTTCACGGCTGTAACATGGGTTCGATTCCCGTACGGGTCACCAGAAAAAGAAGTACTCTTTTGAGTGCTTCTTTTTTTCTTTTAATTGATGAAGTTCGGGAATCGAACCCGAGAGGGCTTTTTGCGTTAAGAAAAGCTGCCGGTGGCAGTTTTTAGCAAAAAGGGCGAGACGACTTGTTCGTCGAGTGGTTAGTATGCGAAGCAGACGGCGATTCCCGTACGGGTCACCAGAAAAAGAAGTACTCTTTTGGGCGAGTGTTCTAAAGGACAAAATTTAAAAGAAGCGGTGTAACCACAGCGGTTGCACCGCTTCTGCCCATTTTACGCAACTTTTTCATTTCGTATTTCTTCCATAATATATAGCAATTCTTTTTCATCAGGTATGCTTATTAACCCAACAGCCACAAATTCAATATCAATTTTAACTTTTTTACGACCATCTACTTTTTCTGCGTTGTGAACATTGATTCTCTTTATAAGAGTATTTACAATTTCGGGTGTTAGTTCCTTCAAATCAGTACAAGCTCTGATGGTTTTCAAAAAGTGTTTCAAATCAACATTACCATTTACGGAAAAAATCTGTTCGTTGATTGCTATCGCAATCGTTGTAGTCCTCGAAACAGCTATATTCTTTTGCAACATCAAATATTGCTTTCATATTATATTGCTCCATAACCTTTGGAACAACATTGTTAAGTGCAAGGTCTAATTTATCTAGTGAAATATATGGGCAAGTATAGTTTGGCACCATTTTACACCATTGATATAAAAGCTTAGCTGAAACAAGTCCGTTGTAATCCATAAAGCCTTTTATCCAAATAGCTATACTGTGTGAGAATATCCATGCAGGTTCATATCCCGAATACACATAACTGCTTTTCCCACGCTCCATAAAGTTCCACACCATATATTCTGTAACATCAGAAATGAAATCGAAAAACAAATCGCTTTCGATTTTTGCTTTAATGTCTTTGTAATTGAATAGGGCGTATGGTTCACGGGGGATATCTAAGAAACTTTTACCAAAATATTCAACCACTTCTTTTGGTATCATATAGAAGAATGGAATATATTCGCTGTTTCTGTAATGAGCGATTGTTCCGTCTTTACGCTGCACAGAAATACCGGGCAAGGTAACTTTCATTTCATTTTCAAACATTTTAACACCTCCTTTTTAAGAATTTAATAACCTTTGCAATATTTAACGACATAAGTAAATATAAAATGTTCCTAATTTCTAAAAATGTTTTATCATATTTAAAAATACTCGTCAATAGGTGCATATTTTTAACAACGAATAAAGCCTTTAGTGCAAACAACACATAAAGGCTTTACTTGCGAATAACTTATTATTTATTAAATAACTCTATCAATTCTTCTATTGCTTCAAATGGAATAAAGCAATCCTGGTTATTATGAGCATATATACTTTCGCCTGATGCATAAGCAATATCAATCTTTGCACCGTACATATCGGGAAGTCCGCTTACCTTGCTGATATAGCCATTATA
>JAZQGP010000023.1:0-15120 GCA_045540015.1 Eubacteriales bacterium
ACAAAATGTATTTTAATACTGTAATCGCTGTGTTTTTTACATGAACCTTTATATTTTCACTTTCAAGTTCTTCTATTGAAAACCACCGTAATTCCTTGCTCTCACTTATCATCGGATAAAACTCCGTTTGCGTTGTTTTACCAATGTATATGAAGTCAAGAAATTGCTCCTCAACATCACCTTCGTGATAAAGGCAAAATGGAGCAGGTAATCTGTCCACACGACCAATATTAAAATGTGGTACATTTTCAGTCTCCAACAATGTAATATCTAACCCGGTTTCTTCCTTGGTTTCACGTATTGCTGCCTCGTGCGGAAGTTCATCGGGTTCTAAATGTCCGCCCACAGGAAACCAAGTATCATACTTTTTATGTTTATGCAACAACACTTTTCCGTCGTTAACGATGTATACTGTTGCTGTTATTGATTTGTTATATAACATCTTATCATTCCTTTGATGCCGAATCTTTATTCTTTATCCAAGCATCAATTTCGCTGATTTTAAATTTCCAAAGACGACCAACACGGTGGCATGGGATTTTGCCGTCAGTTATCCATCTTTGAAGGGTATCCTTGTTTATCCCTATGTACTGTGAGATTTCCTTGCTTGAAACCCATCTTTCTAATTCAGCCATAATTATCCACCTTTCAGAGAGATAAAATAATTATATCATATTTTTATTCGTTTGTATATAGTAAAATAGACTTTTATATGCTTTCATATGTATATTTTTTAAGTCGTATTTATTATGGCTTTATTTTTTTGCGAAAATCTCCTCAAAAAAGTTTTATTTTTATGAATATTTTTGAAAGTACCCTCACAAACCATCATCTAATTCTCCGCAAGTGAGAGGAATAATTTTTTCCAAAAATGGGGACTTTTCCTCCGTAAAGTAAAAGATGAAAAATTGTGAATATTTTTTCCAAATGCAAATTTCGTTTCCAGTGGATAGTGGAGATGAAAATTTTAAAGTTTTTCACCCCCTCAATTGGGGATGTTATGTTATCCACCCCAAAAATTTAAGTGTTAAAGATGGTATATACTCCTTTAGGTGTAGTTTGTCAAGTTTTTAAAAAAGCAAATTAGTCAAGTATAAATGAGTAATTTATACTTGACTAATTAAAAAATATTATTTAAGCGTAAAATGCTTTACAAAACATCAATCCATTTGCTTTCCTTAAATCTAATCAATAGGCGCACTTAAAAACAAATTTATGCAGTTAATTTTATCTAACATTTTTCTAGCACTTTTCTAGCGAAAACCCAAAAAATGCATCAAAAAGTGGCAATACGAAAACTTCGAGAAAAGCAAAGGCTTTGAAGGTTTTTAACCCCTCAAAGCCCTTATTTTATGCGGTTTTTATCGCTTTTTAAGTTCCTTTAACTTCCGCTAATTTACTCTATCTAAAAAGACTGTCTAGGAGCTCGAAATCAGTTTGCCGGTAATTCCGTCACGTGGATTCGAATCCCACCTTCTCCGCCATACACGAGAAAAAAGTGCCATTTTATAGCATTTTATAGCGTTTTCTTGCATTTTATTGTGACAGCTGTAACCGTTTTATTGTGTTTTATTGTGACCCAAGACGTGACTCTCATTTACAACTTCATAAATAGTATAATAGCTCCCGTTATAATGAAGTTTAATCGTTTTATATAAAAACATTCTCGTTTTGTACATTGAAACATATAAAAATCCGTGCTATAATACCCATATAATTTAATATCCACACAAAGTGTCGTCCGTACCGCAGAGAAAAAGGTACGGTCGGTGAAAAGGGAACGCGGTGAGAATCCGCGACGATACCAGTCGCTGTATGCATTCAAGAAATAAACAACGGCGAAAGCCGGTCATTGGGAAACTGAGAAGGCTTGTTTATTTCGCTTGAGAATGTAAGTCAGAAGACCTGCTTTGATGCTTTTTCCGTACGTGTTTTACATAGGAGAGAGTTTTCTGTTTAGCACTGAATTCCGCTTGGAACTATTCGGAATTCTCAGGGCTTTGTTTGTCATTGCCTTTTTGCCAAAACGGAATGTGGTGTACGGGAAAACTGCCGTAGTAACGATTGTTACTGCGGCTTTTCTTTTTGCCCGATTTTGGAGGTGATTGCCTATGTCCCGGTATTGGCATAGAAAAAACAGTATTAAATTATAGAAAAAGGAATGTTAAAAATGCACACTAAAAAAATATTTTCATTACTGTTGTGTATAGCAATGATTTTCTGCATACTGCCTTTTGCAGTTAGTGCAGAATTGCCCATAAACGGAAATAAAATTGATATTGACGACAAAGCTGTCGATCCCTATACATTGCAGAATCTTGAAGTATATCTTCAAGGCTCTTATGCACCTGTATCCATAGTATCAGCAGAACAAAACGATACAACAATAGATATTGTTCTGTCACAAGATACAGATATGTCAGCAAAGCTTCAGGCAGGCTTTTCGGGAAGCGGACAAGGTATGCTTCAGCACAGTGGAAACACCTGCACGCTTTCTGACGGAAAAGGTCAGATGACGTATTCAATTCTTGTCAGAATGGGACCTCAGCCTGTGGCAAGTGTCAGTTACACTATTAACTTTACAATCGAAGGACCGTCAGAACCTGCGGTGAAATTTACCGAGAATCTTTCCGACACTGAGTTAAAGTATGTCAAAGGAAAACCTGCTTCACCCTTGTCGGTTTCGGCAGAATATGCGGGAGATGAAACAGAAAGCAATATCACATATCAGTGGTACAAAAGTGCTGAAAAAAGTACAGACAACGGCGAAGTTATCGAAGGTGCTGACAGAGGCAGCTACACACCGCCAACAGATGAAATCGGCACGACCTATTACTATGTAATTGCAAGTTGTGAAGGCTTGTCAGCCACAAGTAAAATAGCAACCATAACGGTACAAGAGCCGTCGTTGAAGGTGCTTACAAATCTTGGTGATGCTGAAATCAAATACATTGTCGGAAAGCAGGCAAATGCTCTCACCTTTGATGCAGAGTACACAGGCGTTACCGATGATGAGGTTGAATACACGTGGTATAAAAGCACCGAGAAAAGTACCGAAAACGGAGAAGTAATCGACGGTGCAAACGACAATAGCTTTACTCCAAAAACCGAGAAAACAGGAACAGTATACTACTATGCGACAGCCTCCTGCGAAGGCATTACTGTCACAAGTAACATAGCAACCGTCACAGTAACGGAAATACCTGTACTCCTTGTTTCCGATAACATTATTGATATAACCGACAGAACGGTATATTCATTCGGTAGCCGATACTACGCAAAGGCAACGAATATAAAAACAGACGGTGCTGTTGTAGAAAAAGCCACCGAGGACGGTACTACTGTAAATATCCTGCTTGACGGTACTACAGATCCCTATGCTGAAATATCCGTAGAGTTCGGTACATCCCTTAACAGATGCACAATGAGCGGTCATACGGGAAAGGTAACTCTTGATAACGGACAAGCACAGCTTGTAATGACGCTTACAGGTACATATGCAGGCGCTCTTAAAGGCAGTGTGACATATACATTAAACTTTACTCTCGGCGAAGCTCCCGAAGTTGTTCCCGAAAGAATTGTAGAATCCGACAGTAAAGAAACCTACAACGGCGTAGAAGTAGATATTAACCTTGGTGATTATTTCCGACTTGCAAAATACTATTACCTTGTAAACGGTGAAGAAAAAACACCCATAGAGGGCAATTCCTATACATTCAAGACTGATGAAGGCGGAACATATACACATGTTTTTGCCGCGTCCAATGATACGGGTGCCTGTCCCGACCTTGTTACGGTAACAGTAGAAGTAACCGAAATAAAAAGCGGGTTGTGGCTTGGTATTGAAACCTCAAACGGCAGTGTGAATTTCGTAAAGTTTTCTGATGTTGACGGGCAAGATATTGAGGGACTTACGGCTTTACTCGAAGATAAGAATATCTCTGTTACTGTTCCGAGAAGCTATGACATAAACGGCAAAATTCTTGCAACCTTTGATCTTACACAAAACGAGGGACTTCCGAAACTGTCAACCTCAAACTCCTTCAACAGCTCAAACGATACAAAGGTATATACTACCACCTTGTCACTTGGCAAGGGAAAAGCAACAATGTACCTTTATAATGCACCTCCCAAAGCCGTAAGCAACAACTACACAACCTATACTATAAGCTATGCTGTAAAAAATGAGATTCCGATACTTTCCGAAAGTCAGTCTGAACCCGTAATGGCTGAAATTGTTGCAGGTGAAAGCTTTACTCTTGACCTTTTACCAATATTTACGGATAGCGATGGCGACGAGCTTACCTACAGCGTAAAGATAAACGGAAACGATGCGGTAACTGCTGATAAGAACTTTAGCTTTGCTCCCACACTCGGCGGTACTTATGAGCTTGAATTTTTTGCAAGTGATTTTATTTCAACATCACAAGAATCGTATAAGGTAATACTTGCCGTAACAAACTCCGATGTCACCTACAATACGACAGTGCTTGTTCCTAATGAAACAGAGCCGTCATTCTATATCACTTGCGGTCACACAGAAGACGGAACAGATTCACTCGGTGATGAGCTTTCCTTTGTAAAGGGCGACTCTGACGGCGGATATACTGCTTACTCGGTATCAGTTCCCGAAAACATTTCTGAAATATCCGTTCGTGATGAGGATTTCGGCGGTATGTCTTTCCCTGCATCGGCTGATAGCAAGATACAGCTTCAGAAGGTGCAGACAAAAATTCTTGATTTAGGAGACAGAGAAATTTCGGGTACAGTAAGCGTTTCATACGGCGGTCATACAGCAGTTGGCGTAAACGGTAACTTCCTTCTTATACCCGAAAATGAATATACATTTACTGCTGTTCCCGAAAACACCTCTGCCTTTAACAGTGCTTCGGAAAAGCTTACATTGACACAAGACACAAGCACCGTTTGCATCAAGGTTTCCTATAAGAATCCCAAAACTGTAATTACAACGACAGGTGCAAAGGCTGCGCTTTTCAAATATGAGAATTACTATGTGCATACCGAGATAGAACCTCTTGCAACCGTAGATAAAGGCGACGGAACTTCCACCCACTATTTTACCGCAGACGGAAACCTCAGCTACCGTGTGTCAATGGACGGCAGAATCACAAAGGCAGGATATCTGCTTATGGGAAACTCCGTTAAGGTGCTTCATACAGAGGATGATGCAAAACCTTCAGACAGAGTTGATTACAGCACAGCAGGAACAAATGCTTCTGCCGTTGCAGACGACAGCCTGCTTCTTAATATTAACAGGGATAACCATTTGTCCTTGAAGGTTGGCGAAACTAAAACAGTAAAGGCATACAGAGCATGGGAAATAATCAATAATCATTTAAATCACATTATAATGCCCGACTTCCATTTTAATATAGTTTCGGGCGATGATGTTGTATCCATTTCTCCTTATGAAAACCAGCCTAAAACCAACGGAGGCGGTAACTGGTGCAAACTTACTGCAATCGGAAAAGGAACTGCCGTAATTGAAGTAACATACGATGCCATTGAAATATCGGGCGGTTCATATGACGGCTTTTACGGCGCGTCAGATGAGGCAAGAACAGGTCTGTTTGTTGTTACTGTTGGCGAAAATACACCTAATGTCAACTTTGGAATAGACTGCAAAACAAGTGCAGGAAGCACTACCTACAGTAAAGAAAACGCAAAGCCCTTTGACAGCGAGCTTGATACACTTTACTTCTTCGGCGACAGCGGAGAATTAAAACTTTCTCCTTCATCCGAGGACGGAAGTATAACAGAAGTTGCTGTTTCTCACGATAAAGGCGAAACCTATATTGCTGTCGATTCCACAGACGGAGTATATACTGCACCTATTGTTTCGGGTAACAATATTATTCGTGTTACAACCGATAACGGCATGGCATACAAAATTGTCCGCGGTGATAAGATAGAGCTTTTTGTAAAGAATATCACCCATCCCGGAAAACCGTTATCTGCAGGAGATAAAATCAGCATAAAACTTATCGGCGTTCATACTCCCATACCCAAGATTTCGGGAACGTATAATCCCGGCTACAGCGGAAACACCGACGGCGACAGCAAGGTACATATCAGATATACTTTTGAAGAACAGGAGCTTAAAAGCCGTGGTGTGCAGTATGACTTTTCACTTAACGGTACAGAGTTTGAATTCACAATTCCCGAAAGTGCAGAAGAAACTGAATTTATAATAACCGACGGCTACATCGGCGTTGGTGTAATAGGTGTTGAAGGCTTTTCCGATGACGGCGACAGCCATAGAAACATTCCCGATGCCGGTTGCGGTACGAGAGATGACAAAACCACCTTCACAACCAGGAGCATTCTTCCCGATATCATAGTGAAAATCGGCACTCTTCCAAGCGGAAACACCTCACCCTTTATCCGTGAAAATGCACCGAGGACAGCATCTCTTACCCTCGGAAAGACCTATGCTCTCAGTATGTCAAAGGTCTTTTCCGACCGCGACGGCGACAGTCTTACATATACAGCAAAAGTCGGTGACGGAGATGAAAAAGACGTCGAAGACGGGTATTTCACATTCACTCCCGAAGATGTGGGTGAGTATATAATCACATTTATTGCAAATGACGGATTTTCTGAAAGTGATATCCATACCCTTTCTTTGAGTGTCAAACAAAAGTCAGGGGAAGGATCAGGTTCTTCCACACCCGAATGGGATATTCACGACGATGAAATTGACGGATATGTATATATAAGCTTTACAGATAAAGGAAAGAGAGTTAAAGACGAAACAAACGTAACATATCCCAAGGCACTCGGCACAATTATTTCATCAAAGAGAGTGCCGTTCACAAAAGGAGACACCGTTGCAGATGTAACACTTCGTCTGCTCGACTGTCTTGGTTACACATATCAGCACACAGGCACAACCAAGAACGGCTTTTATCTTGCCTCTATCGGCGGTTTCACCCACAAAGGCATTGATTACGACTCCTTCGGCGAATTTGATGCAGGAGCAGGCTCCGGCTGGATGATAACCCTGAATGAAGACTTTATCAAATACGGTGCATCGGATTTTGAAGTTGAAAACGGCGATGTTATCAAGTGGCAGTATACCTGTCAGCTTGGCGAAGATATTGGTGATTCTTACTATCAAGGCTCATCATCAAGCGGTAATGACAAATCAGATGATGAAAATACCGAAGAAAACGAAGAATCCAAAGAGACGACAGAGGAAAAGACAGAAGAATCTGAAAGAAACGAATTTTCTGAGACCACATTCTACGATGTTAAATCAGACGACTGGTATTATGAAGCCGTAAAGTACGGGTACGAAAACGGTCTTATGCAGGGTACTGAAAACGGCTTTGAACCTGATGGAAAAATGACAAGAGCAATGCTTGTTACGGTTCTCTACAGGCTTGAAAAAGCGGAATTAACAGACGGCGAAAATCCGTTTACTGACGTCGAAGACGGAACATGGTACACTAATGCCGTAATATGGGCAAAGGAAACAAGAATTGTTACGGGTGTTACAGAAACAAAGTTTGCACCGAATGATAACATTAACCGTGAGCAAACTGTGACAATTCTTTACCGTTACGCAAAGTGTAAGGGATATATTGTCAAAGCTGTGGCAGACCTTTCCGAGTTTTCAGATTCGGACAGAATCAGCACTTTTGCCATTGATGCATTCAAATGGGCTATTGAAAGCGGTATTATAAACGGAACAAGTGAAAACACGCTTTCTCCTAAAGACGGTGCAACAAGAGCACAGCTTGCGGCAATTCTTATGAGGTTTAGTGTAAAGGAGCAGGCTCAATGAAAAAAGTAATAACAGGCATTCTTCTGATTGTTGTTCTGACAATACAGGTGTTTGCCGTAAATGACAGCGAAATTAGCAGTATAGGAAACTACATTCTCAATACCGTAACAGAGCCTGCTGTCGGCTCTGTCGGTGGTGAGTGGGCAGTGCTGGGACTTTCGAGAAGCTATATTGATGTAAATAATGAATACTATGAAAGCTACTATGACAACGTAGAAGAATACGTAAAAACCAAAAACGGCGTACTCAGCAAAAATAAGTACACCGAGTATTCAAGGGTTGTAATTACCCTTTGTGCCATCGGAAAAGATCCAACAAATGTGGGCGGATATAATCTCATAACACCGCTTCTTGACTATGACAGCGTTATAAAGCAAGGTATAAACGGTCCTTCATGGGCACTTATTTCACTTGATGCGGCAAAATATGACAATGATGAAATCAGAACGAAATACATAGACCTTATTCTTTCCCGACAGCTTCCTTCGGGAGGCTGGGCGCTTAACAGTTCGGCAAAAGAAGCAGACGCGGATATCACCGCAATGGTGCTGACGGCTCTTTCGTCTTATACCGATAACAGCAAGGTGAAGCAGGCGGTTGATAAAGGACTTTCGTATCTTTCCGGCATTCAAAACATTGACGGAAGCTTTGGCGAATACTCCGAAAGCACATCTCAGGTAATTGTTGCTCTTTCAAGTCTTGGTATATCCCAAAAAGACTCAAGGTTTGTCAAGAACGGCAAGACAGCAGTTGATGCACTTATGAATTTTCACATAAAAGGAAAAGGCTTCAGGCACACAAAGTCTGACAAAGAATCAAACCTTATGTCAACAGAGCAAGGTTTTTATGCCCTTATAAGTCTGAAGCGTTTTGAAGATGGAAAGAATAAGCTTTTCGATATGAGCAACGGTATTTCTATATCGGGTAATAATGCGGGCGGTGACAGAATCGGGATAAAGTACCCGAATAAAACCTTCAGCGATATTAAGAATCACAAGTATAAGTCTGAAATACAGGCACTCTGTCAAAGAGGCATAATAAACGGAATGACTGAAAATACCTTCTCGCCTGATTTCACCATGACAAGAGCAGAGTTTGCCACAATTACCGTTAGAGCCCTCGGACTTGAAGCAAAAGGAATAGATGTCTTTTCTGATGTAAAAAAAACCGACTGGTACTACGGTTTTGTGGGTACTGCTTATGATTACAGTATAATCAAGGGTGTGTCTGAAAACCGATTCAACCCAAACGGCACAATTATCCGTGAAGAAGCGGCGGTCATGGTAAAGAGAAGTGCAAAAATCTGCGGTATTGATAAAACTTATAACGAAAGTGCCGTAAGAAATGTGCTGTCGCAGTTTACCGACTATAAGACCGTTTCCACTTGGGCAAGGGAAGGACTTGCTTTCTGTTATGACAAAGGAATTATTGACGATTCGGCAATTAAAATAAATCCTAAAGAAGCGGTAAAACGAGGAGAAATTGCGTATATGCTCTATAACTTATTGAAAGAGGCAAAACATATATGAAAAGAATAATAGTTTTATTTTTAACTTTACTTGTAATATTTACTTTAACATCCTGTAATGACAATACAGGGCCTGTACTTGTAGAAGTTCCCGAGGGTAAACCCGAGCCTGTCAATGCAGAGGAGACAGTAATAACAGATAAAGAGCTTACCTGTACTCTCTCGGTAAGATGCGATACAATCCTTGATAATATGTCCGATTTTGACAAGGACAAGTCTGACATTGTACCGAAAGACGGTGTAATCCTTGGTGAAACCGAGGTAGTATTCTACGAAGGAGAAACGGTGTTCAACCTTCTTCGCCGTGAAATGAAGAAAAACGGTATACATATGGAGTTCAACGAAGTACCGATGTACGAAAGCGCCTACATTGAGGGTATTGCAAACATCTACGAATTTGACTGCGGTGAGCTGTCGGGTTGGATGTACAAGGTCAATGATTGGTTTCCCAACTACGGCTGTTCACGTTACAAGCTGAAGGAACACGACAAGGTAGAATGGATTTACACCTGCGACCTTGGCAGAGACATCGGCGGAGACTACTCACAAAGAAACGGAAAAGACAATGAATGAATTTAAGATGTATCACCCATTGGTGAATTTTTCATACTTTGCGTATGTCTTAGGTCTTGCCTGTACAGGGATGCATCCGCTGATGCTCACCTTATCGCTGTTCTGCTCTTTTTTATATATGTGTATTATAAACGGCAAAAAGGCACTTCACAGCCTTGCATTTCTGCTCCCCGCAATGATTCTGACTTCTCTTATCAATCCTCTTTTTAACCACGAGGGAATGACAATACTCGGGTATCTGCCTGACGGAAATCCGCTAACCTCGGAAAGCATAATCTACGGACTTTGTGCCGCTGCAAGTCTTGTGTCGGTGCTGTGCTTTTTCATATGTTTCAGCTCTGTTATGACAAGCGATAAATTTATGTACCTGTTTGGCAAAATAATACCGTCGCTGTCACTTATTCTTTCCATGACACTCCGATTTGTTCCACTGTTTTCTGAAAGACTGAAAAAGACAGCGGAAGTTCAGAAGTGCATCGGTAAGGGACTTGACGAAAAGGGTGCTTTCAGGAAAATCAAAAACGCCCTGCGAATACTTTCGATAACCGTAACGTGGGCGCTTGAAAATGCAATTGATACAGCCGACAGTATGAAAGCACGGGGCTACGGAACGGGAAAAAGAACATCCTTTTCCAACTACCGCCTTGAAAAGCGTGACATTGCTGTGCTTTTGTACATACTGTTTCTCGGCACATATGTAATTATTGGAAATGTTTCGGGACAGATGGATTTTTCCTTTTATCCTGTGATAAAGTCCACGCCGATTACAATATATTTAATCAGCGTTTTTGTCAGCTACTTTTTACTATGTATGACACCTGTAATAATTGAACTATGGGAGGTGAGAAGATGGAAATATTTAAGGTCGAGAATCTAAGCTTTGCTTACCCCGAAAGCGGCGAAAATGCTATAAGTGGTTTGAGTTTTACCATAAACGACGGCGAGTTTATAACCCTTTGCGGAAAATCGGGATGCGGTAAAACAACACTTCTCCGTCTTCTCAAAAGTTCTCTTTCACCTGAAGGCAAAACAAGCGGAAATATTACATATCTCGGCAGAAATCTCCGTGAGCTTTCACCGAGAGAGGACTCACAAAACATAGGCTTTGTTTTCCAGAATCCCGAGTTTCAGCTGTGCTGTGACAAGGTATGGCACGAGCTTGCCTTCGGTCTTGAAAGTCTGGGACTTCCCGAAGACGAAATACGCCTTCGCGTTTCCGAAACCTCCTCATTTTTCGGCATTTCTGACCTGTTTCATAAAAAAGTAAGCGAGCTGTCGGGAGGACAGAAACAGCTTGTATGTCTTGCATCTGTTATGGTAATGAAGCCGAAGGTGCTAATCTTAGACGAGCCGACCTCAAGCCTTGACCCGATATCTGCAAAGCATTTTATAGAGGCGGTAAAGCGGGTAAACAACGAAATGGGCGTTACCGTCATAATGTCGGAGCAACGGCTAAATGAGGTACTTCCCATATCCGACAGAGTTATTGTTATGGATGACGGCAGAATATTTGCTGACGGAAGTGTAAGTGCGGTTGCAAATACACTTTTTGAAGAAAGGCACGAAATGTTCTCCGCCTTCCCGCCGCAGATGAGAATATATGCAAGTATTGAGAATGGCAGTGACTATCCCATATCAGTTAAAGACGGTAAGACGTGGCTTACAGAGTATTCACAAAATCACACTCTTTATCCCGAAAGAATAAAAACCGACACACAGCCCGACACCTCAAAAAAAGCAGTTTCTCTTTGCGAAGTCCATTTCAGATACGAAAAGAATTCAGGGGACGTGCTGAAAGGCATAAGTCTTACCGCATACAAGGGAGAAATTCTGTCAATTCTCGGCTCAAACGGAGTGGGAAAATCAACGCTTCTTTCTGTAATATCAGGTGTACGCAAAGGATATTCCGGAAAGGTAAAAACTGACGGCAGAATATCTTATATGCCGCAGGACGTGACAAGCCTGTTTGTCAAAGATACTGTAAGAGCTGACCTTTTTGAAATCACAAAAAACTATGACGCCGTTATGAAAACAGCCGAGCTTTGTGACATTCTGAACCTTCTTGATAAGCACCCCTATGACCTGTCGGGCGGTGAAAAGCAACGTGCGGCACTTTGCAAGGTACTGCTTACAAATCCCGAAATTCTCCTTCTTGACGAACCGACAAAGGGTATGGATGCTCATTTCAAGGAAAGCTTCGGAAAACTCCTGCACAGGCTTAAAAATGACGGCATAACAATTATAAATGTGTCCCACGACATAGAGTTTTGCGCTTCCTTTTCCGACAGGTGCGCTCTTATGTTTGACGGCATAATGACAGCTGTTGGCACACCGAAAAGCTTTTTTACAAAGATGAACTATTACACCACAGACACCGTACGAATGGCAAATAATATTCTTCCCACGGCAGTAACGGTAAATGATGCAATTTCTGCTTTGGGAGGTGAGAATTTTGAGCCTAAAAAACGTGACAGCGATAGTTCTGGCGGCGACAAATTACCACCTATAAGCAAAAAAGAAAAGGACTCAAAGGGATTCACCAAAAAGTCCTTGCTGCCTCTTATATTTGTCCTACTTGCTGTGCCGTTTACGGTTTATTTCGGCATAAAGCACCTTTCTGACAGGCAGTATTATCTTGTAAGCGGTATCGTAATTGCAGAAATACTTTTACCGTTTTTACTTATGTTTGAAAGACGAAAGCCAAAGGCAAGAGAAATTGTAACGCTCTCAGTTCTCTCTGCAATATGCGTTGCAGGAAGAAGCATATTCTTTATGGTACCCCAATTCAAGCCTATGGCGGCAATCATCATAATTTCCGGTGCTTGTCTTGGGTATGAATCGGGAATGATTGTGGGTGCAGTTTCTACATTCGTTTCAAACCTTTTCTTCGGGCAAGGTCCGTGGACTGTGTGGCAGATGACGGCATTCGCACTTATCGGTCTTGTTTCGGGACTTGTATTCGATTCTTGTAAGGTAAAAAAATCAAAGACGGCCTTATGTATCTTCGGCTTCTTTGCAACATTCCTCATTTACGGCGGAATACTGAATCCCGCATCGGTTCTAATGATGAACCCCGAGCCTTCGGCAAAGCTTTTGCTTTCTTCGTTTGTCGCAGGCTTTCCCTTTGACCTTATACATTCGCTGTCAACGGTGGTGTTTCTGCTTGTAATGGCAGAGGCATTTGTATCAAAGATTGAGAGAGTTAAAATAAAGTACGGGCTTTTGGGGGATTAGTGCTTAACATCAGAAAACAAAAACAGTCGCTGTGACAAGTACCATTGCGGCAGCTTTATTATTTTAGATAAAAAAGGTGCAAAAGGAGTGAAATTCTGATTTATGGGGTCAATGTATTATTTACATCCCTCACTTACAAAAAGCGTGATGATTTTACTGTCATCACGCTTTTTCTATACACAAATAACAAAATTCGACAAAATTATTGTCCTTTTGCTCTTCTAATGATATAATAAAGTAAATAAATGGATATTCGCGAAATTTACAAACACTTATATAGAACGAAAAATATAAGATGTACGGAGGAATTTTTATGGCTAAACTAAAATATGCATTAAACTCAGGAGAAAAGATTGTCTTTAAAACCTCGTGTGTAAGGCATGGCTTTTGGGGTGCATATCGTTGATTATCGCATTGTTGATTTTATCAATTACTGTAAAAATACTTATAAATATAAATAAGCAGGATAATGAGCCTCAGCTAGTCGTAGAGACCAAGTCATCCCTTGATGTCGTTGTGGAGATTGGTGACTTAATAACTGTAGAATATCCATACAGTGCAATAGTCTCTTCATACGAAGACGGTGATAAAAAAGATGTAAAATACTATGTTGCTTATGATGGTATAGTATATGCTAACATACGACATACCGCATAAAGAGAAGAAAGTCAAAAAATAAAACATAGTATTATCATATAGATATCCCATCATTGCAAACCTGTATGATTTTGTCTGCTGCACCCTTTGCACCTGAAGAGCTTTTAAACCCTTCGGCAATTTTCTTCGCATTTTGCTTATAGGTGTCAACACTTAAAACTTTATTTATAGCGTTCAAAATCGAAACAGCATCTGATTTAGCAAGTTTTATACCAGCACCAAGCTGAGAAACTCGTTCGGCAACACCTTTTTGCTCCGATGTTTGAGGTAGCATAACGAGCGGAACTTCAAAATATAAACTTTCGCTGACACTGTTCATTCCGCAGTGTGACACAAACACATCAGCTTTTTCTAAAACAGCAATCTGGTCAACATGTGAATAAACTGATATGTTTTCAGGCAAATCCCCAAAACTCTCAATAGAGACCAGATTACCAACTGACATAATTACTTGATAATCTGTATTCCTCAAAGCGGATATACAAGTTTTATAAAAAGGCATCATATCATTATTTACAGTTCCCATTGATATATAAATCAGTTTATCCCTCTTTTTTTCTATTTCCTCTGTTGCACAGCGAATTGAAGGACCGACAAATGCATATTTTTCCGAAAAAGTCTCTGCACATGGTTGAAACAGGGGAGAGGTATACACAATGGTATGGGTGTTATCGTCACTTGCGATAATATCGAGTATGTTTTTAACAGGATACCCTTTGTTCTGCAAGCGTTTAATTTGCTTAGTGGTTTTAGGTACCGCTAAAATCATCTTAATCAAATCACCCATGCTTTGTTTCATGATTTTTGCTGAGTGCTGATTAAAGGCAAAGGTTGTAGTTGAGGAAACAAAAGGAATACCAAGCTTTAATGCAACCGCTTTTCCCCATAATGCCATAGAATCTGCAATAATTAAGTCAGGCTTAAGTTCTTCCATTTCTTTACAAACCTTATCATCAAGAGCGAGTGTGGTATCTACAAGTATCTTTGTAGAGAAAGCTATGTCTTTTCCTACACGGGTAGCGTCTTTGGCACTTAAGTTTTGCTCCGTATCATAATCGTCGCAGGATATAAATGTTGCACCTGCCGACTCGATTTTTTCACGCATAATGTTATATGAGTAGTACCACACCTGATGTCCGCGAGAAACTAATTCCTTAACAACGCCCAAGGTGGGGTTCGTGTGTCCGTGTGCAGGAATACAAAAGAAAACAATTTTGCTCATATTACTTCATCTTCTTTCTTGTACACCAGGATTTTTCGTTACATTCGGGGCATTTAAGATGTCTTGTAGTTAGTGTATGCGCACCCCAAACATATG
>JAZQGP010000024.1:0-38621 GCA_045540015.1 Eubacteriales bacterium
TGTCTTCCCTTATTTTGCTTTCAAACGCAGATATATCAAGGGTTTTAAGCCTTCTGTATAATGTGAATAAGGGAAACCTTAATACATTACAGGAGGATTTATTATGAAAGGAAGTATCAGAAGAAAGGGAAAAACATGGTCGTATCGGGTGTATGTAAGTACAGTTGACGGTCAAAATAAGCAAATTGAGAAAGGCGGTTTTAAAACTAAAAAGGATGCTGAACTTGCACTGACAAAGTTTGTAAATGACTATGAAGAAACGGGTATTTATTCTGAAAACAAGAAGATAACCTTTAATGAGGTTTATGAGGAATTTATTGAGATTGATGGAAAACTGACAAGAGCTTATGCAACACTTAAAAAGTACGATTCTATGTATCGGAATCATTTTAAACCTGCGTTTGGTGATTTCTACATGTATGCCGTTACGCAAAAAGCGCTTGAAAGATTCGTAAGTGAAAAAGGAGAAAAATATAGTGAGGAATTTGTAAAGGGATTATTCAAAACGCTAAAATGCATTTTTGATTATGCTCACAGAAAAAGATATATGAAGCACAACATATTTGATGATATTCTTCCGCCGCCTGATCCAAGGCATGTGGGAGAAATAAAAGTTTATTCGCCTGAGGAATTATCTCTTATGTATAAACGGCTTCAAAGCACAAATGTAAGAATACCATTCTACATTGCCCTCAATACCGGACTCAGAGAAAGTGAATGTATGGGACTCAGATGGAAAGATGTGAATTTTGAAAAGAAAACCATAAGTGTTAATAAACAACTTTTGTATCAGGATAGAAAATGGTGCTTCTGCCCACTTAAAACTAAGAACTCTTATAGAACCATAAACATATCAGATAACTTCGTGAGATTCTTAAAGCAGTTAAAAGAACAACAAGCAAAGAATAAGAAACTATATGGTGAGGGATATAAAAGAAACTTCGTCACCGAAAGACTTCGAAAAAATAAGGAAAGCTATATAGAGGTAACTGACCTTATAAATGTAAAAGAAAATGGCGAAATGCTGACACATAACAGTATTAAATTTTTGTCAAGAATAATAAGAGATGATTTGCATATACCATTTAAGTTTCATAATCTTCGCCATACATATGCAACTATATTAGCGGAAAGCGGCATAAGTCCAAGATATGTGCAAGAAATGTTGGGACACTCGAAACTTGAATTCACATTGAAGTATTATACACATATAACCGGGCATATGGCGGAGATGGCAAGGATTGCGATTGATGAAAAACTATTACAATTTGATAACAAATTTTAAATTTTTGTCCCAAACACTTGACTTTTTGTCCCAAGCGTGTTATAATACAAATACAATGAATTAATGTTTGTAAATGGAGGTAATACAATGAAAAAGAAAAACGTTATAAATCTCATAAAATATTACTCCGAAAAAAATGATGCGGGTTTTAGAACAGAAGCATATGAAATAGCTAGCGATTTTGATAAATCAGGTGATTATCAGTTATCGGAATATATAATGGCGTTAATGTCAAATGCTAACACTTTTGTTCCACAGATGAATGAAGAAAACCTTAATTTTCTTCAAAAGGTTCATTTGAACCAAGACCCTCTCCCTTTGCCTGAAGTTATTAAAGATGACATTGTTGGGGTTGTTAACGCTGTAAGTCACAACGCTGGAATAAATAAGTTTCTTTTTGAAGGTGCACCTGGAACCGGTAAAACGGAGACTGTAAAACAGGTTGCTAGAATCTTAGAAAGAGAATTATTTATTGTGGATTTTGATTCTGTTGTTGATAGTAAGTTGGGTCAAACTTCCAAAAATGTTGCAGCTCTATTTAACGAAATTGCAAAACTCCCATTCCCCGAAAGAGCAATTGTGCTTTTTGATGAAATTGATGCTATTGCTCTTGATAGAATGAATTCCAATGATTTAAGGGAAATGGGAAGAGCTACGTCAGCTGTATTGAAAGGTCTTGACAATTTAAATGATACAGTTGTTTTAATAGCAACAACAAATCTTTATGATTCGTTCGATAAAGCTTTGTCTCGAAGATTTGATGCCATTATTAACTTTAACAGATACACCCAAGAAGATTTGATGGAAGTTGCTGAAACTATTGTTAATGGATTGCTCAGCAAATTTAAATTTGCAAGTAAAAATACGCGACTACTTAAGAAAATATTAAATCTTATGTCCCCCATACCTTATCCGGGTGAATTAAAGAATCTCTTGAAAACGTGTATTGCTTTTGGTAGCCCGAATGATGAGTTTGATTATCTAAAAAGATTGTATGCATCTGTTGACTCTAATTTAGGAATGGACTTAAAAGCTATGCAAGAGCACGGTTTTACTGTGAGGGAAATTGAAATTCTTACAGGGGTTTCAAAGAGTCAAGTTTCACGAGAATTGAAGGAGTAAATACATGAATGATTTGTTAAACTTAAAAGGTACATTTCAACAAGAAAATAGAAATTCAAGACCAGGTCCGCCAAGCTTGCCGGCAAACACAAAAGTATCCGTGCAACATATGAAAAAGTTGCTGGAGGACTTGTTGATACTTAGAGACTATTGGAGCAAAGAAAAAGTAATTACCGGTGCTCTGATTAGTGTGCAGTATATAGATGTAATTGCTAAAAGCCGTAGAATTTCAGGCTTTTTATCTAAAGGTAGTGTTACTGCTAACAGTTCAGTTGTAGGAGCGAAATTTGCAGATGTAATAACTCCTGAAAACGTAATAGCGAGAAAACATGTCATCACTCATTATGTTTCACTGATGATTCTGGAAGATTCGATAAAAAAACTATCTTCTTCAATAAGAATTGTGGAAAGTAATTTTGACGGAATTATCTCATCAGAAACAGTTGATAAAATCAACAAGAAAATAATTGTTTTTGATACTACAGAAATCAAGCCAACCGCATTTTTAAATATTGTTGTTGATTGCCATTATGTAGAAAAATTCTTCATAAGCCAGGAAGATAACGATTTTAAAACTAATACTATAATAACAATTTACAAGACCGACAATACAAAAACTGTGTTAGAAAAAGTTGGCATTGATGTGCTACCGAGCAGAATCTACGATGAAACAACTTTGCTTCTTACACCAGACCAATTGGGAATTCTTCAAAGTAGAGCATCATATTTGATTGCGATGGCAACCGCTGATATATCTAAACTTTCAAAAGAATTGTTGTTAGGACCATCTGAGGATTTAGTTACAATTCCTTCTCCTAAAAATGAACCAACCATAGGTGTTATTGATACGATGTTTTGGGAAGATGTATATTTTACAGAATGGGTTAAGTTTGAAAAAAAGATTCCTGACGAGATCGAACTTGAACAAAAAGATTACTTTCACGGAACATCAGTATCGTCAATCATAGTAGATGGTCCCACAATTAATCCTGAACTTGATGATGGTTGTGGTAGATTTAAAGTTAGACACTTTGGTGTTGCAACAAGCGGACATTTCAATTCATTTACTATATTACGCACCATAGACGAAATCGTAAAAGCGAACAGAGACATAAAAGTGTGGAATTTATCTTTGGGGTCAGATAAAGAAATACATCCAAACTTTATTTCACCCGAAGCTGCAATCCTTGACAAAATACAAAGTGAAAATGATGTTATATTTATCATTGCAGGCACAAACAAACGTAACGATGGCGGTGAGGAAAAATATATTGGTTCTCCTGCGGACTCCATAAACTCCTTGGTAGTTAATTCGGTTGATTACAACAACAAACCTGCATCATATTCAAGAAAAGGTCCGGTCTTATCATTCTTCAATAAGCCTGATGTAAGTTATTATGGTGGAGATAGGAATAATCCTATCAAAGTATGTTGTGAAACAGGCGGACAAATTGTTGCAGGGACATCTTTTGCTGCACCTTGGATTGCGAGAAAAATGTCTTACCTTATTGACGTGCTTGGATTAAGTAGAGAAGTAGCGAAAGCTTTAATTGTAGATTCTGCTGCCAGTTGGAAAAAGCAGGAAGAGCCTTCAAAATATATTGGTTACGGTGTTGTGCCAATTAGGATAGAAGATATTATAAAATCCCAGGATGATGAAATCCGATTTGTAATTTCCGGCGTGTCCGAAAAATACAACACCTATAACTACAGTTTGCCTGTACCAATAAGCAAAGATATGTATCCATATATTGCAAAAGCTACATTATGTTATTTCCCGGTCTGCTCAAGAAATCAGGGCGTGGATTATACAAACACTGAACTTGATTTGCACTTTGGGAGATTGGATGGTAAAACTGTAAAAACTATAAACGATAATAAGCAAGGCGAAGATGGAAGTTACATATACGAAGGTAATGCCCGTTTGTTTTTTAGAAAATGGGATAATGTTAAGCATATCGTTGAGTATCCCAAAAAAGGCGCAAGACCCAAAAAAGTTTATGAAACTAAACTTTGGGGGTTGAGCATAAAAACAACTGAACGTCTTGAAGAAAAATACGGGGAAGGCTTGAATTTTGGTGTTGTAATAACTCTTAAAGAAATCAATGGCGTTAACCGTATAGATGAGTTTATAAAACAATGCTTTCTCAAAAACTGGCTTGTTACTCCAGTTAATGTTGAGAACAGAATTGATATTTACAACATTGCTGAAGAAGAAATTGAATTTGACAACGAGTAGAGAAAAGAGGTGAAAAACTATGGCAAAAAATGCGCCAACAGGTGATAACAGAAGAATCGGTGCTGTAAAAAGCAGAACACAGACATATAATCCTAAAACAAATCAGTGGGTTAAACGTGATTCTGATACAGGTAGATTTATGGATGTTAAACAAGACGGAACTCCGTTTAAGGGTGTTACTAAAGAAAAGTAAATGAAGGTGTAAAATAATGAATATTGGTAATTTGTGTGTATTTTGGGCAAACAGTGTGCAAAAGAAAGAATTACAAGTAATTACAGAAAAATTTAATGATATAAATGTTGATAACATTAACTGTTTAGTACGATATAGTAAAGATAGATATATTGTTTGGCTGGATTGTAAGAACGAGGTTGACTGGGAAACCACAGACATTTACGATGAAGAAATGTCTGAAAATAAATGTATAAATAGATTTATAGCTAGAGTTGAAACATTACAATGTCAGCCAACCGCTAAATATTTATCTAGCGCTCAACGAAAAGAGTTTAATTACATGCTTGCAGCGACTATTGTACTTGTTTTAGAAGATGAACTTGAAGGTGCGGAAGAACAAATTGCCAAACTTGAGAAATATCTTTATAATCGCAATTGTGAGATAACCAGAAAATGGCAGTTGTTTTACTGCTTTTCCATCTTACTTCTAATTCTTTGTAGTTTTGTTACGGTAAGTTTTTTTCAAGAAAAGCTTCTAAGCATTACTAATGTTTCAAAAGAATTATTTGAGATATTAGGATATTCGATCTTAGGTACACTTGGCGCTACATTGTCAATTGCATTGAAAAGCGGTAAAAAATGCTATAATTGCGAATCAGGAAGAATTCTTAATTTTTTAGAAATATTTTCTAGAATGTTTACTAGTGTTATAAGCAGTTTTGTTGCGGTTTATTTATATAAATTGGAGATCATATTTAGTAATTTTAATTCTGAAAAAAATGCTATATACTGTGTGATTTTAGTGTGTATCATAGCAGGTTTCAGTGAACGACTGATTCCGTCCATAATAAGTAGTTTTGAAAAATCGGGAAACAAGGAGGAATGTTGTAATGAAGAGAAAAGCATTGATAATTTCTAATCCTGGAGAGCCTGGAGCAGAAAATTACTGCGAAGGGGTAAAAAAGGATGTAATCAATTACAAAAAATATTTAATGTCTTCCGTTGGTGGTGGATGGTACGAAGACGAAATTGTTTGTTTGGAAAAACCTGACAGTATTTTATTAAACAACCATATTAAACTAATGGAAAACACAGAGTACACTTTAATTGTTTTTTGTGGACATGGATGTACTGTTGGTGATGAAACAATAATTGAACTAAACAAAAATTGTGACTATAGAGCAAGTTCATTAAGAACAGGTGCAATTAAGAGGACTATAATTTTGGATTGCTGCAGAGTTATTAATAATAGTCTTAGCGAGAGCGCCATATATGAATATTCTGCAAAATTGGAGAAAAGTGACTCCTATATATCTCTTTCGAGAATATATTTTGATGCAGCAATCCAAAAATGTAATACTGGAATAATTACTACATATGCATGTGATTTAAATGAAACTGCGGGTGATGATAGTAGGCTTGGAGGGTACTATAGTTATTCTTTAATTAAAAGTGCACAATCCTGGGATAGACAACTCAATAATGGCTCTGCGTCATATGCGAGTATTGCAACAATACATGAAAAAGCATCAACTATGACAAGAATGAAAAGCGGTAATGAACAAAATCCTCAAATAGATAAACCTCGTAGTTCCCCATACTTTCCCTTTGCAATTCATGTATAAAAATTTTCATTATCATATTTCTTGCATTTTTCTACAAAATGTGCTATAATAAGACCATAAAACAGAAGCAACGACAATCTGTGGGCAAAAAATTCTTGTGGGCAAACGGTGGGCAAATTTAGTGCTGAGAGCTCGCAAACCCGCACAAATAAAGGATTTCTGATTGGAAATCTGTGACGAGGCTCGACATGGGCGCGGTCTTGAAGGACTTCTCAAGAGATACTTTAACTGATTGCAATACAGAGGCGGCGAAATTCTCAGCCGCCTCTTTGTTATAAAGCAGGAATTTTTGATTAAAATACATACTAAGGAGATGATTGTATGAGAAAATTGTTAGTTTTATTTATAGCCTTAGCGGCAATATCGGTTTTAACAGGCTGCATCAGAGCAAATCCTGCCACGGCACCTCGCAAAGCAGACGGTGTTGTTGCAAATAACGAAGCAAGCTTCATCGGCGAGGATAAAGCAAAGGAAATTGTTCTTGCAAAAGCAGGTCTTTCAGCTGAGGAAGTAAGCTTTGACAGAATCGAGCTTGACCGCGACGACGGTGTATGGTGTTACGAGGTTGAGTTCGGAAAAGACAGAACGGAATATGATGCCGAAATCAAGGCAGACGACGGAACCGTTCTTTCCTGGGATGTGGATTCTCACGATTACTTTTATTAAAAACTCATAACAAATGCAAAATAATTCTTTTTGTACGGAGGTTAATTTTTTAACCTCCGTTTTTTTATGCGTTTTTATTAGTTTTTTCTTCTAAAATGTTTCTTTTTCGTTAAAAATATGAACTTTTTTAATCTTGGCAAGATATTGTTTTATTCACAAATGTGCCTTATAATTAAAATGTGGTAATGCCTAAAAATGCAACTAAAATACAACAAAAACTCAACTACAAGGATATATTTATGCTTCAATGCAACAGCGGAAAGGAGATAGATATGAAACAATTGAAACTGTCAGTCTGGATAATGGCAATTATCGGCGTTTTCCTGATTGCGGCTTCCCTTATTTCTTCACGTGGAGTTTGGGGTGATTATTATAAATCTTGGATTTTCATAATAATAACCGTAATATTTACGGCAGTTTTGATTTGTGGATTATTCTGTGTCCGCTTTTCCGTGAAAAAGCTTGGATTTTATTTATGTCACATAGGTGTTGCCGTTATTGTTGTTTGTTCCTTTGTTTCTTGGAAGTATATGAAAGAAACATCTTTTGCGATTCCTGTTAATCCGTATGCATTTTATGGAGAGGTCATGCAGGATGACGGTTCCGAGCTTAAATTCGGTTTCGATATTTCCGTCGCTTCGTTTGAAGTGGAAAAGTACGAAGCCGAATACCGCCTGTATGATAATACCGGTGTTTTTTCGGAAGAAAACATATTAATAGAGACCGTTCCTCAAAACCGCAAGGGCTTTTACGATATGGGCAAATACGGCAAGGTTTCTGTCGATGAGTTGAAAAGCAATAACGAATACACGGATTTTTACGAACTGGAAAACGGATTTTGTCTTGTAAAGCTTTCACAGGCAGATAAAGCCTATAAGGCACTGATGCAAATAAGAGATACGGACGGAAATGTTCATAAAGCGGATTTGGAGATAAACAAGCCGTACATCTATAACGGCTGGAAGTTTTATCTTATGGGATACGATGCGGAGAGTATGCAATATGTTAATATGTATGTAAAGAACGACCCTGCCAATATTGCGTTTGCTATCGGCATCTGGATAACTGTTATCGGTACGTTTATGGAATGCTTCTCTTTGATTAAGAGAAAGGAGGCACAGGAATGAACGGATTGGATATATTTGCAAGTGTAATTTGTGTTACGGCAGTGATTTGCTATTCGGGTGCCGGAATTTTGTTTCTGAAAAACAAAGAAAAAGCCGCATATGCTTTTGCAATCATCGGATGGCTTTCAAATCTGGGGATTTTCATTAAGAACTGGTATATTAACGGATATCCGCCCTTTGCAAGTATGTATCAGGTGCTGAGCGACATTTCTCTTTTGTTTGTTGTACTTATGATTTTAATAATTTGGTTGAGACCTGATCATAAGTGGCTATCACCTGTGTTTTGCTTTGGGGCAACCATTCCATTGATAGGCACTTTATTTATGGACAGAAATATGCATTGGTCTCTGATGCCTGCGCTTCGGTCTGTGTTTTTTGTACCGCATGTTTTCAGCTATGTGCTGTCGTATGCGCTTTGTGCGGCTGCGTTTATAATCAGCACGATGGGTGTATTCAAGAAAAAAGAGATTGAAAAATACGAAAATGCGAATTGCCTGATTTTGCGTATTGCTTTTCCGTTTATGGTCTTAGGGCTTATGCTTGGTGCAGTATGGGCAGATCAGGTTTGGGGAAACTACTGGTCTTGGGATATCAAGGAGGTCTGGTCTTTGATTACGGTAACATTTTACTTGTGTTATTTCCATGCAAGACGTGTCCCGAAAATGAAAAAATACGCTTTGATATTCTCAACGCTTGGCTTTATGGCACTGATATTCACATTCCTTTGCGTAAACGTTCTGCCGAACGCCGGCGCATCCATGCATACTTATACTTGAGCAAATAAGCCGACACACCTTTAAGGTTTATATGAATATAAAACAGGAGGAGAAAAAATGACACACAGAAATCTAAAGAGGGGATTTTCCGGATTGATGGCTATTGTTATGCTGTTCACCGTATTGATCAGTCCGGGAAAAACATTTGCTGAGTCAGAAGAAGAAAACACGGTTGTCGAAACCGAGCTTCAAGCAACCGTTGAAATATCGGAATACACAGATATTCACTGGAGCTTTGAGGATGGTACAATGGCTCCCTTCACTACGACGGGTTCCTTTAAAATGCCGAATATCTGTAATGATGATTATTGCTGGAACGGTACCGGCAAGTCTATGAATAAAGACGGAACCTACTATATGTCAACTATTGGCACCAGCGCAGATTATGATGAGGCCCCGACAGGCGAATTTGTATCAACAGCATTTGTTTTGGATCCAAGCAACCCTACTGTTTCTTTTCGTATAGGCGGAGGAGAGAGTGATAAAAACTACGTTGCTATATGTGATGCCGAAACAGGCGATATTTTAGCAAAAAAGAGTCCTATGTGGCAAATGGATACATACCATCCTTTGATTGCTGCATCTCTGACTGTGGAGAATTATGTTGAAGGCACACCTGTTGTTATTAAAGTGGTAGACGGCACAACTGCGGGTTGGGCATTTGTTCACGTAGACGATTTTCGCTTTGTCGGAAAAGAATGGAGTGAATATGAGGATGCCGTTTGGAGCTTTGAAGATGGAACAATTGCTCCATTTACAACTGAGGATACGTGGGGAGCGGGAATTATTTCCACATACACAGCCGGAAACAACAGTTTTGACGGAACATACTATCTGAATACCGTCCAAGAGGTTCCGGATTCTGCAGATGTTTATAATGAGGCGTATGTTGGTGAATTTGTGTCTCCGAAATTTATGTTGAATCCCGCAAAGCCTACAATTACGTTGCAGTTCAACGGCGGCTCAAAGAATTATGTTGCTGTTTACAATGCTAATACCGGCAAAGAATTGGCAAAAGTAAATCCTGTAAGTGGATGGGATTTTACGAATGCTGCTTTGGATCTTACAGGAAAGTTTAACGAAGGCGATAAGCTGATACTCAAGATTGTTGACTGTACCACATCAGGCTGGGCTTGGATTGGTGTAGATAACATTCGTGCAAGCATTGCATTCCCAGACGAAGATGATGTCAATATCCTTGACACAATCGACGCGGTTATGGAAGCTACCGATTGGTATGAAGAAGATTTTGAACTTCTGATTACAATGATCGAAGATCATATGGAAAACTATACCGTCAAGGAATATCCCGAGGGAGACGATTTGTTGGATGCCATATATGAGATGCAGACAAAGCAAATCGAGATGGCAGAAAATACAGTTGCAGAAGATGCAGAGGAACTCATTCAATGGATTGAGGATATGAATGCTCTTGCAAACGAAGTATATGTTACAAACCCTGCTTTAGGCAGCGGACTTATGATATTTACGGTTCATCATCAATACAGAACCAGCCATCACAACACACACAACATGTTCCCGTCTTACAACGGAGAAATCGATAACCAGGGTATGTTTACACCCGGCGGTGCAGTTAAGGTTTTGAATCTGAGGACCGGAGAAGTTACAACGTTATTGGAAGACACGGACGGATTGTATCGCGATTTGGACATTTCCTATGATGCAAACAAAATATTGCTCTCATATCGCGAGGAAAGAAACTCCACCTATAATATCGTAGAATATACGCTTAGCGGCGACAAGCTTTCAATTACCGATACAAAGCAGCTTACAAGCTTGTCAACGGCGGACGATATGGATCCCTTGTATATGCCAAGCGGTAATATTGTATTTACCTCTACCCGTGATCCCAAATATGTTATGTGTAACCGTCATATTGCCGGAAATATTTACCGCATGGAGCCGGACGGTGCCAACATTGTAAAAATAACCTCAAGTACACTGTTTGAAAGACCTACCGATGTATTGCCGGACGGACGTATACTTTACGATAGATGGGAATACAATGACAGAGATTTTGCTTCCGCACAGGGAATCTGGACTGTTTATGAAGACGGAACAAAGCAAGACACTTACTATGGTAACAACTCTCCGACGGGTGCCACCATTGAAGCAAAGGTTATTCCCGGAACAAATAAAATAATGGCAGTGCTCGGATCAACTCACGACCTATCGTGGGGTGCACTTGCAATTATAGATCGTTCTAAGGGTGTAGACGGAAGAGCTCCCATTGAGAAGACATGGCCTGAAAGTGTTTATCCTCACATCGGAGGACCGGGCGGTTGGGTTAATGTTGATGCGTATGTTACCCTGCCTATTAAATATGAAGATCCGCAGCCTTTGAACGAAAACTATTTTCTCGCCTCCCGTATGATAGACAGTGTAAGCAAAAAGATGGGTATTTACCTGCTTGATACATACGGAAATGAAATTTTGCTATATGAAGACGAGTCTGATATGAGTGCGTTTGACGCTACTATTCTGCAGCCTCGCAACAAAGAGCTTCAAACATCAAGCCGCCGCAATTACAATGATGACGTTGGAACCTTCTTTGTTCAGGACGTATACGAAGGAACGCATATGGAAGGCGTGGAACGCGGTACGGTCAAATCCTTGCGTATTGTTGAATCGATGGATAAAAAATATATATCGTTGGAAAGTCAATGGCAGGGAGAAGGTCAGCAAAATCCCGGTGTTAACTGGCACAGCTTTGAAGTAAAGCGCGTTATAGGAGAAGTTCCTGTATACGAAGACGGTTCGGCATATTTTGAAGTGCCGCAAGATACTTTTGTATACTTCCAGCTTCTTGATGAAGACGGAAAGGCAATTCAATCCATGCGTTCCGGAACGCTCGTTCAATCCGGAGAACAAACCGGATGTGTCGGATGCCATGAAGACCGCCGTACAGCTCCAAAGACTAATACGGGCTATACTACTCCGATGGCGCTCAAAGCCAATATTTCCGTAATCGAAAACCCCGATTATAAAGAAGGAAGCGATTTGCCGAAAACTATTGCGGTAAATACTCCTGATGTTCCTCAGAAGAGAGTAATTGACTTTGAAAGCGGAACGGATAAACTAGTTGATTGGGATGATAAAACCGAGTTCCCGAAATATACCGATCTTCCAACTATGAATTATCTGACGGAAGTACAGCCTATTTTCACCAAAAATTGTCTGGAATGCCACGGATACGACAAAAAAGAAGCTAACCTTTCCTTGGTACCCGATAAAGATGTTATATTTAATGCATCTTATATCAATTTGTGGGTTGACCGCGACAAGAACGGCGTTCTGTTTGAAAACCTTGTCGGTGCAGTAGGTGCAGGAGATACAACTTTTTATAAAGCAAAGAGCTGGGGCTCCTATAACAGCCCGTTGATTGATAAGATTTACAATGATGAAGATCACAAAAATCTTTTGACGGATGCAGAAAAGCGCCGTATAGCTGAATGGGTTGATTTGAATGCTACTTATTACGGTGATTATACAACCAACTACGGATTTAACGACGGCAGCCGTTCGCCCTTAACCGCGGCAGAACGAACAGCTCTCGGTGATAACAGAGGTATGTCTTGGGGTTCAATGAATTCGACAGCAAAGCTCTCAAAGGCAATTTACTTTGATAATCCCGAAAAGAGTCCTATTCTTGAAGGAAAGACCGGCGAAGATTACGATAAAGCACTTGCAATAATTGACACAGGTCTTAATAGACTACGTATCAATCCCGATGTTGACTGGAGAGGACTTCCTGCTGTTCCCGGTAATACAGCATTAAAAATCAATCTGTATAAGATGAATAAAATGGATGAATGGCGTACCGAAAAGGTGAAGCTGTACGATGCTATGGAAGCAGCAAATCGCAAGGCTATTGCAACCGGCGAAAAGCTGTATGACAGCGACCATGAAGAAAAAATGGCTGCCCATAATGCAAAGTTCCCCGGCTGGCCATCTGCTTCCAATACCGGTAACGCTTATACCGAGCTTCCGGAGTAACACAAAAAACGAGACTGTGTTAATGCCAAAGGCATTGTAAATCTCTCGACAGAATACTTCACTAAGGAGTTGATAAAGTGAAATCTATATTTAAACATAGCTTAATATACCTTCTCGTTTTATTGTTCTGCTTCTCTTTGAGTGCATGGGCAGCAGAAGAATCTGTAAATTACCGTTCGCCTATTGACGTTGCAGGTTCTGAATTGATAGATTATGTTTACGTGGCAGATGCTACGAATAACACGATTGAGATTGTTTCTGACGCAGGAGCTCTTCTCGGTCAGTTAAGTACATCTCAAAGACCAAACGCATTGTTGCTTAGTGCCGATGCAAGCTATTTATACATTGCAACCGGCAGTGAAAGCGGAAAGGTGGAGGTGTTTGACACCGCCGCAAATGAAAAAGTCGGAGAAGTTGCGGTCGGACATACTCCGAGTGCCCTTGCACTCAGCCAAGACGGCAATACTCTTTATGCTGCAAACCGCTTTAACGGAACTGTTCAACCAATTGCTCTTGAAAACGGAGTGCCTGTGCAGGATGCTCTTGCAGGTGATGCCCTCTACGTAACTCGTGAGCCCATGAGTATGGCTGTTCTGGGTAATAAATTATATGTCGGCGGACATCTTCCTACCGGAAGCATGACTGATGCTAATGTTTCAAGTGAAGTTGCAGTGGTTGATACCTCCGACATGACCGTAAGCAAGATAATTACTATGGTAAACGGTTCTACCAATCTTAAAGACATTGCACTGTCTCCCGACGGAAAATATTTGTATGTTTCTCATACCATCGGCCGTTATAACGTAGCAACAACTCATGCGGACAGAGGATGGATATATAGCAATGCAATTACCGAAATTCAAACGTCCGATGATACAGTCAGAGCCACAATGTTGGTGGACGATTTGGATTTAGGTGCGGGAAACCCTTGGGGTATTGATGTAAGCGCAGACAAAATTGTTCTTGCTGTTTCCGGCACACGCGAGCTTATGATTTTAGACCGTATCGGTTTAAGAGAAAAAATCGAAAATGTTTATTCGAATACGCTTGGAGGTAAGGGCTTTCTTGAAGAGCCGGAGGATATTTCCGTGGATTTAACTTTTACCACGGCGTTTAAGAAACGAATTGATTTGGGACAAGACGGCCCCAGAGGTATAGCTCTTATATCCGATAAGGTATATGTTGCAAATTACTACAGCGGAAGTATCAGCATATATGATATAAGTGAGGCAAGGAAAAAAACCGTCAGACTGACAACCTCAAAGCAAGAGGATGATGTCAGAGCAGGCGAACGCTTGTGGAATGATGCTACGATATGCTTCGGACAGTGGCAGAGCTGCGCAAGCTGTCATGCCGATGCCCGTGTGGATGGCTTGAACTGGGATAATATGAATGACGGCATAGGAACACCAAAGCAGGCCAGAAGCCTTGTCGGTTCCTGGGACAGAGGACGAGTTATGGCAACAGGCATACGTCCGAGTACTAAAGCCGCAAACCGTGCCGGACTTAAATATATTTGTTTTAACGACGGTTTCCCTGAAAGCGAGTTTGAAAAAATAGATGCGTATACCAAGAGCCTGAAGCCCGAGGCAAGCCCGTATCTGGAAAACGGAAAGCTTTCCGAAAGTGCTCTTCGCGGCAAGCATTTATTTGACAGCAAAGCAAATTGTGCAAGCTGTCATGGCGGTGATTTGTACGGAGCGGACATCTTAATCTATGAGAATTATGTAAAATCCGAAACAGAGACCAGAGGCTTGCTTGTACCTCCATTGATAGAAGCGTGGCGTACAGCTCCGTATTTACACGACGGCAGCGCCGCAACGATTATGGATGTTTTAACTACCAGAAACGTAACGGGAACTCACGGCAATACCGCAGAGCTTACCGAGGCAGAGCTTGCAGACCTGTGCAACTATGTTTTGAGCCTTGGAACGGATGCGGCAGTAATTGCTCCCGATACAATTCAAGGAGCCAGCATCAGAACAACTGAGCCTCAAGGCATGCGTTTTGCAGCATATGTAGATGATACAAGAAAATCTCAGGCATATGAATATGGCTTTATTGTTGCACTTGATAAATCGTTTGCAAGTGAGAAAGAATATACAAAGCTCGTGTTTGACGGCGGTGAAAGTACTCCCTCAGGCACAAATGAATACGGCATAACCTATGTCAGCGGAAAGGCATATCTTACGGCCGAGCCCGGTAAGTCTCCTTCTGTCAACCTTATTTATTCCTTGACAGGAGAGGAATTCGGTCTTGATAAAGCAGGCACATATTACACCGTTCTGCTTAAGGGAATAGAAGAAGAAAACTACGGCGAAGCATTTGTAGCAAGACCGTATCTCAGAACCGAAGACGGAATTTTCTACGGAGCATCTGTCGTAAGAAGCATAAAACAGATAGCCTTTAGCATAGTGGATAAGGAATATGGCGGCAATCTGAAACTGGCTCCCGAATATATTCAGAAAATATGCAATCATTTCTGGGATGAAATTACTGACGATGAGGCCTTTATTGACATGGAAGAGCTTTTAAACGACGTAAAGAATAAACAATTAACAGATATTGAGACTGTTCGGAGCATGAACCTTGCCTTATCTTCTGCCGGAGAGATTGCTGCAGCTGCAGATTTGATGACGGTGCTTGATAAAGCCGGCTTTGATACAGAGCAGAAGCGCACACCTGTGCTTTCCGGATATAATTTCTATTGGTATCAGCCCGTAAATCAAATTGTTTATGTAAACGAACAAGACGACAACTTTAATCTGATTTTCCCTGAGGAAATAGAAGGCTTCCCTGCAAAAAAGGATAATTCGTTGACTCCCCTAAGCCGTGTTGTGGATCTGGTTATGTTTATGGGTCAGTCAAATATGGCAGGTCGCGGTGATGCGTCACTTGCTCCCTCTGTGCCGGAAGGAACTGCCTTCGAATTCCGTGCAATGTCAGACCCGACAGGGCTGTATCCTGTTTCGGAGCCATTTGGTGTAAAAGAAAACAACAATGAAAGCGGTGTTACGGAACCGACAAAGTCAGGTTCGATGGTATCTGCTTTTGTAAATGCATATTATGAAGAGACCGGTGTTCCGATTGTGGCGGTTTCTTGCTCAAAGGGCGGCACAACTATCAAATGGTGGCAACCGAACGGCGGTCCGCTTAATGATGCAATTGCTCGACATGCCACAGCCAAAGAATGGCTCGAGGCTAATGGTTACACCATAAGACGTGATTTCATGGTTTGGTGTCAGGGTGAATCTGACGGCGACAACGGAAATTCCGCAAGCTACTATAAGGGGGCATTAACCAACGTAATTTCTGCCATGATGGAAGAAGGCATAGAAAAGTGCTTTGTTATTCGTATCGGAAATCACAGGGATAATGCAACATTATATGATCCCATCATTTTTGCACAAACCGAATATTGTAAAGAGAATGAAAACGCAGTATTGGTAAGCACTGCTCTTGCAGGCTTTGCAGCAGAAGGGCTTATGAAGGATGCATACCACTATACACAAGAGGGATATAACCTTGCAGGTGCTGAGGCAGGAAAAAACACGGCATATTATATTAATACAGGTGAAGAACCTTCTATGTATGACCCCGAGTATGATAACATTTTCAGATCTGACAACAAGATGACGAGGGCTGAATTTGTAAGGCAATCAATGTATCTGATAACAAAAAAACAAAAAATCGAGGATGTTTTGAAAATCGGTTGCCTCGGTGATTCGCTTACTATGGGTGGTATAGGATATGACGGCAACTATACCGGTGAGGAGAGCTATACGCGGTATCTTTCGGAAATACTCGGCGAGGGCTATGATGTTAAGAATTTCGGTATATCAAGTCATGGCTTATATGAAAACCATCAGTATTATTACAAAAACACCGGTCAGTATGCTCAGTCGCTGGAATATGAGCCGGAGCTTATAATTTTCTTCTTTGGAACAAACGATGCAAAGAAGCAATACTGGCCGGATATTCACGATGATTACGAGCAAATATATAAAGGCTTTCTTGAAGAAATATTCGAAAAACTTGACAGTAGTCCATCAGTTATATTGGGAACACCTCCACCTGTGGTTGGCGGCGGTTTTCTTGAGGACAGACCCGAGGAGAATATGACAGAGTTGCGAGAAATCATACGTAAGGTAGCAAAAGATTGCGGATATTCCATTGCAGATACTTACACTGATTTTGTCGGCAAAAAAGAGATGTTCCCGGACGGCATTCATTGGAGTGTGTCGGCTTCTAGAATCGTTGCAGAAAAGTTTGCTGAAATTATACTGGACGGTAACATGCCGGAGACGGCGTTTGATGATGTGCAAAAATCAGACTGGTTTTATTGGATAATAAGTAATGCTGAAAAGAGCGGTATTTTGCATGAAAAAGACGGTGCATTCTGTCCCGATGATACTATTACTCGCCAAGACGCGGCAGTAATAATCTATAATGTTATTAACAAATTTAAAACCATTTCCGGCTCTGCCTCTTTTGACGACTTTGATGAAATTTCAGATTTTGCAAAAGAGCCTGTTTCGGCATTGGTGGAAAACGGCATAATGGATGGTGACGGTACAAACTTCAATCCAAAAGACGCTCTCACAAATGATGAGGCTATGAAGATTATAGATAATGCCTTGAACTTTATAACTGCTTAAAGCCTGAAAGTGCATCACAAGGACTGAGGAAAAAGGAGATCAAAAATCGTGGAGCTATGTAAAATATATGCACTTGAAGATGACAAAACAATAGAGCTGTCATATACAAATGACGGATATGTAATAAACGATACTGTCGTAAATGTCAAGCAAGACGGCGGCATAACCGTTACAAGCGCTGCTGCGGCACCTAAAAAGCTTGCCCTTGTTTACAGTGCACAATTCAACAAGAATACGCTCTTCCTGGGCGATGACTGGGAAAGAGGCTACGGCACTTTAGAGTGGAAGGTGCTTGATGAAAAAAGACTGATGCCGTGGTATTTTTTGGCATACGACGGAACAACCACATACGGCTTTGGTGTTAAAACGGGCTGTAATTGCTTTGCCAACTGGCATGCTTTTGGCGACAAGGCAGTTCTTATTCTTGATTTGAGATGCGGAACGAATGCTGTGCTTCTTAACGGAAGAACACTTGAAGCGGCAACAGTGGTGTTTTATTCAGCACAAAAACCGGCTTTTGATGGTGCGTGTGAGTTTTGCTCAATGCTTTGCGACAATCCTCTTTTGCCAAAGAAGCCGATTTACGGCGGCAATGACTGGTACTGTAATTACGGTAATAACTCCTTTGACAATATCCGCGAAAGCGCTGAGCATATTTCCATGTGTGCAAAGGATATAAAGGAAAGACCGTTCATGGTAATAGATGCAGGCTGGGAGCTTGCATTTATGAACGACTACATCGGCGGTCCGTGGAGATATGGCAACAGCAAATTCGGTGATATGTCAAAAATGGCACAGGCTATTGAAGATCTCGGGGTACAGCCGGGAATATGGGTGCGTCCGCTTCTAACCATTGAACATATGCCCAAAGAATGTCTTTTCAAGGATAACATATGGTACGGCGAGAATTTTCACCTTGACCCGTCGCACCCAATTACACTTGAATATGTGACCTCCGAAATAAAAGCTCTGCGCAGTTACGGATACAAGCTGTTTAAACATGACTACAGCAGTTGTGACATTTTCGGCTGCTTTGGCTACGATATGACAAATAATCTTACACCAAAGCCCGTTACATTCTACGATAACACAAGAACCACCGCCGAGATAATAACAGATTTGTATCGCACAATCAGAGCCGCAGTAGGCGATGATGCAATGATTATCGGCTGTAATACAGTCGGACATCTGGGTGCAGGTCTTTTCGAACTTCAGCGTACAGGCGACGACACCAGCGGAATAGAATGGAGTCGCACCAAAAAAACGGGCGTAAACACTCTTGCATTCAGAATGTGCCAGCATAACAGATTCTTTGCCGCAGATGCAGACTGTGTCGGACTTACCGAGAAAGTGCCGTGGGAAAAGAACTCACAGTGGCTGGATGTTCTTGCTCAAAGCGGAACGCCTCTGTTTGTGTCGGTTGCAGAAAATTGCCGTAACCGCAAAGAGCAAAACCGCGCCTTGGCAGAAGCATTCAAGACAAATGTTGAGGTTGCAAACAGCGGTAAACTTTTAAAACCCTGCGATTGGCTGGAAACGCCTACACCCTGCAAGTGGGAAAGAGACGGCAAAACCTTTAAATATGAATGGTAAACGTCGGATTTGCTGTTGAGAGGCGGCAAAATCGCATAAATGGATTTTTCAACAAAAAACGAAACACGATTATCTGATTTCAGATAGTCGTGTTTCTTCGTGTATGTGTTTTTATATGTGATTGAAAAAACGGAGTTTATAAAATACTCTTTGAATAGGCAGTCGGAGAAAGCCCGACGGCTTTTTTGAATGCCCGCGAAAAATTATGTATGGAGGAATAGCCGAGCATATCCGATATCTCGCTTATGGAGTAGGTTTTGTCGCGGATCAGGTGCTTTGCATGTGACATTTTCAGCTCCAGGTAATATTCCATCGGACTTTGCCCGATGCTTTCACGGAAAATCTTGCACAGCTGTGTTTTTCCCAACAAAAAATGTAAACACAGTTCTTTTAAAGTAAGCGGAGAATAAACATTGTTTTTCATATATTCGCAAATAAGCTCGCTCAAAGAGTTATTTGCAATATCACGCGATTTTTTTGAGGAAAGAACATTTTCGCTGAAAGAGTTTCCGATTCGTATAAGATGAATAAGTAATTCCGTAAAATAACACTGCAGAAGCTGAGTTGAACCGAAAACAGTCGTCTGAAAACAAAGATCATTCTTGTTTTCATAATTGTCAGGAATTTTTCCGAGAGCATTTTTTGCTTCCCCGACAAAAAGCGAGAGAAGAGTTTTACCCGTTTTGTCGAGAGTGAAGGTTTTGCTCCTAAAATACTTCATTATTTCGCTGTCGGTTGTAAAGGAAATAACCAGCATATTATTCGGCACGCGGTTGTCTGACACATGAGCATGTATTTCCATGGGCTCATGAAAAATAGCCTGTCCTTGCTCAAGGGTGCAGCCGACACCGTTCGTAACGGCATTTACCCGTCCGCTGTCAACATAGACCATTTCCCAGAAGCTGTGTCTTTCGGGTGTATGAGAAAAATCCTTTCCGAATTCAAAATAATATATGCTGTTAAAACCGTCTATTTCTATTTCGTATTTAATTTTTTGAGTTTCAAACATTATATCAGCTCCCTGCGAACAAAATGATAAAAATTGCGTAATCATTGTTAAATACATATTTATAAAATAATTGTATAATAAAACCAAAGAAAAGTCAATGATATTCTGAACATACAAAGGTATATTTTCATGAATGTTCCGGCTGTCGGATCCCATTCAGATGACATTGAGGTCTCTTGCTGCGGAACACTTGCAAAATGTGTGAAACGAGGAGACACGGTGACGGTTTGTCATGTTGCCAACTAAAACATGGGACCATGAGATTATTTCGCCGCAAGTGCTTTGCCAAATTAGAGCAAACCAAGCTAAAAAAGCAGGAGCGTGTATGACCTAAAGTTGTTACAAGGAGGTTGTTGCCATGAAAAAAGTAGGATGTGTAGGAATACTGGTAGCGGACGTAATAGTTGAGCCGGTTACGGGCTATCCCGAAAAGGGAGTATTGCTTCCGGTTAATTCAATTACAATGCACAACGGCGGAAATGCAATGACCGCCACCATAAATTTAAAGAAAATGGGCGTTGACTCCACCATAATCGGTATGGTTGGAAGCGATATGTTCGGTCAGTTTTTAAAAGGTAAGCTTGAGGATGCGGGCGTTAATACCGCCGGACTTAAAACAAGCGATAAAGCGCAGACTTCCGCGTCTGTTCTGATGATAGATGAAAGCGGAGAGCGCTCATTTTTCCACTGTACCGGAACAAATGCTGTTTTCGACGAAAGCGACATTGACTACCGTGTTGTGGAAAACAACGATTTAATTTTCGTTACCGGTTCTTTTCTCCTTGACACCTTTGATGGAGAGGGAACAATGAAGTTCCTGAAAAAATGTAAGGAAATGGGTAAAACAACATTTCTTGACGTTTGCTGGGATGCAAAGGGCAACTGGGGAAAAGTGCTTGATGTGTGCCTTCCTTATCTCGACTTTTTTATGCCGAGTATTGATGAGGCAGTTCAGCTTGCAAACGGAGAAACAGACCCCGAGAAGATTGCCGATATTTTCATGAAAAAAGGCGCAAAGAATGTAATCATAAAGCTCGGTAAAAAGGGCAGCTTCCTCAGGCTTTTTGACGAGGAAAAAGGAAACATTTACCCCATAGTCGGCAAAGAAAAGCCTGTTGATACAACAGGTGCCGGAGACAGCTTCTGCTCGGGCTTTCTTGCAGCATATGCAAGGGATGTAGATCCGCATGAATGTATGATGATTGCTAACGCAACAGGAGGTCTCTGCTGTACGGCAAAGGGCGCAACTACAGGTATAAGAACATACGAGGAAACGCTTGAGTTTCTGGAAAAAGAAACCTGTTAGTTGCTAAGAGCATGGCAGAGCATAATGCATACACGACAAAACATAAATAAAAAAGCAGGAGGAATTAAAATGGATTTTTTGAGTACTGTTAAAGGCAGCTTGCTTGAAAATTTTTATCCCAAGGGATGGGATATGAAAAAAATCGACGAGTGCTGTGATAAGGGAGTTGCACGTGAAGACTTCTGGCATAAGGATTTCAATCCTGTTGAATGTGAAAACATTTATGAGTTTGACACTCTTATGGGACATGAAATTGCACTTAAGATAAAGGAAGCAAGAGACAGAGGCGAAAAGCTTGCAATGATACTTCCCGTTGGTCCTATGGGCATGTATAAATGGGCGGTTTATTTCCTTAAAGCATGGAATGTAAAATGCGACCATGTATATACCTTCAACATGGACGAATGGTCTGATGCAGAAGGAAACACTCTTCCTAATGACAATCCTGCATCCTTTGAGTACAGCATGAAGCAGGCGTTTTTCGACAAGCTCGGCGAAAACACCGTTCCTCCCTCTCAGCGCAATTTTGCAACCAAGGAAAATCTTCCTACATATCCCGAAAAAATTGCCGCACTCAAGGCAGAGGGCGCAAAGCTTGTATTGATATTCGGCATAGGAAGAATGTGCCACATTGCATTCTGGGAACCTCATTTTGCAGATGAATTTTCTTCGGTTGAGGAATGGAAGAAGCAGAACTTCAGAATAGGAGCAAAGTTGCATCCTCTTACTATTGAGCAGAATGCAATAACAAGCTTCAAGAGCCGTACAACACTTGTGCCCTGTACTGCAAACACAATCGGCCCGGGACTTTTCCTTCAGGCTGATACAATCATCGGCGGTTGTGACGGAGCACTCGGAAGAGGCATGGGATGGCAGGGAATGAGCTTCCTCACCACTCTTCATTACGGTCCCGATATGAATATAACATCAACCTTTATGCCGACTCTGCCCGGAAAGCTCTTCTATCTTAAGGAGCTTGCCGGTCCGCTTGTTGCAGAGTGTAATTAAATTCGAGAAAACACGACACTGTCGTTTTTCTATACAAAAAAGGAGAGTTTAGCCGGAGAAGTTTACTTCTTCGGCTTAAGCTTTATATGACAAAAAGCGGCTTTTCGGCCGCTTTTAATATTGCATTAAATTGTTACTGTAGGAGCGTTTTTTTTCTGTCGCGCTGCACCGAAATTTTCTGCCATACTACAATCAGTGCAACAACTACAAGACCTACAACGTCCGAAATGTGTTCGGGGTAAATCATGAGAAGTCCGCTGATTATAAGAGGAATTATTTCATAGAAGCGAAGCTTTTTGAACATGAAGCCTTCAAGACCTGCTGATATTGCAAATATACCTACAAGCGAGGTTATTATGATAAGCACAACCTCAAGAACCGTAGCGTCAATAAACAGCATCTTGGGGTTGAATGCGAAGATATACGGAATGATAAACGCTGTTATTGCAAGGCGGGTTGCCGTAACGCCTGTCTTTAAGGGATTTGAATGAGCGATAGCACTTCCTGCGTATGCTGCAAGAGCAACCGGAGGAGTTATATCCGCAACAATTCCGAAATAGAACACAAACATGTGAGCTGCAAGCATGGGAAGTCCCATTTCGGTAAGTATGGGAGCTGTGATTGTAGCCATGATGAGATAGTTTGCGGTTGTGGGAACGCCCATGCCGAGAACGATACATGTGAGCATTGTGAGGAACAGCGCAAAGAACAGGTTGTTCTGAGCAATAGGTACGATTACGTTTATAAGAGTAGAACCGAGGCTTGTAAGGGTTACAACACCTGCAACAATACCCGCAAGTCCACATGCGAGCGATACGCCCATTGTGTTTCTGATACCTGTTTCGACGGCTTCAAGGGAGATTTTCCCGGATTCTCTGGTGTTCTTGTTGAGGAACGAAACAACTATGTATACAAGGCCTGCGATAATTCCCGCATTTTCGAGCTTTACATTAAGAACAAAGTATTCTACAAGGAATGCTGCAATGGGAAGGAGCATAAGAATTATGCCTGTAATATCGGAATTTACGCTTTCCTTCTTTGCAAGCTTTGCAATCATTTTTACAACGTCTGTAACAAGCATGATGGCGATTGTTGTGAGAATTGCCATGCAAGCCGACATTGCAGGAGTTTTACCTGCAGACATGAGCGAAACGAGCATGATAATCGGAAGGAAAAGATAGCCTTTTCTTATAAGAAGCTTAAAGAAGTTGGGAATGCTTTCCTTGGGAAGTCCTTTGAGCCCGAGCTTCTTTGCCTCAAAATGAATCATCATGAAGATTCCTGCAAAGTATAAAACTGCGGGAAGAATTGCAGAAACCGCAATTGTTACATACGGAATACCCGTGATTTCCGACATAAGGAACGCTGCTGCGCCCATAATAGGAGGCATTATCTGACCGCCTGTGGACGCTGCCGCTTCAACGGCTGCTGCAAATTCGCTCTTGTAGCCGATGCTTTTCATGACGGGAATCGTAACGCTTCCGCTGCCGACCGTGTTTGCAACGGATGAGCCTGAGTACATACCCTCAAGTGCTGAGGAAATAACCGCAACCTTTGCAGGTCCGCCGCTTGCCCAGCCGGCAACCGAGTTTGCAAGGTCTACAAAGAATGTTCCTATTCCCGTCTTTTCAAGGAATGCACCGAGAATGATGAAAAACACAATAAAGGTTGAGCAAACATTTAAAGGTGTTCCGGGAATACCGTTTGTTGTGTAGAAAAGGTTGTAGAGGATTGACGCGAGAGATTTTCCGTAATAAAAAGCATACGCGATAAATCCGCCTGCAACAAAGAGTATCGGGAGACCGACAGCTCTTCTGCAAAGCTCGAACAGGAATACAATTCCTATAATTGCCATGATTTTATCCGTGTCATTTATTGCAACGGCTCTGTTTGTGATTTCCCTGAAGTTAAATGCATAATAGAAATAGGGCATGGAGCCGACTATGGCAAATATAAAATCATACCACGGAATAAAATTCTTTCTCTTTGTCTGCTTCTTGTAGAGCGGATAAATGAGAAATCCGAGGAACATGATAATTCCCAGGAACGCGGACATTCTTACCTGTTCGGGAAGTGTGAAAAATCTTGTACCGAATACAAACACCGCAAAGGCAAGGAAAAGCGCTTTTACGATTACATTCGGAATGCCGTGAAACTGTCTTGTGTTTGACTCTCTGTCAAACTCCGCCATCAGCTCGTCGGCGCTTTTGGTGTTTGGAATGTTGTTTTCAGACATTCTTTTTACCTCCTTGATAGATGCTGCTTCTGGGTTTTCGCTTATTTGCAATACCCGAATATTTATTTCAGCTTAAAAGCAACGTGCGAATTTCTTCCGCACAGCTCTGTTAAACTTATACTCTCCCCTTGAATTTCCAGCACATGGTCATACACCGTACCAACGATATATTTTACCTCAGGGAAAACAATATTGAAGCCCGACACAACCATGTTTCCTTCGCTGTCGTATTCAAGCGCTTGTCCGTCCTCGATCTCGGTCTGAACACCTGCGCCGAAGGCGGAATATACAGTCCTGTCTGCGACTATTTTGCCGTCTTTTATGACAAAAACATCCTTTACGGGACTTTTATTTACGGAATGTATAAATTCAACAGAAAATTCCGTTCCTTCCGACACGGAAAATGTTCTGCATACTTTTCCGGTTTCGGTATCGTACAGCAAAAGCGTTGTTTCTTTGCTGTGCGAATTCCGAAAAAAAGCCACAGCCGTAACCGTAGCTAAGACAATTACGGCTGTGATGAGCGCTTTCTTCACTGATTATTCAGCGATAACGCCGATTTCTTTAAAGTACTTGAGTGCGCCCGGATGGAAGGGAACTTCTGCAGGGATACCTTCAACTGCCTTTGCGGCGTCGAGCTCTGCGCCCTTTGCATGAGCAGCTGTGATAGCATCCTTGTTTTCAAAGATGTTCTTTGTGATCTGGTAAACGGTCTCTTCTGAGAGGTCGTTGTCTACGATATATGTAGCCATAACTGCAACGGTCTTTACGTCTTCTGTCATGCCGGCGTAGGTGTCTGCGGGGATAACCTGCTGTGTGTAGAAGCCGTACTGTGCGGAAAGCTCAGCAAACTTTTCGTCATCTACGGGAACAACTGTGATTTCGTTGCTCATAGCAAGGTCTGTAATAGCTGTTGTGGGGATACCTGCAACGCAGAAGAATGCGTCAATCTTTTCATCCTTGAGAGCATCTGCGGAAGGACCGAAACCGAGGTTCTGCTTTTCGATGTCCTTGTCCATGTCAATGCCGTATGCAGCAAGAATCTGCTTTGCGTTAAATTCAACGCCGCTGCCTGCGTCACCAACGGAAACGCGCTTGCCCTTGAGGTCGTCAATGTACTTGATACCGCTGGACTTTGAAGCGATAATCTGGCAAAGCTCGGGATAGAGAGTTGCAACTGCAGCAAAATCCTGAGTCTGAGCACCTTCGAAGAGGTCTGTGCCTGTGTAAGCGTAGTACATAACGTCGTTCTGAACTACAGCCATGTCAGCTTCATCAATCTGGATAAGCTGAATGTTAGCCTTGGAAGCACCTGTGGACTGAACGTCGAAGGTGATGCCTGTCTTTTCCTGGAGAATCGGGCCCATAGCCATGCCGTATGCATAGTATGTACCTGTGTTTCCGCCTGTAGCGAGAACGATCTTGGATGCAAGGTCGCTTGCTGCTGTGTCTGTAACTTCGCCGCCGTTTTCAGCGGGAGCCTTTTCGCAGGAAACGAGAACCATTGCGAAAACCATAAGAACTGCGAGTGTGAGTGCGAGAAGTTTTTTCATGATGAATTCCTCCAAATTTGATTTTTTGAATTTTTTGAAACAAAAATATTCATTTTTATTATAACTTAATATGTAGGATTTGTCAAGGGCTAAATGGAAATATGCAAAAAAGGGGCACAAAAACCTTTGAAAAGACCAAAAACGACTCAAATTTTGCATTGATTTTGGGATTTGTATGCACAAATTTGCAGAGAATTTGAATTGGTGTCGCAAAATGTATGCAAAATTGCATTGAAAAGGAGCATAAAACTGCAATAAAAAACTCATCTGAGAACTCAGATGAGTAATAGAGCTGGTGATGAACTTTAACACACAACTTGCTGATTATTATTTTCGGTCGGCACCCACCGAATCGGTAATTGTTGAACGAAAATTTCGCCAATAGGTGCTACTGATTACGTTTTTATTGTATCATAAAGTTATGAATATTTCAAGGCGGATTGAATTATTTACATTTTTCTGGTATAATTAGTTAAAAGAAATTTTTAAACAGTTCGATAAATATTGAATTTGTAGGTGAATTATATGAGAACAAGAAGGGTTGTTGTACTGCCATACGATGCGGCATGGCAATCAGCTTTTGAAAAAATAAAGGGTGAGATTGAAGAAGCAATCGGCAATATAATCATCGGTATTGAACACATCGGAAGCACCTCTGTCGAAGGAATGTCTGCCAAACCTTGCATTGATATTGATGTGATTATTGAGGATTACTCGGTGTTGGCTGCGGTAGTTGATGGCTTGCAAGCAATCGGATATATCCACGAGGGCGACCTTGGTATTAAGGATAGAGAGGCGTTTAAGTATTCGAGCAAAGAGCATTTGCAAGAACATCACTTGTATGTATGTCCGAAATACTCGGAAGAATTCCACCGTCATATTACATTCAGAGATTTTCTCCGAAGCAATCCCGAAGCGGTTAAAAAGTATAGCTTAATAAAAGAAAAAGCCGCTGAATTATTTCCAAATAATATAGATGGATACATAGAATATAAAACACCGTGCATCGAAGAACTGTATAAAGAATGCGGTTTGAAATAACTAAATTCCAATTTGTAGGTGCAATCATGATTATTTTAATTACAGGAGCATCCCACACAGGAAAGACAGCACTTGCCCAGCAACTGCTTGAAAAATATAAATATCCATACTTGTCCATTGACCACTTGAAGATGGGCTTAATTCGTAGCGGAAACACAAAACTCACACCGATAAGTAATGATAGCGATTTGACTTCATACCTGTGGCCGATTGTACGTGAAATAATAAAAACTGCTATTGAAAATAAGCAGAACTTAATTGTTGAAGGTTGCTATATTCCATTCGATTGGCAAAAGGACTTTGACCCCGAACATCTTGATAACATCAAATATTTCTGCCTCGTAATGAGTGAGAAATATATCAGAAACCACTTTGCCGACATAAAGAAATATGCAAAGGCCATTGAAAATCGTTTGGATGATGAATGGTGTACCATGAAGAGTGTATTGGCAGATAATGCAGAAATGCTAGACCTCGCACAGAGGCATAATGTGAACTATATACTCATTGAAGACAAGTACGAAATCACTATTGATTTATAACAACAAATTCCAATTTGTCGAACAGATGAGAGCGGAGGATTTTCTTCCGCTCTTGTTATATTTCGGGAGTAATCGACAGTAAAATATAACAAACAAATCCAAATGGAAAGAATATAGAAAGGCAGGAAGTTTTCTGTGAAAACAAAAAAAGCCGAGTAAAAAGCCCGGCTTTTGGAGCTGGTGATGTGACTTGAACACACGACCTGCTGATTACGAATCAGCTGCACTACCGACTGTGCTACACCAGCGTTAAAACACAGCTATTATACACGCATAACGTGGATTTGTCAAGAGGAAAAAGGCAAAATTTATGTCGATGTACGCAACTTCACCCGTCTTTCACAGCACGCACACTCGTTGTTTACAACTCCACCTTGCATTTTCAATAAATCTATGGTATACTGTATAAGTTAAAATGTGCAAATTTTGAAATTTTCTCGGTGTGAGGTAAGAAATGTCAGAAAAACTTACAAATTATCAAAGCGATTTGCTGTACGATGCAGAATATTTTTCAAAGGCTGCGGAGGCTGCGCTTTTTGCATACGGAAGTGCAATTCCTTTTGAAAAGCTTGCCGAGGCAATCGGCACCGAAACAAAATATATTCCGGCAGTACTGACTGTTCTTTCGGAGAGATACAAGGACTCGGCAATTGAGGTTCTTATCCTTGACGGACATGCCCAGCTTGCAACAAAGAACGAATACGCCGAAATTGTAAGAAATACACTTGAAATACGCCGTAATCAGCCGCTTTCGCGCGCAGCTCTTGAAGTGCTTGCGATAATTGCATACAACCAGCCTGCAACAAGAGCGCTTGTTGACAAGGTGCGCGGTGTCGAATCGCCGTCTGTTATAATGTCGCTTTGCGATAAAGGACTTATTGAAGAAAAGGGCAGACTGGATGCTCCGGGAAGACCTATGCTTTACGGCACAACCCCCGTATTTCTTCGCACCTTCGGTCTTGAATCAATAGACGATTTAAACCTTGTTCCCGAGCTTTCCGTATTTACCGAGCAAATCAATTCCCAGCGTCAGCAATTGCTTCTCGGCGAAGAAAAGACTGAGGCTCAGAAGAACCAGCTCACGCTTGAAGAACCCGAAGAAAAGCAGCTTGTAATCACGGAGAACCGCGCTTCCGATACGGTTTTGGACGTTCCCGAGAACGCAGTGAGCGAGATACATACCGAAGAACCAAAGGCGATAACAGAGGAAAATCTTCCTCAAGAAACGCCCGACGGAGAATAAGCCATGGAAAACACTATTGAAAAAGGTGCGCTTTACGTTGTAGGTACTCCTATCGGAAACCTTTCAGACATGACTGAACGGGCAAAGAATGTTCTTTCTGAATGTGATTTTGTCGCATGTGAGGATACACGTGTTTCGGGAAAGCTTTTGAATCTCTTTGGGATAAAGAAAAGTCTTGTGAGCTACCATGAGCACAACAAAGCGAGTGCCGCACAAGGTATTATTGAAAGACTTCAAAACGGGCAGACATGTGCACTTGTGACAGACGCGGGAATGCCTGCGATATCCGACCCCGGAGAAGATTTGGTGCGCGAGTGTAAAGAGCAAGGCATAAAGGTTATACCCGTGCCGGGTGCGTGTGCGTTTGTATCGGCACTTGCGGCTAGCGGATTTGCTTCACGCAGATTTTGCTTTGAGGGCTTTTTGCCCACCGACAAAAAAGAGCGTGATGAGGTTTTGTCTTGTTATGCAAATGACAAAAAAACTGTTGTTTTCTATGAAGCACCGCACAGGCTTGCAAAGACTTTGGAGATTTTGTACTCAGCTCTTGGCGACAGAAAAATCTGTCTTGCAAGAGAGCTTACAAAGCTCAATGAAGAAATATATGTAACAACGCTGTCCGAGGCTGTAAAGGAATATGAAACGAGAGCTCCGAGAGGAGAATATGTTCTTGTTATCGAAGGTTCAAAGGGCGAAACACAGAGTGTGTTCGACAGCATGACCGTGCAGCAGCACGTTGAGTTTTACATAGACAAGGGACTTTCCAAGATGGACGCCATAAAAGCGTGTGCCAAGGACAGGAAAGTGGCGAAAAACGAGATATACAAGGAATTTATATAGAAATGGACGGTTTGTTCGGTACAAAGAGATATAATTCTCTTGACTGGTTTTTTAAAAATAAATTTGGCTGCAAGGTCGCAAAAATACCGTTATCGGGCGGATTTACCTGCCCCAACCGCGACGGAACAAAAGCAAAGGGCGGCTGCATATATTGCTCGGACAAGCTTTCTGGTGAGTTTGCGGGAAATCCCTGCGACAGTATAGAAAAGCAGTTTTCCGATATTGCTGGAATGATGAGCAAAAAGTGGAAAAACACAAAGTATATGCCATATTTTCAAACCGGCACGGCAACGTATGCACCTGTGGAAAAGCTAAGAACACTGTATGAAACGGCAATAAGTCAGAAGGATGTTGTGGGACTGAGTATCGCAACGCGACCGGACTGTGTCGGAGACGATGTGTTATCGCTTCTCTGCGACATTTCAAAGAAGACCTATCTTACGGTTGAGCTTGGCTTGCAGACAATCCACGACAAAACAGGACTTATTATAAACAGACAAAGCACTTTTTCCGAATTCAAGGACTGCTTTGAGAGGTTAAAGGCATGCGGCATTGACGTGTGTGTTCATCTTATAAACGGACTTCCCGGAGAAACGCGTGAGATGATGATGGAGAGTGTAAGAGTGGTTTCGGACATGAAGCCGTGGTCTGTAAAGCTTCATTTGCTTCATGTTATACGCGGCACTGTCTGCGAGCAGATGTACAACGAGGGTAAACTGAAAGTTTTTGAAAAGGACGAGTATGTAAATCTTATTTGCGATCAGCTTGAAGCTCTTGACAAGGACATAGTCGTTCAGCGTCTTACCGGTGACGGCGAGCGAAGCAGTCTTGTAGCACCACTTTGGAGCATACGCAAGTTTGAGGTACTTAACGCCATAGACGCGACGCTTCTTGAAAGAAGCTTACTTTTTTGAAAAAAAGTAAGCAAAAAACTTTTGAACCGCGTGGAAAGTTTTGTTTATTCATATAACACGCGACCTATTCCATTTGTGCGCCATAAACGCAAGCGCACAAATTCAAATGAAAATTTTCTCTGTAAATCAAAGCCAATGATGGTAGGTAAGCCTCCGCGGCTAAGGTGGGAAGTAAGCGGAGATTTGGAGAGATGAAATTGGAAATAATGTGAAGCTTTTGGAGTTTAGAAAAAAGTTGTATCCAAATCGAGCCATCCCACCTTTTGAGCGGCGCCTTTTGGTACTTTTCAGCGGTGAAAAGTACGAAGAAAGAAGCTAAAGCTTCAAATTAATCTATCTCGGTCGGCAAGGCAAGAAAATTATCCTTTAAACTCTACAAACATAAAGTATATCTAAAAAGTAATCTTCAAATATCCTGTAAAGGAGCAAAACAATGATAGAAATAACACATCTTACAAAACGCTACGGTCAAAACTACGCCGTAAACGACATTTCCTTTCACATAGAAAAGGGAGAAATTGTCGGATTCCTCGGCCCTAACGGCGCAGGAAAAACAACAACCATGAATATTCTCACCGGATACCTCTCGGCAACTGAGGGAAAAGCAAAAATAGCCGGCATAGATATTCTTGAAAACCCTATTGAAGCTAAAAAGAAAATAGGATTTCTTCCCGAACATCCGCCGCTTTATCTTGATATGACGGTAAAGGAATATCTGGGCTTTGTCTTTGATTTGAAAAAATGTAAGCTGAATAAAAAGAAACATATTGCCGAGATTGTTGATGTTCTTAACATAAAAGATGTATATAAGCGTCCAATATCACACCTGTCAAAAGGCTACAGACAGAGAGTGGGAATTGCACAGGCACTTATCGGAAACCCCGAGGTTCTGATTTTTGACGAACCGACGGTCGGTCTTGACCCGAAGCAGATAATTGAAATACGCAATCTCATAAACAGTCTCGGAAAGAGCCACACAATTATTCTCAGCACACACATTCTTCCCGAAGTTCAGACAGTATGCGACAGGGTTGTAATTATAAATAAAGGTAAAATTGTTGCAGACTGTAAGACAAGCGAGCTTCAGGCGGTGACAGGTTCAAGAAGACTTGAAGCAAAAATCTGCGGACCCGAAAAGGATATTCTTAGTGCTGTTAAAAACATGCCGGGTGTTGCGTATGCAGAGGTTCTTGGAGAAAGAGATGCAGCGGGAAGCGTATCCTTCCTTGTTGAATCTGACAGTAATGTTGATATAAGAAAACCGCTGTTCAGGCTTCTTGCAGAAAAGGACTGGCCGCTTGTCGGGCTTACGCCGCTTGACGCAAGCCTTGAGGACGTGTTTATTTCGATTGTAGACGGAAGAGAAAAGGAGGAGCAGTAATGGGAGCGATTTATAAGCGTGAGATGACGGCGTTTTTCACTTCGCCTATCGGATATGTTTTTTGTGCGATATTCTTCGCAATTTCGGGTGTTTGCTTTTCGTATCTTACGATAGGAAACAGCTCAACCGATACAAGCGCATACTTTTCAACAATGCTTCTTTTCTTCGTGGTTCTTATTCCGCTTCTGACAATGAAGCTTCTTTCCGAAGAAAGAAAGACCAAGACAGAGCAGATTTTGCTTACTTCTCCCGTAAGCCTTATAGGAATTATCAGCGCGAAATTCTTTGCGGCATACACAATTTTTTCGGGGACGCTCATTCTTTCGTCTGTTCTTAATATGACCAGTCTCCGACTTATTGCAAAGCAGCAGGAATACGTTATTTCCAAAATGAATCTTCCTACCGTTGTCGGAAGTATTGTGGGAATACTTCTTATAGGCGGCGTGTTTATTGCAATCGGACTGTTTATTTCGGCGCTTACCGAAAACCAGATTGTTTCGGCAGTGCTTTCAATAGGCGCTTTTGTTCTTATAATGGCATCGGGCGCACTTGCACAAAGCATTGCAAATGAGCATGTAAGAGTTGTGCTTAAATGGCTGAGCGTAAGCTCGAGATATTCGGCTTTTACAAACGGAGTGTTTGATATCACGGCGGTTGTGTATTATATCAGCCTTATCATAGTTTTCATTTTCCTTACGGTGCGCATCTACGAAAAACGCCGCTGGGAATAAGAAAGCTTTGATGAAAGGAGGATTTTTCATGAATAAAGACAATAAAGCAAAAAAAGGCGAAGGCTTTTTCAAAAAGGAAATGTTTTCGTCAAGAAAATTCAAATACGGATCAAGTGCGGCAGTGTTCACTGCGGTTTTCGTCGTGCTTGTTATACTTGTAAATGCACTTTTGTCGGTTATTGACAGCAAAACGGGAGGCTTGTACATCGACCTTACGAGCGAAAAGATTTTCAGCGTTACCGATGCATCGAAAGAAGCACTGAAGGATGTTACACTGCCTGTTGAAATTATTTTCTGCCGTGAACCGGATATTATAGCAAGCTCGGGCTATGCAGACCCAATAAAGCGTCTTGCAGAGAGCTACGAAAAGACGTTTTCCAACATCACCGTATCTTATCACGACATTGTAAGAGACCCGACTTATTTCAACAAATTCAAAAGGTCAAGTACGGACACAATAAAGGATTCAAGCATTATTGTGTATTGCCCGACAACCGGTATTTCCGAGGTGTATACTCTTGACAGCATGTATAAGTATTCAACCTCCGGAAGCCTGTTTGCATTTGACGGGGAAAATAAGCTTACAACCGGAATACTCCGCACCGCACGTCCGCAGACCTTAAAGGCAGGCTTTACAAAGGGACACGGCGAAACGGGAGCAAACAATCTAATGTACGTTCTTGCCGAGCAAGGATATGAGGTTTCCCAGATTGATTTGAAGACTGTAACCGAAGAGGAGTTTTCTGCATATAACCTTGTTATAATATGCGACCCGAAAAACGATTTTACGGGTGTTGCCGAGGAAAAAGAAGGCAATGTAAATGAAATTGCGCTTCTCAGCTCATATCTTACAGGCTCATTCGGAAATCTCATGGTGTTCATGGGTCCCGAAACAGCAGAGCTGCCTGAGCTTCACGGTTTTCTCGCGGATGAATGGGGTATTTCCTATACAAGCGGAACACTACTTCGAGAGGACGCAAGAAATGCAGTTTCTCCCGACGGATATGCGATTCTCGGCACTTACAGTAACGAAACCGGAAAAGCCGGCTATGCACTTCACAGCTCCTTCAGCAAGAACGGAACAAGTGCAAGAGCGTTGTTTGACTATGCAATGCCGCTTACAAAAACCTTTGAGCAGAACGGTTACAGAACGGTTTCTGCTGTAGCAACAACATCAAAGAGTGCCTCCGTCATCCGCGGAACGGTTGAAGCCAAGGCACCGAATACGCCCGTTATGCTTATTTCAGATTATCACAGAAGCCAGAACGGGGTTGACAAGCACGCATATGTGCTGGTTTCCGGCTCAAGCTATTTCCTTAACTACCTTCCCACAAGCATTGCATACGCAGGAGCATCCCAATACGGCAATAACGACCTTGTAAAGGGCGCACTCAGACTTATGGGTAACACAAATATTGCGGCAAACATAGACTTCAAGGTGCTTGATGAGTCCGACATTTCCGTAACCCGGGCTGATGTTGACAGACTTACAAGACGTCTCGGAATAATAATTCCCGTGATTATCGCCGTTATCGGCGTTGCGGTATTTATAAAGAGGAAGTATCTGTAATGAATAATAACAAAGCTCAGAATAAAACAACACTTTCAAAACAAAAAAAGCTGATTATAATTCTGGCAATAGCTGCAGCTGTTGTTGCAATCAGCTGTTTGGCCGTCAGCATTTTTGCAAAAGATCCGCTTTATACCGTAAAGAAGTATGATGAGGACGGAGACGCGGTGCATGCTGCCATTACCGATGGTACGGGAGCTATCACTAAAAACAGCATTGAGCAGGAGCTTGCTCTCGGAAAAGGCGAGCATGACGTAAAGCCCGGTGAAACGGAGGATGTTCTTTACACCTTCAGAGGAAGAAACGTAAGCATAACCTACCGCCCGTTTATAGTTCCCGAGATAGCTCTTGACAATCTTTACAGCGTAAAGGTGGAAAACGGAAGCGGCGTATTTACTTTGAAGCGCGATGCAATAAGCGATGAGTTTGTTTTTGAAGAAGCACCGCTTCAGACCTACAACGCTCAGATGGTATCAAAGCTGCTGTTTCAGGCGCGTTATATGCTTGCCATTGACAAAACAGAGCATGAAGGAGTCAGTCTTTCGGATTTCGGTCTTGATGAACAAAGCAATCCGATAAAAATTACCGTTACAGACAGAGCCGGAAACACCGACACGGTTCTTTTCGGGCACAGGATTGTCACGGGCGGCGCTTATTATATGAAACACACACAAAAGCCCTATATTTATCTCATGGACACAACTGCGAGTGTGTTCGAAAACGGTATTACTGCTTATATCAGCCCCGTGCTTGCAAAAACCATTCCCGAAAGTGAAAGCGGATATATAGAAACGTTCGGAATAAAGAAAAAGGGCGAAAGATTTTTTGAGTGCGAGATAGTTCCCGAAGAAAAGAGAACGGGAACAAGCTCGACAGACCTTCATAAAACCGTATATCCTGCAAGCTATTCTCCCTCCCTGTCGAGGTTTTACGAGACACTTTTGAGCGTTGCGTCGCTCTCGGGTGATTCGGTTGTCGAAGTTAATGTTTCAAAGAATCCCGAAAAGGATGCTATTCTTTCGTACTACGGACTTGACAACCCCGAAAACGAGGTCAGCTGGTCTTATAAGGGCGAACAGTACGGTTTCATTACAAGTGCGCTTGTATCGGACGAAGCGGGTGGGTTTTACTATGCATACAGCGAATATATGGATGTTATTGTAACGCTTGCCGCGCAATCGGTACCGTTTCTTGAATACGGTCTTATAGATTTTGTTGACGAATATGCGTTCAGATGTAACATCACAAGCGTTTCGGAAATAAGCATAAACGACGGCGCAAAGACAAGCGTATACGAGCTTGTTCACGAAGACAAGCAGCTTACGGTTACAGAAAAAACAACAGGTAAAACCATTGATACTCCGTCATTCCGTCAGTTCTACATGTCGCTTCTCAATCTGCGCATTGGCGGATATTCCGATGTTGACACGGCAGAAGGGCTTGACAGAGAGCTTTCGGTAACAGTTAAAACTAATTTTGGCGAAACATACGAGTATGAGTTTTACACTCTTTCAACCATGCGCAGCTTTATGACGCTTGGAGGAACAGGCGAGTTTTATGCCGACAGAAATCTTGTAAATTCGGTTATTGAAAAGAACCGAATGCTTATGAACGGGGAAATAATAACGGCTGATTTTTAAGCTGCAAAGAAAACAGCGGTCATCTACACAAAAAAGCGAGGTGAGGTTATGCCTTTAGCCGATAAAATACGTCCCAAAACGCTCAGTGAGGTTGTAGGACAGGAGCATTTGCTCTCAGAAGGCTCTCTTTTCAGGAGAGTAACCGAAAGCGGAACTGTTCCCAATATGGTTTTCTACGGCCCGTCGGGAACAGGAAAAACAACGGTTGCAAACATTATTGCAAACAGCGCGGGAATGACCTTGCGGAGAATAAATGCGACAAACGCATCGCTTTCCGATATAAAAGAAGTTCTCGGAGAAACGGAAACCGTGTTTGGCTCACAAGGAATACTTTTATATATTGACGAAATACAGTATTTCAACAAAAAACAACAGCAGACGCTTCTTGAATTTATAGAGGACGGGAGAATAACTCTTATTTGCTCGACAACAGACAACCCGTATTTTTCCATTTATCCCGCAGTGCTTTCGCGTTGCTCTGTGTTTGAGTTTAAATCCTGCAAGGCTTCGCATATAAGAAAAGCGCTTGACAGAGCTGTGGAAATTCTTGACGGAGAAAACACTTCCAACAACAAGGATTTTGATGCCGAAAAACGAAACGAGGCGCTTGACTATATTGCGGAAAGTGCAAACGGAGACGTGAGACGTGCAATAGGTGCGCTTGAGCTTTGCTACAGCGCAGGAAAAGGACACATGGACGCTTCTCTTGCAGAGCAGTCAATAAGCGGTTTTGCTCTTAAAATGGACAAGGACGGAAACGAGCATTACGACCTGCTTTCGGCGTTTCAGAAGTCCATTCGCGGTTCTGACGAAAATGCGGCACTGTTCTATCTTGCAAGGCTTCTTGAAGCGGGAGATTTATTGTCTCCGATAAGAAGACTGCTTGTTATAGCAAGTGAGGACATAGGACTTGCGCATCCCATGGCAGTGTGTGTGGTAAAGGCTTGTTGTGACAACGCTGTGCAGCTCGGGCTTCCCGAAGCAAGGCTTCCTCTTGCAGAGGCTGTAATATATCTTGCAACGCTTCCAAAATCAAACTCAGCACACGATGCTTATGCACTTGCAGCAGAGGATGTAAGACGCGGACTCGGTCAGCATATGCCCGATTACATCCGCGATTCAATGCAGCCCTCGGCAAACAAGAACAAGGACTATGTTTATCCGCATCCGTATCCCAACCACTACTACAAGCAGCAGTATTTGCCCGATGACATAAAGGACAGGGTTTATTACGAGTACGGTGACAACAAAACCGAAAAGGCGGCTCAGGAATACTGGAGCAGAATAAAAACGGATAAATGAATGTAAAAAATGTCGAAATATGACGGTTTTTGACTGAAAATACAGTAAAAACAAAGGTGTTTCGGCGCAAATGAGAGTTTTATCTCTTGACAGAATACAAAAAATATTATAGAATATAACTACATTCAGAGATTGGAGTGAACTAAGAATGGCAGAAGAAACATTTGAATTTGAACCCCAGGTGTTTACACTTACCGATGAAGAAGGCAACGAAAGCGATTTCGAGCTTATCGGCAACATGGAGATAGACGGCGAAAGCTATGTCGCTCTCATTCCTGCTGACAGCACCGAGGATGAATATGTTATTCTCAAGATAACGGAAGACGAAAACGGAGACGAGGTTCTCCTTACAATAGAGGACGACGACGAGTTTGACAAGGTTGCTGATGCTTTTGAAGACGAATTCATGTCCGAAATTGACCACGATGCTTCCGAAGACGAAGAATAATTAAAAGAATTTCTGCGTAAACTTATAACGCAGCCTTATCACCTGCCTTTCTCGTGTGATTTCATGCATAGAGACCCACAAATATGAATTGGAGTCCGATTTCCCGAAGACAGGATGCAGACCTCCCGTTTTCTCCCGCTCCCCGGACATGAGCCGGAAAAGGACCGGAGACTACGGACGTTGGTAGCACGAAATCTTCTGTTAGGACACCGCCTTGCGTAAGCAGGGTTTTTCATCGTGAAATCTACGGCCTGGTGGGCGCTTACTTTCTTGAAAGAAAGTAAGCAAAGAACTTTCCATTTGTGAAATCGAAATTCGAAGAACTTCGATTTCACGGTTCGTCTATTGCAATTTCAACGAGGTTTAAACAACTTCAATTTTACAACATTTCGTCAATAAGAAAATTGAATTTAGGAAACTTAACGCTTTCCTGAAAGAAAGTAAGCAAAGAATTTTTCATTTGTGAAATCGAAATTTGAAGAACTTCGATTTCACGGTTTGTCTTTTGCAATTTCAACGAGGTTTAAACAACTTCAATTTTACAACATTTCGTCAATAAGAAAAATTGAATTTA
>JAZQGP010000025.1:0-12244 GCA_045540015.1 Eubacteriales bacterium
TGGCGTTACTCTTTCTGCTCGTGCAGAAAGGTAACCGAAAGAGCACGCCCACAGGCACCTACGGTTCCTCTGGGTAGTCCTCCCTCAGCTCGCGGACTTTTTCTTTCTTGAACACTTTAACCCGAGGAGATTTACGTTCACGAATAAAGCTTCAACGTGCTTCGCTACGCGAGCTTTTTCTCAAGTGCCATTGTTGTTTGTTTGGGTGTTTTTTCTCTTCTTTAAGACTACAGCATTTTATAAAGAAACAAGCCGTCCGCGTGCCTTATATGCGGACGGCGTAAATATGTTGGGGCGAAATAATCCATGAACGGCTTATCGCGTTCGGATATGCCATCAAAAGTTCTTGCTAAGCTTCTTTCAAGAAGCGATGGAGCTGTTTTGCCACAGCTCCATTTTTTGTGTTTCACTGCTTTTCCAAAAGCACACTCATGTCCTCCGGCAACCCTGCTTTTATCAGCATTTCCTCTCCCGTTTCGGGATGAATAAAGCTAAGCGCCTCGCAGTGAAGTAAAGCACGTTCGTTTGCTTTTTGTACTCCGTATAGAAAATCTCCGTTTATCGGACAGCCGATGTGGGAAAGATGAAGCCTTATCTGGTGCGTGCGCCCCGTTTTGGGAAATAGCCTTATAAGACATTTTCCGTCATAAAGCACCCGAAGCACCTCGTACTCTGTCACGGCACTTTTTCCGTCGGACGAAATTTTCCTCTTTATAACGCTTGCCTCGTCACGTGCAATGGGCGCATCTATAACGCCTTTAAGCTCTTTCGGAGCGCTGTCGCAGATTGCAAGATACTGCTTTTTTATTTTTCCGTCACGCATGAGAAGCGATAGCTTTTGCGCCGTGTTTGCGTCCCTTGCAATGAGAACAATTCCCGTGGTGTCTTCGTCAAGCCTCGTTATTGCACGAAACGTAAAGGAAATATGACGGTATCTGTACATAACGCCGTTTGCAAGCGTGTCGGTGCGGTGCTTGTATGAAGGGTGAGTCGGCATTGCCGAGGGCTTGTTGACGGCAAGAATGTATTCGTCCTCGTAGATTACGTCAAGAGGTATGTTTACAGGCTCAATGCCTGAAGCGTTTTCCTCGTCAAGCATAAGCGAAAGAATGTCGTTTTCCTTCAGGACATATCTCACCGTCACATTTTCGCCGTTAACGCGTATTCCGCCGCTGTTTTTGAGCTTTGTCACAAGCCGCGACGAGAGCGAAAAATGCTCGTATATTATCTGTTTTACCGTTTTTCCCGCCGAGCTTTTGTCGGTTTTGTATTCAAGAAGCATATTTTTTCTTTTTACTGTTCCTTTTCTCAAATTGCTTTCATAAATATAATAATGAAAAATCACATTAATGTCAAGTAACTGTAAAAAGAACGGCTTTTTGTTGACATAAAAAGAGAATTGTGATACAATACCGATACGTTGTTTTTGGAGGAAATTATGGGACTTTCAGAGCTTTTCATAATGGCTGTTGTGCTTTCAATGGATGCATTTGCTGTGTCCGTCTGCAAGGGACTTGCCTTGAAGAATATAAATTTCAAAAGCGCTGCATGGGTGGGACTTTGGTTCGGTGCATTTCAGGCGCTCATGCCTGCAATCGGATATCTTCTCGGCTGTCAGTTTAAAACGTTTGTTGATGCGGTAGCTCCGTGGATTGCCTTTGGACTTCTCGCGTTTATAGGCATAAACATGATTCGCGAAGCACTTGAAGAAGACGAGTGCGTTGACTGCTCACTCGGTGTTAAACAAATGCTTATGCTTGCAATTGCGACAAGCATAGATGCACTTGCTGTCGGTGTTTCTTTTGCCATGATGGAAAACGTGAATATAGGCTACGCTGTTACTTTCATCGGCGTTGTCACATTCCTTCTTTCGGCACTCGGCGTCAAGGTCGGAAGCGTGTTCGGCACAAAGTATAATAAGCGTGCTCAGATTACGGGCGGTGTTGTGCTAGTAATCCTCGGACTTAAAATAATCCTTGAGCATTTCGGCGTGCTTTAATCAGATTTCCTTTATAAGTACAAAGCTTTTTCTTGCCTCGGTAATATCGTTTGCCGGGGCAATTCTTTTTTGCTTTGCAGAGTAGGCTTTGTTTTCGGCTTTGCGTATGCGCAGGATGCGTGAGCGATTGCGCCTTGAGATGTATTTTGGTGTGAGAAGTCCGAAAATACAAAGAGCAAAGCCTGCCAGCATGAGCATGATGGCGCACGTAAGAGAAGCTGAGCCAAGGTCGCAGCCTCCCGCAGCGCCCAGTATGAGAAGTCCTCCTGCTATAACCGATGTTGTGTAAGCTGTTTTCATTGTTTTGTCCTCCTTGTGTTTTTTGTTTCTGACATTATTCTACACCTTTCGCAGTACAAAAAAACGGACTTCGAGAGAGCTTGCGCGCAAAAAACGTTCAGAATAAAAAACTTTTCACTCGGTGGAAAATATTTATACTTCCTGCAAGATTTTTGTATTGACAGAAACACTTTGTATAGTATAGAATATTTGTACATGTATTGCATTGCTTTCGGTATTAAAACTATCAAAAGTGTACGAATATGTATTGACACAAATGCTTATAAATGGTAGAATATCATTGAGCATTTTATAAAAAAACACAGGAGGAAGACCCATGAAAAAACTACTCTTTGCCGTAACGGCGGCAGTACTTGCACTTACGCTTTGTGCAGGTGCGGCACAGTTTGAAAAAACTGCACAGTACACAGACGGAATGTTTTCCGACGTAAAAAGCGGTGCATGGTACAAGGAAGATGTACAGAATGCATATGAGCTTTCGTTTATGAACGGAACGGGCGACGGTGTGTTCAGTCCCGAAGGAAATGTTACTCTTGCCCAGGCAGTAACCGTAGCTGCAAGAGTCAACGCAATTTACAACGGAAAAACAGCACCCGAAAACAGTAAGACGGGAAACTGGTATGACAGCTATGTTGCATACTGTCTTGAAAACGGAATTATACTCAAAGGCGAGTATGATAACTACACAAGAAACGCAACACGTGCAGAGGTTGCTCTCATATTCGCAAGAGCGCTTCCTGCATCATACTATAATGCGATTAACGATGTTAAGCGTGTGCCTGATATGCCCAAAACAAACAAAGGAGCAGAAGAACTTCTCATGCTCTATAACGCAGGTGTTGTAATGGGTAACGATGAGTACGGTACATTCAATCCTGCAAGCGACATTAAGAGAAGCGAAATGTCCGCAATTATCGGACGTGCGGCACTTCCCGAAACAAGACTCAAAAAAGAGCTTGTTCTTGCAGACTATAATGATGCATATTATCTTATAGATGAAATATCTGCTGTGGCTCAGCAGTCTGCAGTTGATGTACGCGATACGTCTTGGTTCTATGAGAACAGAAACCTTTCAAGAGTTGTAAGCAACAACCTCACAACATTCGCTGATACTTCTCCCGATTATCCTATTACCGTATGGAGAGATCTTGACGATGTAAGCGAAGGCCTTTTGACTGTTGAAAGCGGTGTGACATTTAATTCCGCAAACAGCGACGGCGTGTATATGGCAATCACCGATGATAATAAAAATGACCTTTTCAGATTTGAAATAAAGGGCGGAAAGCATCTTCTCAACGGTGTTGATACAAAGTACAACGTGTTCGGCAAGAAGATTAAGTTCCGTCTTGACATGGACCTTGATGCAAATACATCAAAACTTTATATCGATGGCAAGTTCTACGGCGATTATAAGATAAATGATGTAACCGCAGGCAGATTCTATATAGGAACAACAAAGGAAGCTTCAAGTGTTTCATTCTCAATTTCCAATCTCGCAGTTTATCAGAACTATCTTGTAAACGACAGGTTTGTCAGCTGTTCTGTTGACGGTGTTCCTGAATATTGGGATGTGACGGGTGATTTCAAGCTCGCAGATGTTGGAGGACAGTCCGGCGACGACAGACTTTCAATGAAGGTTGATGCCAAGGCGGGTTCTACACACGTTGCAAAGAAGACATTCCCGAAAATCTCCGGTAATATCGTATTTGAGACCTATGTGCTTATGCCTGAACTTGCTAAGAGTGCAACAATCAGCCTCAATGCAGGTAATGAGTCGGTTTCTTCAATGACAATAAGCGGTGACGAAATTCTCACGACAAACGGAAAAAAACTCCGTCACCACACAAATAATATCTGGCAGTGCCTCAGAATTGAAACAAACACCACGAAGGGCACTACAACCTATAAAATAAACGGTAAGATTGTCGGTACATACGCAAATAACTCAAAGGCAACCTACGCCGATAACGTAACAATCACCTTTGCTCCCGATAAGGACACAAGTCTTTCCTTTGACGATGTTACGGTTTACCTCACACACGAATATGATGACTATTGTCCTACACCTGTACCCGCGTTCTCCGACAAGTACGAGGTTATGCTCAATGTATGTTCTCTCTGGAGACAGGGCACAACTGCAAACAAAACATGGTCAGCGGTTAGTGCATTTGAAGATAAGGAAACATATCTTGGCTTCTATGATGAAGGTTTGCCGGAGGTTGCAGACTGGGAAATCAAATACATGGTTGAGCACGGTATTGAGGTTCAGCATTTCTGTGTATATGGTATTGCAAACGATATAAAAGAACCGATAAAGAGAGCAAATCTGAATTATGCTCTGCATGACGGCTTCTTTAACGCAAAGTATTCCGACATGATGAAGTTTACCTTCATGTGGGAAAACTCCGGAAAACATGTAAGCAGTCTTGAGCAGTTTAAGGAATATGTATGGAAATACTGGGTAGACTATTACTTCAAAGACCCCAGATTCTTCACTATCGATAATAAACCTGTTATAACTATCTGGAACTATGCAAAGTTCGAGGAAGCTTTCGGCGGTGAAGCTGGTGCAAGAGAAGCTCGTGCCTTCATGGAAGAAGACATCAAGAAGTATGGCTTTGACGGCATGACTATTCTCTTTGCAGACAGCCATAGCCAGGAAGAAGCTACCTTCAAGAAGATTAAGGCTCTCGGCGGTGACGGCGGATACGCTTACCACTGGCAGCAGGACGGTATCCTTTGCGATACTGCAATGAAGCGGCTTGAAAATAACGCAAGCTTTGGCACACATGTAATTCCTACAGCAAGCGTCGGCTTTAATAATATCGGCTGGGTATATTCAAGAAAGGATATGGCAAGCCTTGATGAGCATAAGAAGCAGCTTGAATACATCAGAGATGTATATCTACCAAGATTTGCAGATGAAGAAGAAACTTGGAAGAAGCAGCTTGTTCTTATTTCCACATGGAACGAATACGGTGAAGGTACATATGTAATGCCCGCAGGCGTTCACGGCTTCGGTTATCTTGACAATGTAAGAAAGGTTCTTGTTGACGACGTTGACACCACACCTTACAACGTAAAGCCTACCGAAACCCAGAAGGCAAGACTCGGTCACATGTATACGGGAGCAAAAACAACTCTTGCAAACCATGACTATATTAGAGAATCCTCCGAAAATGATATTCCACGGAAGGTTGTAAAGGCACTCGACCTTGCAAACTGGAGTAAGAACTTCGGTTATTCCTCATTCAAGAATGACGGTAAGGTTATTGAGACCGTTCCGAATGCAAATGACTCGGGTATATATAACGATGCAAAACTCAATCCCGTTGATGTGGAAGCTGAAACTGTTGAATATATCCATGTAAGAGCAAAGGCTGATAAGGATTCAAATGCAGAGGTGTTCTTCGGAACAGCGGCAGAGCCTTCCGATTCGCAGAAGCGTTCATTTGCTTTTACAATCAAGAAGTCTGATGACTTTGTTGACTACTACATCAAGACCACAGGTAATGTTTTGTGGAAGGGTAATGTTATTAAGCTCAGATTCGACCTTACTGCTAAGGAACAGGCTTCTGTAAGCATTGCCGCAATCAATCTCATGAGCATGGACGAAAGCCAGAAACCTTATACAATTTATGTTGACGGTGTCAAGTATACTCCCAATAAGGATCCCAAGATGGAGAATGGCGAATGCTATGTTGTGGCAGAACCCTACTTTGGATTTTTCTCACTTCATAACATTTACTATGAGTGGTCGAGACTTACAGGCAGACTCTACATGCTCACAAGAAGCGGCGTTGAAATTGAAATGAACGTCGGCAGCGATATTGCTCTTGTTGACGGCAAAGAAACAAAGCTTGCTAAGAAGCTTGAGCTTTACGACGGACTTCCTCTTATTCCTTACTTCTGGTTGCTTGATACAGCAAAGATTAACAACATTGAGGTTGAAGGAAAGACAATAAACGTATCTCTTATAGATAAGAAGTATAAGGATATACTTGATGCGAGAAAGCCTTTCGAATGGGAATTCAATATTCCCGGCGACAACGAAAACTGGAATCCCGGCCAAACAACACAGTTGGTAGCCGAGGACGGTATAATGTATCTTACTGCCATTGAGAGAGATCAGAAGCAGAAGTATGACCCGATGCTTACAATGAGCGGTCTTGAAATTCCCGCATCAAACATCAAGAAGATTGCAGTAAGAATGAGGGCTGATTTCCCCGAGGACAAAGAGAAAGAGGTTCCTACCATCTACTTTGCTACCGCTGCAGACAAAACTCTCAACGAGGCAAAGACCTGCAGAGTTGACATTTTGCGTGAAGACAGTAAAGAATTCAAGGAATACATCTTCGATTTCTCAGGCAATATCGGCTGGGCAGGAACAATAATACAGCTCAGATTTGACTTCCTTGGCGGCGAGGGCTCTGCAGAAATTGACTATATCCGCTGCATTTATGAAGAAGGTGCAGAGGAAAAGCCGCTTACAGCCTTTGAAATCGTAAACGGTGATGCTGAGGGCGACAGATTTGCATTCTTCAGCCCCAACTGTGACATTACCGTTGTAAAGGATTCCGATAATCCCGATAACAAGGTTTATAACCTCAAGTCAAAGTCTACGGGTAAGAGCTGGTCTTATCTCAGACACACGGTTCTCTATACTCCCGGCGCAACCTATGAGGTTTCCTTTGACGTAAAGGTTCTCGGAGACGTTTCGGGTAACACTGATGCCGCAACCTTTGTTTGTGTAAACGCAGTTTACAAAGAACCCGGAAAAGACAGCACAGACCACACAAGCGGACATCTTGATATTTCGCCCAAGGACGGCTGGAAGAAGTTCACAACAACATTCACTGTTTCACCAAACAGCGAAATCCGTTCTGCAGATATGTTCTCAATATTTGTAGACCCGTCACAAGGCTATGCATGGAACTATCAGATTGACAACGTGGTTGTAACCGAAATAAAACCGTAATTATATAACAAACGGGACTGTCCGAAAGGGCAGTCCCAAGGTATATTTTAAGGAGAATAAAATGATACTTACCGTAACAGCAAATCCTGCAGTTGACAGAGTGTACCGTGTTGAAAACTTCACGCTCGGCGAGGTTCATAGGCCTTTGAGCGTTACCGTGTCCGCAGGCGGAAAGGGAATAAATGTTGCGAGAGTTTCAAGGCTTCTCGGTGCAGATGCTTGTGCCATGGGCTTTGTCGGCGGCTATGCAGGACAGTTTATAGAGGATGAGGTTGAAAAGCTCGGAATAAGGTGTGCTTTTACAAGGGCTTCGGGCGAAACACGCACAAACGTAAATATAACGGATAAAGACGGAAAATCGGGAGAAATTCTCGACAAAGGACCGTGTATAACTCCGGATGAAAGAAAAAGCTTTGAAACAGAGTTTTCAAAGCAAATTGCAAATTGCAGCATTGCGGTAGCATCGGGAAGCCTGCCTTTGGGACTTGACAGCTCATTTTATTGCAGCCTTGTAAAAACGGCTCATAAAGCAGGTAAAAGAATCATTTGCGACACAAGCGGAAAGATGCTTTCTGATGTTATAAAGGAAAAGCCGTTTATGGTGAAACCCAATAACGACGAGTTGCTTCAGATTTTCGGTACAAAACCCGAAACTGATTCACAGCTTAAAAAGTGTCTTGATGAGCTTTATAATATGGGTGTTAGTGTTCCGTTTGTAACTCTCGGAGCAGAAGGCGCTGCCGCACTTGTCCAAGGCGAGTATCTTCGCTTCATGCCGCCAAAGCTTACGGCGGTAAACACGGTAGGCTCCGGTGACAGCACGGTTGGCGGAATTGCAGTCGCACTTGACAGAGGCATGAGTACGGTGGATTCGATAAAGCTCGGCATGGCGTGCGGTGCGGCAAACACGCAGTTTGAACAGACAGGTCTTGTTTCAAGAGAGCTTGTGAGCGAGTATTACAGCAAGGTGACTGCCGAGATAATATAACTTACTTTCTTGAAAGAAAGTAAGTACGCTTCTTGAAAGAAGCTTAGCACGCTTCTTGAAAGAAGCTTAGCAAGAACTTTTGAACGGTGAAATTGAAGTCTGAACAACTTCAATTTCACAACACTTTTGCCTATCGGCAGGTTGGCATAAACCAAGTTTATGGTTTTCCACTGCCGTGGGGGCTTTCATTTTACTCTACGAGCACCACGTCTGTTCGCCCAGAAAACGAACCAAAAGAGGGCTCTCAAAAGAACCTACGGTTCTCTTGATAATCACTCCCTTATGCCGACGCCTTGTCAGTATGACAAACATAAAAGATAATTTAAACTCTTATTATTATCCACGCGAAAGCCTGCTTCTATAGCTTACGGCAATATCCCGAAGACGATTTCTGTTTGTCGCTGATACTTTGTATCTCCGACGAGCTGTCTGTTGTCGCACGCTTCCTTCGGTCGCTCGATGGGTTGTGTTTGCATAATTATGCAGTTATATAATCTTACAAGTCATCGCCGTAAGCTATGGAAGCGGCAAGTGCATGCAAAATAAGAGCGAAGAGATAAATAATCCTTTGCGTATTGTGAAAATGGCAGGCGTCGGCGACAAGGAGGGGGTGACCGAGGGGAACGTAGTTCCCATGGGCGGACTTTGTAGTACTTTCCTCCGGCGGAAAGTACGAAAAAATGAAACTGCATTTTCAAATTCATGTGTTTTGGTCGGTATGATGTGAAATCTCCATTTAAACCAATCAAACATAAATAACATACACGGTGAAGCCCGAAACAGTATTTTCCCCGATTTTCTTAATGTATTCTGCGATTTTTATACTTTACATAACCCCGTTTTAATGGTATACTGTATGTAACAGAATGTGTGAAAGGATGCAAATTATGCTTGTTGGATTTGATATAGGCGGTACAAAATGCGCTGTCAGTGTCGGATACGAAAAAGACGGCGAGCTTGTAATTTCCGATAAATTGGTCGTGCAGACCGGAAAAGGAATTGCTCCCGAGGTTATAATCGGACAGATGATGGAAATGGCTGAGAAGCTTACCGATAATATAGAGAGTATCGGTATAAGTTGCGGCGGTCCGCTTGACCCGGTTCGAGGTGTTATAATGTCACCGCCGAATTTGCCGGGCTGGGATGACGTACATATAACGGATATGTTAAAGGAAAAATACGGCTGTCCCGTAAAGCTGTGTAACGATGCCGATGCGTGTGCATATGCCGAATGGCGCTTCGGTGCAGGTAAAGGCACGCAGAATATGATATTCTTTACCTTCGGAACAGGTCTTGGCGCCGGACTTATCCTCGGCGGAAAAATATATTCGGGCTCAAACTATCTTGCAGGCGAAGCGGGTCATATAAGGCTTGCACCCGACGGCCCTGTGGGTTACGGTAAAGCAGGCTCGTTTGAGGGCTTTTGCTCGGGCGGTGGAATTGCACAGCTTGGCAAATTTTATGCCAAAGATGCGCTTGCACAGGGTAAAACTTGTTCCTTCTGTAAGGACGAGAGCGAGCTTGAGAACATAACTGCCGCAACCATCGGCAAAAAAGCCGACGAAGGATACGAGGATGCAAAGCACATTTATGCTGTTTGCGGACAGAAGCTTGGCGAAGGCTTGTCGGTTGTTATTGATATACTTGATCCCGATATGATAGTTATAGGCAGCATATTCCGCAGAAGCAGAGAACACATTGTTCCTACAATGGAAAATGCTCTGCAGAGAGAATGCTTGAAATACGGCGAAAGAAAGGTCAGAATTGAGCCTGCACTTCTCGGTGAAAACCTCGGAGATTATGCGGCACTGGCACTTTCGGCAATGGCACTTGAAGAAAAACAATAAAAATAAAAAAGAGAGGGAATACCAATGAAGAATTTTTACAACAGATTTGCCGTTCTTGAGGCAAGCAAAAATCAAATTGAAAGCTCGGTTGACATGCTCATACAGATGTATGAAAAGGGCGGCAAGCTTCTTATCTGCGGAAACGGCGGAAGTGCTGCCGACAGCGACCATATCGTTGGCGAGCTTATGAAGGGCTTTATGTTAAAGCGCCGCGACAATGGTGAGCTTCTCAAAAAGCTTGAAAAGTGCGGATATGAGGATGCGCAGTTTATTGCTGAAAATGTTCAGCTCGGACTTCCTGCAATTTCTCTCTGTGCTCATGCAGGACTTATCTCGGCATATGCAAACGACGAAAAGAGCGAGCTTGTATACGCTCAGCAGGTTCTCGGCTATGCAAAGGAAAATGATGTGCTTCTGGCGCTTTCAACCTCAGGCAACTCAAAGAACGTAGTTTACGCCGCGAAAATCGCAAAAGCACTTGGCATAAAGGTTATTTCCATAACAGGACAGAAGGAAAGCAAGCTTTCCGAAATCAGCGACGTGTGCATAAGAGTTCCTGAAACAGAAACCTTCAAAATTCAGGAGCTTACGCTTCCCACATATCACTATATCTGCCAGAGACTTGAGTATCATTTCTTTGGAGAATAACTTACTTTCTTGAAAGAAAGTAAGCACGCTTCTTGAAAGAAGCTTAGCAAGAACTTTTGAACGGTGAAATTGATGTTTAAACAACATCAATTTCACGGAAGTGCATATTTGGGCAAAATCTGAAAACGAGGCTGTATTAAAACTGTTTTATGTTTTTAACATCCTTATTTTACAACCCACGTGAGAGGTAAGCCGCCGCGGCAAAGGAGAGAAATTAGCGCAGGTCAAGAGGATGAAACAGACTTTTTGTTGTACCTTCATTTGACCTCATTAATGGTCAAATGAAGCAAATTACAGATTTTGCATAACCTTGACCGAGCCATCGAGCGGAGAACTTTTTACACAAACATCCCAAATCTTTGATTTGGTGTATGTTTGGTATGCATAGCTGGTACTTTTGTTTCGGGACAAAAGTACGAAAAATAAAACTACAGTTTCAAAATTGTATATCCAGGTCGACAAGTTAAGAATTCCCCTTTAACCCAACCCAACATAAAGTAAACATGTAGAACTGTTTTAAACAGCTCTTTTTTTGTATTTACATTTTTTCGTTTCCGTGATAAAATAAAACCGAAAAAAATCAAAACGGAGAAACATAAATTGGATAAAACAATAGAGCTTTGCGGGAAAACCGTACAATACACGCTTGAGTATAAAAGCGTAAAGAATATAAATCTTCGCATAAAATCAGACGGTTCGGTGCACGTTTCTGCAAACAGGCGCGTTCCTGTTTTTGTAATTGAGCATTTTGTGCAGTCAAAAGCGGAGTTTATACTAAAAGCCCTTGATAAATACCAAAGCAAGACACAACAAGAGAAAATACGGTATTTTGAGGACTGCGAAATAAAGCAAGTTGTAACTGACTTTTGCAAAAAAGTGTACCCATACTACGAAAAACTCGGCATTGCTTATCCGCAGATAAAGTTCCGCAGAATGGTGTCCCAGTGGGGAAACTGTCACACAAAAAAAGGAGTGCTTACCTTTAACACGGCGCTTTGCTTTGCACCGACTGAGTGTATCGAATACGTAGTGCATCATGAATTTACGCATTTTCTCGTACCCAATCACTCGCAGCGCTTTTATGATGAGCTTTGTAAAGCTTTTCCCGATTGGAAAACGTGCAGAAAGAAACTTAAAGAGATAAACATAAGATAAAAAATGCAGAATAACCGTCATGAAAACAGCAAGAAAAAAGGCTACGGCATAATGCCATAGCCTTTAAATATTGACTTTTGGTCAGCTTATGCAAGTTCAGCGAAGTACTTGATTGTACGAACCATCTGGCTTGTGTAGCTGTTTTCGTTGTCGTACCAGGAAACAACCTGTACCTGATATGTGTCCTCGTCAATCTTAGCAACCATTGTCTGAGTTGCATCGAAGAGAGAACCGTACTTCATACCGATAACGTCGCTGGAAACGATCTGGTCTTCGTTGTACCCGTAGGAAGCAGAAGCAGCAGCCTTCATAGCAGCGTTGATGCCTTC
>JAZQGP010000026.1:0-26667 GCA_045540015.1 Eubacteriales bacterium
CGGTCAGGTTGGTAACCTCGAGCATGAAAACATCAACATCGGTAAGGCTGGTAAGAAGCGCCATATGGGCATCCGTCCTACCGTACGCGGTTCCGTAATGAACCCCTGCGATCACCCGCACGGTGGTGGTGAAGGTAGAGCCCCTGTCGGCCGTCCTACACCTGTTACACCTTGGGGTAAGCCTGCAATGGGTTATAAGACACGTAATAAGAAGAATCGCACCAATAAGTTCATCGTAAAGCGCAGAAACGATAAGTAATTCGCATCGGTGAGCAAGTAAGGAGGAATAAGTTTGAGCAGAAGCATTAAAAAGGGACCTTACGTTGAAGCTAAGCTTTTCGCAAGAATCACAGAGATGAACGAAAAGGGCGAAAAGAGAGTTCTCAAGACATGGTCAAGAGCTTCCACAATATTCCCTGATTTCGTGGGACATACAATTGCCGTTCATGACGGAAGAAAGCACGTTCCGGTATATGTAACCGAAGATATGGTCGGACATAAGCTCGGAGAATTTGCTCCCACAAGAACATTCAAGGGACATGCAGGCTCTAAGACAACCAACAAATAACGGTAACTTTACAAACGCATAACACACCGCAAAGCGTTTTGCGGAACATATGCGAAAGGAGGCAAACTCATCAATGGAAGCAAAAGCATATTTAAGAGATCTGAGAATATCTCCCAGAAAGGTTTCGATTGTTCTCGATCTCATCAGAAATAAAGATGTTGCGACCGCAGCCGGAATCCTTGCTAACACACCTAAGGCAGCAAGCGAGCCCGTTGCAAAGCTCCTTAAGTCGGCAGTTGCCAACGCTGAAACAAACCACAGCATGGATGTATCCAAGCTCTACGTTTCACAGTGCTTCGTAACTCCCGCAAGAACCGCTAAGAGAATTCAGCCCCGTGCACAGGGAAGAGCATTCAGAATTCTTAAGAGAAGCTCTCACATCACTCTCGCGGTTGCTGAAAAGGAATAATCGCACAAATTAACTTTAAAATCAAAGATGTGTCAATAAATGACGCAAATCCAACAAAGGAGGCTTTTTACGGAGTATGGGTCAGAAGGTAAATCCCCACGGACTGCGTGTGGGCGTAATTAAAGACTGGAATTCCAGATGGTTCGTTAAAGACGAAGTATTCGGAGATACTCTTGTAGCAGACTACAAGCTCAGAACCTGGCTGAAGAAGAAACTTCAGGGTGCCGGCGTTCCCGAAATTGAAATCGAACGCGAAGGCAAAAAAGTAAAGGTATTTATCCATTGCGCAAAGCCCGGTATTATCATCGGTAAGCAGGGTGCAGAAATTGATAAGCTTAAGGCCGAAATCGAAGCATTCACAGGCGAGACTTGCCTTGTAAATGTAATCGAAGTTAAGCAGCCTGACCTCAACGCACAGCTCGTTGCAGAGTCAATCGCTTCTCAGCTCGAAAGAAGAATTGCTTTCAGAAGAGCAATGAAGCAGGCAATCGGCAGAACCATGAAGCTCGGAGCAAAGGGTATCAAGGTTCAGCTTTCCGGCCGTCTTAACGGTGCGGAAATCGCAAGATCAGAACATTATCACGAGGGAACAATTCCGCTTCAGACTCTCAGAGCTGACATTGAGTACGGTTTCTGGGAAGCAAACACAACCTACGGTAAGATAGGTGTTAAGGTTTGGATATACAGAGGCGAAGTCCTTGCAAACGCTGCAAAGAGACAGCAGAAGGCACCCTCAAAGAAGGCTGAAGGGGGAGAAAGATAACCATGTTGATGCCAAAGCGTGTAAAGTACAGAAGAGTACAAAGAGGCAGAATGACCGGTAAGGCCACTCGCGGCAACACGGTTTCTAACGGCGAGTTCGGTCTTCAGGCAGTAGAACCTGCTTGGATAACCAGCAACCAGATAGAGGCAGCCCGTATCGCTATGACAAGATATGTTAAGCGTGGCGGTAAAGTTTGGATTAAGATATTCCCGGATAAGCCGGTAACAGAAAAGCCGGCTGAAACCCGAATGGGTTCCGGTAAAGGTTCTCCCGAGTACTGGGTAGCCGTTGTTAAGCCCGGCAGAGTAATGTTTGAAATGGGCGGAGTAACGGAAGAACAGGCTCGTGAGGCAATGCGTCTTGCTTCCCACAAGCTGCCTGTTAAGTGTAAGTTTGTGAAAAAAGCAGACGGAATGGAGGCATAAGCAATGAAAATTACAGAAATAAGAGAGAAAACCTCCGAACAGCTCGCAGAGCTCCTTAAAGAACAGAAGGCAGAACTCTTTAATCTGCGTTTCCAGCATGCGATCCATCAGCTCGACAATCCTCAGAAGATCGTTGAAACCAAGAAGAACATCGCAAGGATACTCACTGTTCTCACCGAAAAACAGGCGTAAGCGGGAAAGGAGTTTTAGAGTATGGAAAGAAATCTCAGAAAGACCAGAGTTGGTATCGTGTCCAGCAATAAGATGGACAAGACAATCGTAGTTTCCATCAAGGACAGCGTTAAGCACCCGCTTTACAAGAAGGTCATTAAGAGAACTGTTAAGTTCAAGGCTCATGACGAACTCAACGAGTGCAATATCGGCGATAAGGTCGAAATCATGGAAACAAGACCCCTCTCAAGAGATAAGAGATGGAGACTTGTCAGAATAATCGAAAAGGCAAAATAAGATATTGTATCTATAAGGTCGATACAATCTACTAAGGAGGACACAAAACATGATACAACAGCAGACGTTCATGAAGGTAGCCGATAACACCGGCGCCAAGGAACTCATGTGCATCCGTGTGCTCGGCGGTACAGGCAGAAGATATGCCCGCATCGGTGACGTTGTGGTATGTGCTGTTAAAAAGGCAACACCCGGCGGCGTTGTAAAGAAGGGTGAGGTTGTTAAGGCAGTTGTTGTCAGAACAGTTCAGAGCCTCAGACGTGCAGACGGCAGTTATATCAGATTCGATGAAAATGCGGCTGTTATAATAAATGCAGATAAGAACCCCAAGGGTACACGTATATTCGGCCCGGTAGCAAGAGAGCTTCGTGAAAAGGATTATCTTAAGATTCTCTCCCTCGCACCGGAAGTACTTTAAGGGAGGATAAGACAAATGGCATTGACAAAATATCAGAAAAAGCTCGCAATCCGTAAGGATGACACCGTAGTAATCAACTCCGGTGACGATAAGGGCAAAAAGGGTAAGGTGCTTGAGGTATCCCCCGGAGAAGGCAAGATAATTGTTGAGGGAGTAAATCTCGTAACAAAGCATGTAAAACCCAGACGTCAGGGACAGGAAGGCGGTCTTATAAAGACAGAAGGCGCTTTCTATGCATCCAAGGCTAACGTATACTGCGCTAAGTGCGACAAGGGCGTAAGAGTGGCTCATAAGACACTCGAAGATGGAAAGAAAGTCCGTGTTTGCGCAAAGTGCGGAGAAATTCTTTAATTCGTGAGGGAGGAGAAACAAAATGGCAAGACTTAGAGATTATTATAAGAACGAAGTCGCTCCCGCACTTATGAAGAAGTTCGAGTATAAGAGCCCGATGCAGATACCCAAGCTCGATAAGGTTGTTATCAACATCGGAGCGGGCGACGCTAAAGATAACGCAAAGGTTATCGACAATATAATCACAGACCTTGAAACCATCACCGGACAGAAGGCAGTTCCTACTTTGGCAAGAAAGTCGGTTGCAAACTTCAAGCTCCGTCAGGGCATGAAGATCGGTGCAAAGGTAACTCTCAGAAGCGAGAAGATGTACGAGTTCGTTGACAGACTTTTCAACCTCGCACTTCCCCGCGTTCGTGACTTCAAGGGCATCAACCCCGATTCCTTCGACGGCAGAGGAAACTATTCTCTCGGCCTTAAGGAACAGCTCATATTCCCTGAAATCGAGTACGATAAAATCGAAAAGATCAGAGGTATGGACATAGTATTTGTAACAACAGCAAACGATGACGAACAGGCAAGAGAGCTTCTTAAGCTTCTCGGCGCGCCGTTCGCAAAGTAAGAGGGGTAGGTAGAAAAGATTATGGCAAAGAAGTCAATGGTTTTAAAGCAGCAGAAGACTCAGAAGTTTTCTACTCGCGAATATAACAGATGCAAGATTTGCGGACGCCCCCATGCTTATATGAGAAAATACGGAATTTGCCGTATCTGCTTCAGAGAACTTGCTTACAAGGGCGAGATTCCGGGAGTTAGAAAGGCAAGCTGGTAAAATCAATCTCATAACATTATAACAAGGAGGTTAACAAATCATGCAGATAACAGACGTTATAGCAGATATGCTTACACGTATCCGTAACGCAAATTCGGCAAAGCACGAAACTGTAGATATCCCCGCTTCCGGTGTTAAGAAGGCAATCGCTGAAATACTCGTTGAAGAAGGATATATAAGCGGATATGAAGTTCTCGATAACGGAAATCAGGGAACTATCAGAGTAACTCTTAAGTACGGCGCAAATAAAACTAAGGTCATCCAGGGACTCAAGAGAGTTTCTAAGCCCGGTCTTAGAATTTATACAAGCTGTGAAGATATGCCCAGAGTAATGAAGGGTCTCGGTATCGCTATCATCTCTACATCCAAGGGCATTATGACCGATAAGAAGGCAAAGGCTCTTCACGTCGGCGGTGAAGTTCTCGCATTCGTCTGGTAAGAATTTTTGCCAAAGACGATACGACATTGTTCTGTAAGGCAAAAGAAAAATGCATACAGGACGTAAAAATCGTAATTAACGCAAAGGAGAAACATTATGTCAAGAATAGGTAGAATGCCTGTTGCTGTTCCTGCCGGCGTTGACGTTCAGATAGGCGCAGATAACTGCGTTACCGTAAAAGGTCCTAAGGGTACTCTTACTCAGACTTTTAATCCCAACATGGCAATAAAGTCTGAAAACGGAACTATTATCGTAGAGCGTAACAGCGAGGAAAAGCAGATAAAGGCTCTCCATGGTTTAACACGTTCACTCATTGCAAACATGGTTGAGGGTGTTACCAACGGATACAAGAAAGAGCTTGAAGTTAACGGCGTGGGTTACAGAGCCGCTAAAGAAGGCAAAACTCTCGTACTCACAATCGGCTATTCTCATCTGGTTAAGATCGACGAAGAACCCGGTATCACATTCGAAGTTGTTGATACCAACAAGATCGTTGTTTCCGGTATAGATAAGCAGAGAGTAGGCGAGGTTGCCGCAATCATCAGAAGTAAGAGACTTCCTGAGCCTTACCACGGCAAGGGAATCAAGTATGCTGACGAGCATATCAGACGTAAGTCCGGTAAGGCCGGTAAGTAATAAAGAAGGGAGTGCAGAAAATTGGTTACAAGAAAAGACAGTAATATTCAGCGTAAAAAGAGACATACCAGAGTCCGCGGTAAGATCAGCGGTACTGCATCCCGTCCGCGTCTGTGTGTATATCGTTCTCTCAGCAACATCTATGCACAGATCATAGACGACACCTGCGGTAAGACTCTTTGTGCAGCTGCCTCCAATGAAAAGGATTTCGCTATGTACGGCGGAAACAAGGAAGCAGCTAAGAAGGTCGGCGAAGCAGTTGCTAAGCGCGCAATCGAAAAGGGTATCACCGAAGTTGTTTTCGACAGAGGCGGTTACATTTTCCATGGACGTGTTAAGGAACTCGCAGAAGGCGCACGTGAAGCCGGATTAAAATTCTAAGGAGGGTTTAACATGGCTAGAAATATAGACCCTGCAACACTCGGCGAGCTCGTCGAAACCGTCGTTGAAACCAGAAGAGTTTCAAAGACTGTTAAGGGCGGACGTATTATGCGCTTTGCTGCAGTCGTTGTAGTAGGTGACCAGAACGGTCATGTAGGCTACGGTATCGGTAAGTCTGCCGAAGTACCTGAAGCTATAAGAAAAGCAATTGAGGATGCCAAGAAGAATATTATCGAGGTTTCTCTCAAAAATACAACTATTCCCCATGATATCATCGGCGAGTTTGGCGCTGCAAGAGTGCTTCTCAAGCCCGCCGCAGAAGGTACCGGTATCATCGCAGGCGGTACGGTTCGTGCCGTTGTTGAAGCAGCCGGAATCAAGAATATCAGAGCAAAGTGCCTGAGAAGCAACAACAAGATCAACGTTGTTAAGGCAACATTTGCAGGACTTTCCGCAGTAAGAAGCGCTGAAGAAGTTGCTAAAATGCGCGGTAAGACCGTTGAAGAAATCAAAGGCTAAGGAGGAACTTGCAATGGCACAGATTAAGATAACACTTACAAAGAGCTTGATCGGACGTAAGGCAAATCAGATTGCAACTGCTCACTCCCTCGGCTTACGCAAGATCAACGATACGACAGTTCAACCCGCCGGTGCTGTTACTGAAGGAAAAATCCGCGTAATCAGCCACATGGTATCTGTTGAACAGGAGGGCTGAAAATGAAACTTCATGAATTAACTCCCGCAGCCGGCTCCAGCAAGAAAGCATGGAGAAAGGGTCGCGGTCCCGGTTCCGGTAACGGTAAAACCGCAGGTCGCGGACATAAGGGCCAGAACGCTCGTACAGGCGGCGGTGTAAGACCCGGATTTGAAGGCGGTCAGATTCCGCTTTACAGAAGACTCCCCAAGAGAGGCTTCAACAACTTCTTGTTTAAGAAGGAATACGCAATCGTTAACCTTGACCTTCTTGATAAGTTCAACGATGGCGATACAGTAACACTCGAAACTCTTGTAGAACAGGGAATCATAAAGAAGGAGCTTTGTGGTCTTAAGGTTCTCGGAAGAGGCGAAATAACCAAAAAGCTTACCGTTAAAGCGACCGTATTCTCTGCATCCGCAAAGGAGAAAATTGAAGCCGCAGGCGGAAAGGCTGAGGTGATCTGAAGTGCTGCAGACAATCAAGAACGCATGGAAGATTGAAGATCTCAGAAAGAAGATTCTCTTCACTCTTTTCATAGTTGTGCTTTACAGAATCGGTTCGGTAATTCCCGTTCCGTTCATAAACTCCGCACTCATGGGTGAGATTGCTAATCAGGAAAGCCTGTTTGCTTACTTTAACATTCTTTCAGGTGAAGCATTCACTCGTGCGACATTGTTCGCTCTGTCCATTTCACCCTATATCACTTCTTCAATCGTTATCCAGCTTCTTACAATTGCTGTTCCTGCTCTTGAAAGACTTTCAAAAGAAGGCGAAGCAGGCAGAAAGAAGCTCACACAGATAACAAGATATGCAACAGTTGCTCTTGCACTTGTTACAAGTATCGGTTATTACACTTATATCAAGTTCAACGGCTGGCTTATGCCCGGTGCTGACACTGCCTTCCATGCAGCTGTTATCATCGCAAGCTACTGTGCAGGTGCTGCTATCATCATGTGGCTTGCAGAAAAGATTAATGAGTTCGGTATCGGAAACGGTATCTCCATTATCCTCTTTGCAAACATCTCGGCGAGCCTTCCCGGTATGCTTTATACAGCATTTGAGAATGCACGTCTTAACCCCACACTCGGTATTCTTATCCCCGTAATCACTGTTGTTCTCCTCGTTGTAATGATTATCTTCATTGTATACGTTACTAACGCAGAACGCAGACTTCCCGTTCAGTACGCTAAGCGTCAGGTCGGCAGAAGAATGTACGGCGGTCAGAACACCTTCCTGCCGATGAAGCTTAATATGTCCGGCGTCATGCCTATCATCTTTGCAAGCTCCATCGCAGCTATTCCTACAACAATCGCACTTATCTTCCCTCCGAAGACTGACTCCGTATGGAGCAAGATTGTTGGATGGTTTTCTTCCACATCACCTGTTTACATGGTGATATACTTCCTTCTCATTATCGGTTTTGCTTACTTCTATCTTACGATTTCTTTCAATCCCATAGAAGTTGCAAATAACCTCAAGAACAACGGCGGCTTTATCCCAGGTATCCGTCCCGGTAAGCCTACTACCGACTATATCGCAAAGATTCTCGGCAGAATTACTCTTATCGGTGCTATCTTCCTCGGTATCGTTGCAACTCTCCCGCTTGTAATCGGTATGTTTAACAGCTCGCTTGCAGGCCTTGCATTCGGAGGTTCTTCACTGCTTATTCTTGTAAGCGTTGCTCTTGAAACTGTTAAGGAAATGGAAGCACAGATGACAATGCGTCACTACAAGGGCTTCCTTGAATGATGCCCCATACGAGAGGAATAACGATGAATATTATATTTTTCGGAGCTCCCGGAGCAGGTAAAGGAACACAGGCAGAGGTTGTAAGCCAGAAGCTTGAGATCCCCACAATTTCAACAGGCGCCATTATCCGTGCCGCTATAAAGAACGGTACGGAAATGGGCAAGAGTGCACAGAGCTACATCGAAAAGGGTGCTCTTGTGCCGGATGAGGTTGTTATAGGTATTATCAAGGATAGACTCGACGAGGACGACTGCAAAAACGGTTTTATCCTCGACGGCTTCCCCAGAACCATTCCTCAGGCAGAAGCACTTGATAAAATGGGCGTTAAGATTGACGTCGTTCTTGAGCTTCATGTGCCGGATGAGGAAATTGTTACCCGTATGAGCGGCAGACGTGTCTGCGCTGTATGCGGTGCAACCTTCCATACAAAATATAATCCCCCAAAGACCGAAGGCATATGCGATAAGTGCGGCAAAGAGCTTACAATCCGCAAGGATGACGAGCCGAGCGTCGTAAAGAGCAGACTTGAGGTCTACCACAACGAAACCGAACCGCTTAAGGAATACTACGATAAGAAAGGTCTTGTAAAGACTGTCGTAGGACAGGAGGAGCTCGCAGCTACTACAGCTCTTACCCTTGCGGCACTTGGTATTTGATGTCTAAGGACTGACTTTGATGATTAAGCTTAAAAACAATCACGAGCTTGAGCTTATGCGTGAGGCAGGCAGGATAACCGGCGGAGCGCTTGAGGTTGCTCAGGGCCTTGTAAAGCCCGGTGCGGTGCTTACTAATATAGACGCTGAAATAAGATGTTTTATCGAAAAGCACGGTGCAAAGCCCTCATTCCTCGGATATAACGGTTTTCCCGCAAGTGCCTGCATAAGTATTAATGACGAGGTTATTCACGGAATTCCGTCAGACAGACGTCTTGAAGAAGGCGATATCGTAAAGGTCGATGTTGGCGCTCTGTATAAGGGCTACAACGGAGATGCGGCAAGAACGTTCTTTTGCGGAAAAGTGAGCGACGAGGCAAAACGCCTTGAAAGAATCACACGTGAGAGCTTCTTTGAAGGACTTAAATTCGTAAACAGTGAGTGCAGACTTGGTGATGTATCGCATGCGATACAGGAATATGTTGAGTCAAATGGCTACTCTGTTGTAAGAGATTTTGTAGGTCACGGTGTGGGCGCTGCCCTTCATGAAGACCCCGAAATTCCAAACTTCGGCAGAGCAGGCAGAGGCACAAGACTGTACGAAGGCATGACCTTGGCAATTGAGCCTATGGTGAACGAAGGCGGTTTTGAGATTGAAATCGCAGATAACGACTGGACAGTTTACACACTTGACGGTTCGCTGTCGGCACACTACGAAAATACCGTTGCAATCACTGAAAACGGTCCCGAGCTTTTAACAGCTTACGACATCAGCGTTCAGTAAACTATAACGAACGGAGGAAAATGTTTTGTCAAAGGACGACGTAATTGAATTTGAAGGCGTTGTAACGGAAGCGCTTCCAAATGCAACATTTTTAGTAAAGCTTCCCAACGATCATGTGGTAACGGCACATATCTCGGGAAAGCTGAGAATGAATTTCATTAAGATTCTGCCCGGTGACAAGGTTACGGTTGAAGTTTCAAGCTATGACCTTACAAAAGGCAGAATAACCTGGAGAGCAAAGTAATAAAGCAATTTGTTATATGCCCTCCCTACTAACAGGAGGATTTCAAAATGAAAGTTAAACCTTCGGTAAAGAAAATATGCGAAAAGTGCAAGATAATCAAGAGACACGGCGTTATCATGGTTATCTGCGAAAACCCGAAGCATAAGCAAAGACAGGGCTGATAAAGCTCAGTAAACGTCACAGACGAGAAAACGAGGTGTAATTTAATGGCACGTATTGCAGGTGTTGACCTTCCCAGAGAAAAGAGAGTTGAAATAGGACTCACTTACGTCTACGGTATCGGTTTAACAAGTTCAAAAGATATACTTGCAAAAACAGGCATAAACCCTGACACAAGAGTCAAGGACCTTACAGAAGACGATGTTGCAAAGCTCCGTGAAGTTATCGAACACGAATATATCGTAGAAGGTGACCTTCGCAGAGAAGTAGCAATGAACATCAAGCGCCTTATAGAAATTGATTCCTACAGAGGCGTAAGACATCGCAAGGGTCTGCCCGTAAGAGGTCAGAGAACAAAGACCAACGCAAGAACCCGCAAGGGTCCGGCGAAGACTATCGCCAATAAGAAGAAGTAATCACGGAAAGGAGTGACAACCAACCATGGCAACAACTAAAAAGGTAGTATCAAAGAAGCGTCGCGAACGCAAGAATATTGATAAGGGTAGCGCTCATATCCGCTCTTCCTTCAACAATACGATTGTTACAATCACAGACTTAAACGGAAACGCAATCTCCTGGGCATCTGCCGGAGAAATGGGCTTCAAAGGCTCCAGAAAGTCTACTCCCTATGCAGCTCAGACTGCAGCAGAAGTAGCAGCAAAGGCAGCTATGGAACACGGCCTCAAGACAGTTGAGGTATTCGTAAAGGGCCCCGGACAGGGACGTGAATCCGCTATCAGAGCTCTTCAGACCGCAGGTCTTGAAATTGTATCCATCAAGGATGTAACACCTATTCCGCACAACGGATGCCGTCCTCCCAAGAGAAGACGCGTCTGATTTAAAGGTGAATGTGCTATTTGCAAATATGTCGTAAAGAAAACACGGCGCAAAAGCACCAAATTGATTTAAGGAGGATAAACAAATGGCAAAATATACAGGCCCCGCTTGCAGACAGTGCCGCAGAGAAGGCGTAAAGCTCTTCGGTAAGGGCGAACGTTGCTTCACAGATAAGTGTGCGCTTAACAGACGTACCGGAGTTCCCGGACAGCATGGCGCTGCACGCAAGAAGATCGGCGAATACGGCAAGCAGCTTCGTGAGAAGCAGAAGGCAAAGAGATACTACGGTATCCCCGAAAAGCAGTTCAGAACATACTTTGAAAAGGCTGACAAGAAAGAGGGTATGACAGGTGAAAACCTCCTCACTCTCATCGAACGCAGACTTGACAACGTAGCGTTCAGAATGGGTATGGGTGAAAGCCGCAGAGATGCAAGACAGCTTGTTGTTCACGGACATTTTCTCGTAAACGGCAAGAAGGCTAACATTCCTTCCATGATTCTTAAGGCTGGCGATGTTGTTTCTGTTAAGGAAACAAGCCGCAAGCTTCCTAAGTTTAAGTCCCTTGCTGAGAACATCGACAACAGACCGGCTCCCAAGTGGATCGAAGTAGACAAGGAAAGCCTCACAGCAAAGGTTGTAGCTCTTCCTGCAAGAGATGATATCACATTCGATTTCAACGAGCAGCTCATCGTCGAGTTGTACTCCAAGTAATCCGAACCACAGCTATACACTGTAAGAAACGGACACACAAACAAGGGAGGTTTTGGCAATGATCGAAATAGAAAGACCGAATATAACCACAGTCGAACTTAAGTCCGACGGCTCATACGGCAAGTTTGTCATTGAGCCACTGGAAAGAGGATATGGCACAACACTCGGTAATTCTCTTCGCAGAGTTCTGCTCAGCTCGCTTCCGGGCGTAGCAGCAACCAGCGTAAAGATAGACGGTGTGCTTCACGAAATCTCCATAATACCCGGTGTTAAGGAAGATGTTCCTGAAATCATTCTCAATATCAAGGCTGTAACAGCAAAGCTTTACACAGACGGTCCTAAGACTGTCATCCTCGAAGCAACTGAGGAAGGCGAAATTACTGCAGGCGATATCAAGTGTGATGCAGACATCGAGATTCTAAACAAGGATCAGCATATAGCTTATCTTGAGGACGGAGGCGTTCTCAGAATGGAAATCACGTTTGAACACGGCAGAGGATATGTATCAGGTGAAAAGAATAAGCTCACCATGCAGAATGCCCCTATCGGACTCATCTGCGTTGACTCCATTTATACTCCCGTTTATAATGTAAATTATAAAGTGGAAAACACAAGAGTCGGAGGCACAACTGACTACGATAAGCTTACACTCGAGGTACTGACGGACGGTACGATTTCGGCTAAAGAGGCTATATCTTTGGCTGCCAAGATTCTCAATGAGCATCTCAGTCTGTTTATAGACTTGTCAGATGACGCCAAGAAGGCGGAGATAATGGTCGATCGTCAGGAGACCATCAAAGAAAAAGTGTTAGAGATGACTATTGAGGAGCTTGACATGTCTGTAAGAAGCTTCAACTGCTTGAAGCGTGCAGGCATTGATACAGTGGAAGACCTCGTGAACAAGACAGAGGACGATATGATTAAGGTCAGAAACCTTGGTAAGAAGTCCCTGGAAGAAGTTATTCAGAAGCTTCATTCACTCGGTTTGTCCCTCAAAAAGGACGAAGACTGACACACGGCTTTTTAAGCCCTACGGTAGATTTATTATTACTCGTAAAGGAGGAAAAGAATAATGCCCGGAACAAGAAAGCTCGGACGTACAACAGACATTAGAATGTCCATGCTCAGAGGTCTTGTTACCTATCTGCTTGAAAATGGCAGACTGGAAACAACCGTTTACAGAGCAAAGGAAGTACGTTCGCTTACCGATAAAATGATAACCCTCGGCAAGAAGAACACTCTTGCCTCTAAGAGACAGGCACTTGCCTTCATCACAAAGGAAGAAGTTGTAGTTAAGCTCTTTAACGAAATCGCTCCTTCCTATGCTGACAGAAACGGCGGATACACCAGAGTTCTCAAGATTGGACCTCGTCGCGGTGATAACGCTGAAATGGCTATCATTGAGCTTGTTAAGTAATTTATCTTAAGCAATCAAAAAGAACTGCATTATAAATGTGCAGTTCTTTTTTTGTTTTGCAAGATTTGAGCAAACATTATGACGGAGGGATTTCTTAAAAGAATAAGCCGCACACAAACTGAAGTGAGCGGCTTAAATTATTTTGTACAGTTATACTGTTTCGTCAGCTCCCGAAGGAGTACTCCAAAGAGTTCCGACATCAATAAATGTGTCGCTGCCGTTCATGATGTCCGTGTTAGTCATCAGAATGACAGTTATTTCAGGGGTGGTATATACGTTTTTCATTTTGCATCAGCTCCTTAGGAATTTGCTTTTGAGTAAACTGCTTCATAAGATGATTCATAGCAGTTGCCGTAGTAGCATACGCCATCAACTATGATATAAGGTCTTGCAACAAAGATGTCAGTTTCATGACCTTCGGGGATATTGTAAACAACACCTGTGAAGAAGGTTTCAAACACTCCTGCATATGAGACTGTTCCGTTGTTGAAGATGCGTCCGTCATTTGCGTATATGCGGTTAACCGAATCATTGTACGCTGCACCGGCGATAACAAGTACGTTGTCGGTATTCTTTCCGGAAATTGCATAGCTTCTGTCATCGGGCAAGCCGTTAAGATGAAGCTTTGCGTAATCGGCAATACCGTTTGTTGTGATAAGCTCTTTACGTGTTACAACAAAGCCGTACTCTGTACATGCTGCTTTTTTGTCACCGGTTACATAAGAAGCGAATCTGATACCTGCAAAACCGCCGAGATTGTTTTCGTTATCAACCCTGTAGGAAGCCATCTCTACTGTTTCGGGAGCGTAGGATGTGTACGAAACCTTTATATAATCATAGTAGAAGATAGCAGGTGAATCTGTTGTGGCTCCCGGAGTTTGTGTATAGAAATAATAAGTAGGAATGTAGCCGTCAGTAAGTGCTTTGTCTTGGTCGAGTGTAGGTTCCTTAATCCAAAGAGCACCGTCTTTTTCATAAACCTCTACAGTATAAGACCATGTTGTCCACTTTCCTGCAAGAATCTTGTCAGAGAAATTCTGGCCGACAACTTCAGTGTTTGCTGCGTTTCTGATAGTGGTACAGAACATTTTGTATGTTACATTTTCGGGAATTTCAGCATAAACATTGAATTCAATTGTATATTTACCGGGTTTGTTCAAGGAAAGATTTTTAATTGCAAGCCCGCCTCCCCATTCGCCTGCAGCGGTGTTCTTGAGAACCTTCTTGCCGTCAAATGCCGCGAATGCATATGATCCGCTCTGTGCCTTTTCAACTGTAGCACTTGCTGCAATTCCGATTTTGTAATCAGGAGCTATTCCAAGTGCTGTAACTGCAGAACTGTGACTGTCAAAATTTTCATGTAATATAACCTCGGAGTTGCTTACAACAAATTCAATTTCAACATCATCACCTGTTGTGAAAGTTTCACCGGGATAATATGTAACACCTTTATATGTGTACTGTGGTTCGTACGCAAGACCGAGAGCTTCTGCTGCGGGAAGCGTGTAGGTCGAAATTGCTGTTGTTGTGTAGTCGAGCTTTTCACCCGATGTATCCGCAAAGCTGATGTTTGCAGGTTCTTTAGGTGCTTCAAATGTAAGAGCTATATCATCAAGGTACCACTGCATTGTTGTGCCTAATGTAACCTTTCCGTCTGTTGCTGTTTCAGCACCGTTGGCAATCATGTAGAAGTGGTTTGTAAGACCTGCTGCGTTGTAGGTCAGTGTTCCGCTTGAACCGTCATCTCTTGTCCAGTTTATTGATTTTGTGCCGTTTGTATCAACAACCTCGAAGGTTTCTTTATATGTAACCCATTCTTCGTCATTAACTGCTTTGAAGTTGTTATAGTTTCCGGTGTAAAAATTCATGTGGTAGCCGCTCCACTGAGTAATGTCGGGGAACAAAGCGCTTCTCTGTCTGTTTGCCTTGAAGGAAAGAACATACTTACCAACGTTTACAATCGGGAGATTGAATAATTTAATACCGATGTTGTTCCACTGACCAAGCGAGCCGGATACAAGCATCACCTTGTTGCCGTCAATGGTTGTGATTGTACCCGAACCAACGTCACCATTGCCGAAATACGTATTAAGTCCGCCGTTGTTTATTGCAAATGCAGGAGAGTTTGCTGTATTGAAATCGGCTGCTGTGCTTTCAAAGTTATCATAAAGAACAATGTTTGATTTTCCGACAACAATTGTAACATCACCGGGTACGGTATAAGTGCTGCTCATGTGAGGAACACCGTTGATTGTATAACTCGGAATATAGTCAATGCCAAGCTCAGCTGCAGAAGCAAGAGTGATAACGTCGCCCTCTTTTACACTTACTTCCTTTAAAAGATTGCCGGCACTGTCTTTATATGTAATGGTTGCCAAAGACAATTTCTTCCATGTAATATTATCTACATAGTAAGAAAACTCGCCGTATGCTGTTTTTGTTGTAATGGAAGGAGCGAATGTGGGAATAGAGGTCTGTGCAGTATACTGTGTTCCGGCAGCTCCCAAGGGAGAGTAAGGAAGTACATCATACTTGCTGCTGTCGGAAGCATTTACGGTTACAGTAAACGGAAGTGTTACGGTTTTCCATTGGCCCATTGTAAAAGTACTTGTATAGGCTGTCTGCGACCAGATTGAAACATCCCAGGTTCCAAAGTTAGCATATTCTCCGGACTCAAGATAATAATCAATGGTGAGCTCATAGGAGCCTGCTCCTGTTATCGGAAGCGTGAAAAGCTTGATGCCGGTCATGTTCCACTTGCTGGAGGTGCCTGAAACCTTCAGAACGTTTTTGCCGTCGAAAGCTACAGGGGAAACTGTGTAATCGGTACTCTGCTGACCGATTGTTCCTGTCGCGGGAACAGCAGATTTAACATAGCTGAAGCCTTGACCCACGGTAAATCCGTCTTCAAAGTCTTCTTTTGCCAAAATTGAGGAGTCGTCACTGTAGTTTGACGCAAGAGCCGCTTCTTCAAAAACGCCTGCGTCAACAGTTGTTTCTTGCGCGATTTCAACGCCAACTATGCCAAGAGCAGCTACAGGTTGAATGAGGCAGAGAATCGAAAGTACAATTGCCAAAAGTTTGGTTTTCATAGTGTGTCCTCTTTCCTTATTATTATTTACATCGGTTTTTCCGATGCATTGAAGGTTTTCCGTGTGTAAGCACTACGGAACAGCATCGCTTGCAAAACACGTCGGTGCGATTCGACGTAGCTCTACAACAGTAACGATACTGTTGTACGTTAATATTATGCGTTATAGCTGTGAAGTTTTTTTGATTATTTTGTTGCTTTGCTGTAAACTCAAAAAACTCTTCAAAGTATTGTTGGACAGAGATTTGCAATTTTCAAGGCAAGGCGTATGTATTTGAAAATTTGTTTTATAGATTTAAAGATGGTATATTGTGACAAATTACAAGCTTGATCTATGTGAATTTACAACAATTTTAAGTTGGTTAACGTAAATCGAGTGATTTTTTGCACAAAAAGAATGAGGCTTTGTTGTGCTGAATGCACACAAAACCATGAAATTCAGCGCGTCGCAATTAACAGGACGTTTTCAATAGTTACAAATTAGCAATATTTATCTTGATTGATATTAATATTTGTGACGTAAAGTATATTATAAATTGCATCGTTCATGTTAAACTTACAGTATTGTTTGCAATCCTGTGAGTGTTCATGTGTCATGATAAATTGACGTCGGAACTCTTTGGTCCTCGTCAATCGAAGAAGAAACGGTTTAATCCTTGTTTAGCCGTTTCAGCATTTAAAACAGCATAGTTTTCCCTCATTTATTGCGGGGTTGGTGTTTTCCTCTCCTTTTTTTGCACCGACCCCCTTACTTTCTTGTAAGAAAGTAAGCAAAGAACTTTTGAACGGTGAAATCGAAATTCGAAGAACTTCGATTTCACATTTCGCCTGATTGTTATTATACATGAAATCCAAATAACATCAATTTCGCATAAGTGCATATTTATGTTAATTAAAAAAAGCTACTTTCAGATTTTCTCTGAATATGAAGCTCAGTGAAATTGGAGTTGTTTAGACTTCAATTTCACCGTCCAAAAGTTTTTGCTAAGCTTTTTTCAAAAAGCGTAGCGTTGATTTTGATAAATATTTTAAATTACCTGTAAATTAACCTGTAAATTCGTTGACAAATTGCAATTAAGATATATAATAATAGTGTATTTCAAGGCGCGATAAATAGTATTTGTATCGCGTTTTTTTGTCGAAAAGAAAAGGATATTTTTATGAGTATGAGTATTAACAAAAGGTACACCGGTATTGTGACGGTGTCAACGGCTCTGGCTGTGGTGCTGGGTGCATTCAGAATCTATTTGCTGCGTAATTTTGTAGAGCCCGAAACAGGCTACTATATTCCGGGTACAAATATAGGAACATTCTTTGCCGTTGCAATGGTAATTGCGTTTGCAGTAATTGTGGCGGGAGCAATATGCTCAAAGGTGAACGTGCCGGAGGAACTCAGCTCCGAGAGTGCTGCAGTGGTTTTTTCCTCGTCACTGTGCGGATTCCTCTTTGCGACCGTTGTCATATGCGGTGTATATGAGCTTGCCGTTTCAAAAAACATGGGAGCATTCAGAGCGGTAGAGCTACTTGTCGGCATTCCCTGCATATTCAGCTTTTTTTCTGTGTGTGCAAAGGAAAAACGCGAGAAAAACGTGAAAAATTTGGTTGTTTCACTGGCACCGGCGTTGTTTTATGCGGTGCGAACCATTCATGAGTTCACAGATACACAAACACAGATAAATTCCTCACAGCGTTCGGTTATGCTTGTTATGCTTTGTGCAATGACGCTTTTATTTGTACTGGAGGCATATTTCCTTGTACCCGACAATGACAAGGCACAGGACGCAAAGGAAATGAAAAAGGTTTCCGTGTGGTATTCCACTCTTACGCTGTCGGTTATGCTGCTTGCATTAACGGCGGCATTGCCGTATATTGCAGTCAGTGCGTTCTGGGTGTTTGAAACGGAATTTCTTGTTATGTACGTGCTTGATTTGTGTGTTGGTGTGTATGCACTGACAAGAGCTACGACATTGTGCAGGCAGTAATTAATAATGACGTACCGCCTTCGTGTCACTTGATACGGAGGCATTAAATTTAAGCAATAATTATGGAGTGATTAAAATGAGCGAAGAAAACATCAGAAAAGGCGGTATATCCGTCGAAACACAGAATATATTTCCCGTAATCAAGAAATGGCTCTATTCTGACAAGGATATCTTTGTAAGAGAGCTTGTTTCAAACGGCTGTGATGCTGTTACAAAGCACAAAAGACTTGTATCTCTCGGAGAAGCACAGAGTGACGGTGAGAGCTACAGAATAGACGTAACCCTTAACACCGAGCTTTCTACTCTCACGTTTTCCGACAACGGCATCGGTATGAACGAGGAGGAAATAGACAAATATATCAATCAGATAGCTCTTTCGGGTGCGCTTGACTTTATACAGAAGTATGAGGGTGAGAGCGAAGATGCAGGAAAAGGCATAATCGGTCATTTCGGTCTTGGTTTCTATTCTGCGTTTATGATTGCGGACAAGGTTGAAATTATTTCAAAATCATATCATGATGAAAAGAGCGTGTGGTGGACGGGTGCCGACGACGGCTCGTATGAAATGCGTGAGGGCAACAGAGAAAAGCGCGGTACGGATATTATTCTTCACATCAACGACAGTGAAAAGGAATATGCAACAGAGGGCAAAATAAGAGAAATTCTCGACAAATTCTGCGCATTTATGCCGGTTGAGATTTACTACAATGTGCTTCCCGAAAAGATTGAAGAAGTAAAAGATGGGGAAGAACCCAAAGAAAAGGAAGAACCCAAGCCTATAAATGACACAACTCCTCTTTGGCTGAAAAAGCCGTCGGAATGTACCGAAGAAGAATACAAGGACTTCTACAGAAAAGTGTTCATGGACTACAAGGAACCGCTTTTCTGGGTGCATATAAGTGCGGATTATCCGCTTAATTTCAAGGGAATTCTGTATTTCCCGAGACTTGAAAACGAATTCGGCTCATACGAAGGACAGGTAAAGCTGTATTACAACCAGGTTTTTGTTGCGGACAACATCAAGGAAGTAATCCCGGAGTACATGTTCCTTCTCAAAGGTGTGCTTGACTGTCCTGAGCTTCCGCTGAACGTTTCGAGAAGCTACTTGCAGTCCAACGGATACGTAAACAAGATAAGCGCACACATTGTAAAGAAAGTAAGCGACAAGCTCTGCTCACTTTTTAACAACGAGCGTGAAAAGCTTGAGGGCTTCTGGGACGATGTAAAGCCTTTTGCGGAATACGGTTGCATAAGAGACGAAAAGTTTTATTCCAAGGTCAAGGATATAATGCTTTACAAGACAACAGACGGCAAGTTTGTAACCTTAAAGGAATATGCACAGAGTGAAAGCTTTGACAAGACGGTTTACTACACAGATGACAAAATCCGTCAGTCCAAATACATCGGAATGTTTTCTCAGCAAAATGTCAGCGTAGTTGAATTTGACAAGATGATAGACGTCCAGTTTGTCTCGTTTGCCGAGAGCAAGCTCATGAGTGATGAGGGCGATTTAAAGGATACGAAATTTGTCCGTGTTGACTCGGGAGCGTTTGACATATTAAAGGATAAAGACGCAGGAAACGACGAAGAAAAGAACACAAAGCTTATAGACTTTTTCAAGGAAACACTCGGCAAGGGAGAGGAACTTAAAATTTCGTGTGAAGCGCTCAAGGACACAACCGTTCCCGCAGTTTTAAATCTCTCCGAACAGTCAAGACGTTTTGCCGACATGATGAAGATGTACGGCGGCGGTGCGATGGGTATGCCTACTGAGGAAACACTTGTACTCAACACAAAAAATTCGCTTGTGGAAAAGCTCTCCGAAAAGCTTGCGTCTGAGTCTGACAGTGATATTGCAAAGAAGCTCTGCGAGCAGATTTACATGCTTGCACTTGTTGCACAGCGTCCTCTTGATGCAGACGAGCTTTCAAAGTTTATTGCACAAAGCTCGGAGCTTTTGTCTTCTCTTGGCTGATATAAACTAAATCATAAAAGCGGCTTCACAATATGGTGGAGCCGTTGTTTGTTATGATGACACACCAATATCGGCAAAAACGTAATTTTTACACTCTCCGTTATGTTGTCAAAATAAAAAGAGCCTGAATAAAATGGTAGTGTACTTTGATAGTTTCGCAAATTTTCAAAAAGCGGAATAAGTCGTCGGCAACATGTCAAAACTACTATTGTAGGAAAAAACAAACCAAAACAGACATAAAAATCGGAGAGTGAACAAAATTGAATGTCAGACGAGGAGATATTTATTATGCGGACCTGAGTCCCGTTATAGGCTCCGAGCAAGGCGGAATAAGACCTGTTCTAATTGTTCAGAACGATGTCGGAAACAAGTACAGTCCGACTGTTATAGCCGCTGCGATTACCAGCAGGATAAGCAAAAGCAAGCTGCCGACACATATTGAAGTATATGCGGACAAATACGGTCTTGCCCGCGATTCCGTTATTCTGCTTGAGCAGATACGAACTCTTGACAAGAAAAGACTTAAAGAAAAAATGGGGCATCTCGACGAGGATGTTATGACGCTCGTTAATGATGCCATTACAGTCAGCTTCGGACTTGAAGAACCGAATGCTGTGAGGCAGGAATTTATAGGTTAAAAGGGGTGCTTTTGCACCCCTACTTTCTTGTAAGAAAGTAGCAAAGAACTTTTGAACGGTGAAATTGATGTTTAAACAACATCAATTTCACATAAGTGGATATTCAGGTGAAACCTAAAAACAAGGTTGTTTAAATCTTGTTTTCAGCAGGAAACGGACGCAGTCCGTAAACAACATCAATTTTACAAAGATACATGTTTGGGCGAATCTGAAAACGAGGTTGTTTAAATTCTCGTTTTTAACAAGATAAGGACGAAATCCGCAGGCAGCATCGGTTTCACAAATACGCATATTTGGTCAAAACCGAAAATGTGTTGCAACAACGATATCATCAAACTATAAAAAATATATCATTACAGAATAAGTCATATACAAAACAAATTGTTATAATTGTTTTGTGTAATATATCAAAACGAAAGCAATTAAAAACAAAAAGCTTGTACAATAATGATACATCCGGTGTAACACCGTTGTAAATATTCAAAAGGAAATGAGGACCAAACATGAAAACAAAACTTTTGGCAATCATACTTTCAATTCTTTGTCTTGTACAGCCTGTAATGGCTCTTGACATGATTGCTGTTGAAAGTGCAGATGAAGCAGTTATTTCAGTAGAAGTTACTGCAGAAGAAGCAACTTTGACGGCTACAGCGTTTCCTGCAGCGGCACCTGCAAATGCAGTGCTTTATGAGGATTTTGAAAATCTCGGCACCATAACCAACTCAAAGGCAAACATTACATATGTAAAAGAGGGCTATGAGGGTGCTGTTATCGGCCCAAGCGCTCAGTGGGTAACAGGAATACAATCAGCTCCTGTTGCAAAGGGCAAGTCCTGGTACATCAATGTAAATAACTTTAATTACGGCGGTTCCGTAAGAATTCAGAATATCAGCATCACAGATATAGGTAAATACACTATATCTTATAATATCTATGCTGATTTTGACACAACTATATTTAATACAACAAAATATTTTGCACGTTTCTGGAATCCTGACAACAAGGCAGGCAACTTTTTTGATTCCGCGTGGACAACAGACAACGAAAGAATGACCTGGCTTACAAAGAGCTACGATTTTGAGATTTACGAAACATCTGGCGTAAAGTATATTAAGCACGCAAGCACTGTAGCAGAGCTTGACGCGGAAGGCATAAAAGCAATAGAGCTTTACTCTTCAATTTCTCCTGCTTCCACTACTGTTACAGCTCCCATATACATTGACAATATATGCCTTACTTATGAAACTCCAGTGTCGGTTTCATTCAAGGACGCCGGCGGTGAGAGCTTTGCATACGATGTTGCCAAAGGCTATGCACCCCTTTCGGTTACAATGCCCACAGCAGCACAGCTCGGTCTCGGCTATGAGCCTAAGTTTACCGACGGTGACGGAAATGTATATGTTCCCGGCCAGACGGCAACTGTTACCGAGGATACAGTATTTACCGTAGGCAAATCCAACGTTATTCTTTACGACACCTACGATACCCATGCGCTCACAGGTTGGCAGTCGTCTTTGGACGTTGAATATGCTGTCGGCGAAGCAACCGGCGCAACCTTTGCTAATGCAAAGATATACAGCTACAACGGCGGAAAAGCATACAGACAGGATGCAATTTATGGTGCCGGAATCGTTGCCAATCTCGGAAACAAAGTAAACCTCAAAACACCCGGTATATATACAGTTACTTATGATGTTTGTTATGATACAGTGTACGGAGAGGCGGATTCAGGCACAACAGTGCTCGCAGATTCTATAGGTGTATGTACTCGTGCTTATTTGGGAAATGAAATCGGACAAAGTATTGCAAGAATAAGCGCAGCCAATCCTACTGCCAGCATAACCGCAAAATTTGAACTTTATGAAAGAGAGTCCGACGGCGTTCTTTGCTTCAAAGACCTGTACGGCACTGAAATTGAAACAACAAATGGAGTTATAACCAGCATAAGAGTTGCATTTGTTCCAAGTTATCCATCCGGAACACCATCTGCTAACCATGCAAAGCATTATGCATATGTTGACAACTTAAAGATTGAATTTGAGCCTTACGCTCCCTCGGCTATTCCCATGGCTTCCTACAGAGCAGCAGATTCGGAGTTTGCAGCAAGCGGCATCAGATTTGCTTCATTTGTAAGTGCTTCCCAGAAGAATAACGCGGCTGAATACGGTTATGTTGTAACCCGCAAGACGCTCCTTGAAGCAAAGGTTACGGGCGAGGAAAGCTACGAAACATATCTGCATCTGGGCGGTATTGACAATGTTTCTGCAACAGACACAACAACAGGCGAAAACAGCAGCGGTGTAAAGGTTGCGGCAGCTGCAGCATACAAGGGTTCTATTGACCGTATTTATGCTGAAGACGGAAGAATTTTTGACAACGGAGAAATCTCCTTCCGCGGTATTATAGAAACATTCTTTACAGGTGTTATCTACGGTATTACCTCAGATGAGCAGAAGGCAGAGGAATTTGTTGCAAGACCTTATATCAAGGTTGACGGAGTTTACTACTACGGAGACTGCTACGAGACTTCTTACAACGATGTTTACGCAAAGGCGAATGCATAAGGAGATATTAATGAAAAATATATATATTTCTCCCATTATTAAAATCAAAAATATCTCATCTGAAGATATCATGGTTGGCAGCGATACGTTTGTAGATGTCGGCTCTCTTTGGAGTGAGGATGAACAAGACTGAGCTTTAGTGATAAGCTTTCAAACATAACATAATATTCCCTTCAGGGGTGCGGCGTTTTCTCTCCTTTTTTTCGCCGCACCCTATTTTTTGTCAAATAATAACAGGTATCTGTTTCTGCTTTCTGCAAATACTCATATTGTACAAAATAACGAAAAAGAGGATTTTGATATGAGCTTTACTAAGGATAAGGGCGTTGAAAAGGGCGGAAAATATAAATACAGGACCAGAAAAGAGCATATTACGCTGCGAATTATTGACGGTGCCAAGACCGAAACCGACGGCGGAAAAGTGCCTGTGCTTGAGTGCAGTGAACAGGCAGATCCGCTTGGCAGCTACACCGGAAAACCCCTCGACAAAGACGATGTTCCTGTACAGGATGCTGACGACCTGTGAAATTTTGTAGAAACTCACAATTGACAAATCAGAACATTTGTGCTATAATGCACTTGTAATCCCAAGTGCTCCGGCAGACACGAAGGAGAACAAATTACGCTTTCAAAGCGGTTTTTACGTCCGAAGGACGGTGTACACCCAAAGCTGAGCTTTTTGCCAGACTACCGGCAGAGTCAGCAAAAAGTTTACATCAGCTTCGGGCGTTTTATTTTTTATGAAAGGAAAGGAAAAATGATAAAAGTAATTGGAAGAGAACTGCAAATACCGCAGAGCGAAAGAAAACTGGGATTTGAAAGTGACAACCTTGTGGAAACACGCAAATTCTACATAACGGATAAGGAATTGTTTGATTTGTCATTTAAGCTTGATGTTGCAGAATACGGCTGTACTGTTGATCTGGATAAAAGTACTATGCCTGACGGTTCAGGAATAATTCTCATGTGGACAGTAACAAGCGGCATTATGCAAAACAGCGGAAGAATAAATGTACAGCTTCGTGCATTTGACTCTGCAACTTCGCTTGTGTGGCACAGTGAAATGCAGACGTTTTTTGTGGGCGAGTCTGTTAATGCTTTGAAAGAAATTGAGAATGTTCCGCTCGGTGAATTTGAGCAAGTGGAAAAAAAGGCAACGGCGGCAAAGGATGAAGCTGTAATCAGTGCGCAGCTTGCAAAAGAGTATGCTCAGCAGAGTATGAATGCTTCAAATGATGCAAACGAAAGGCTGGAAGGACATAAGGCGGACAAGGACAATCCCCACGGAGTGACAGCAGAGCAGGTTGGGGCGTATTCCACCGAAGAAACTGATGAACTGCTTTCTTCAAAGGCGCAAGCAGAGCATGTACACGAATGTGCGGTTGCTGAGCCGGAAGCCGGTGATTCAAACGGAGGAATGAATGCAGGAGCACTTTTTGAATCCGGAAAAGACGGTTTTATGAGTGCAGAGGACAAGCGCAAGCTTGACGGAATTGAGGAAGGAGCTACCAAGACTGTAGTTGATGCGAATATATCGGACGTGTCGGACAATCCAATAAGCAACAAGGCGGTTGCTATGGAATTTGATCATATAAGCGAGCTGCTTTCAAAGAAAACAAATAGTTCGGAGTTCAGCCTTCATGTGAGCGATGAGGACAATCCCCACGGAGTGACGGCGGAGCAGGTTGGGGCGTACACGAAAGCGGAAACACGGAACTATGTTTTTTCAACAATTCGTGACTTTGATTTTCGTCTTGCTCCTCTTTGCGGCAACGAAATAGATGATTTTGACAAAATAGTGGTAGAACAGCTATTCTTCTATTCTCAGTTTTCTTTAGACGGAGAACAATATGCTCATGCACCTTTTGAATGGGGATTAATTATCAGTCATGATTTCCCCGGTTATATCTCTTCAGGAGATCGTGATTACAAACAAATAGGCATATCTTTGGACGAAGGAAGTTATGGCAAGATTTTTGAGCGCACACTTGTTGATAATACTCCACTTACAGAGGGTGATAGTTCTTATGACCTTGCAAATACTGACTGGACGGTTGCGAGTTACGGGAAAGAAGAGCTTGATAACCTCTTTGCCACTAAAGAATACGTCAAAGGAATAGATGACAAGTTTAATAATATACCAAATGCAACCTACTCAAAAGGTGAGATGGAGTTTACAACAGATAATGTGACAGTTGTTTCCGGAGAATCAGATGCGACTTGGAGAGATAACAGCTTCAGTACAATGGGAGATACTGACATACCAGTTGTTTACCATATTGCAGTTAGTGGAAATGTTGAATTTTACGGAACTGCAGTTGGTGCAATGTATTCTATTGAAATTGATGGGGAAACTTCGATACCTACAGATGACTTTGGTAGATTCTCTTATATCGGAAATGTTAAAAATTATATAGAAGTTTCTGTCAAATATGCCTCTATTGATTTTGAAACTTTTGTGGCTGAAAAGTGTATTGACGGCTTTATGACAGGTATGCAGGTGAAAGAGCTTACAGAGCATGGGACTGACATTGAAGGAATTAGAACTCAGCTCGGCGACATTGACACAGCGCTTGACGAACTTCATGCGTATGCACAGGGTATTGCTGCAGGAGGTGTTTCTGAATGACAGTGGCAGAAAAGCTGATAAGGGCAAAAGAAGATATTGACGAAGTGTTTGAGGCGGGCAAGCAAGCGGAAATCAAAAGACGTTGGGATGTTATACAGCCTGATGGTACTACGAGAACTGACTATCGTTATATGTTCGCTGGTTGTTCGTGGACTGATGATATTTTCAAGCCTAAAAAGAAGATACGTCCACAGTATGCAGAATATATGTTTTCCTATTCGCACATAACCGATTTGACGGTTGTTGATATTGACTTGTCAAGGGTACAGCAAAACAACGTTAACCGAATTTTCGCATTTGCAAGAATAACAGATGTTGGCGATATAGATACCACAAGCATAACGTCAATGACTTATATGTTTACACAAGCACAACGACTTGTGAATTGTGGAACAGTAACGCTCAAATCGGACGGAACACAGACTTTTGGAACAACGTGCTTTCAAAATTGTAATGCTCTTGTTGAAATACGTTTTGAGGGTGTAATTGGGCGCAATCTTGACATTCGCTGGTCAACACTTCTCTCTGCGGGTAGTCTTGAGAGTATAGTAACGCACTTATCGGATGATGTGACAGGTCAGACAATAACGCTTCCGACAACTGCAGAAGCAAACTACAATGCAGTCTACGGAGAGGGTGCATGGGCGGCACTTGTGGCAACCAAACCAAACTGGACATTTGCATACGCTTAATGGAATGAGAAATTAGAAATGAGGAATGAGAAATGAAAGAAGTAACAAGAACAGTCCTTATAGCGGACGAAGGAAAGATGCTGACGAACGGAGAGACCTATGCGAAGAGTGTTGAGCTTGGAGATTGGGACAGTGCCGAGAACTGGCGAGAGATCACAAAAGAGGAGTATGACGAGCTACAGGCGCAGCTTGAGGAAGAAAGCGTGGGTGTTATGAC
>JAZQGP010000027.1:0-41328 GCA_045540015.1 Eubacteriales bacterium
CGGAGCAACAAGCACCGTATCATCTACAAAAGGTGACATTTCAATCAAGCTCACAATCGGCGAAAACAAGCTCTATAAGAACGGCGAAGAAAAAGCACTCGACGTTCCCGGAATGATTGTTGATTCAAGAACTCTCGTTCCTGTAAGAGCAATTTCCGAAGCATATGAATGTGAAGTTGTATGGGAAGCAGATACAAGAACTGTTCTTATCACAACTCCTGCTGCTGAAGAAGTTCAGCCCGGCACTTTAATTAATGCAACTGCAGATGACGGTGAATTACATGGTCTTTACTGTGCAAACACTGACCAGAAGATAGAAATCGTTGAAGATCCTATCAATGCCGGAAATAAAGTATATATGCTTACTCCTTTGGTTGAAAAGGATCTCTGGAATTATGTATGGTTAGATGCTGACTTTGAAGCAGGCAAGAAGTATGTTGTTAAGTACGATGCACTTCTCGGTAAGGACGTTAAGGGAAATGATGTAGAAAAAACAACCGTTAACGGTAACTTTATGTATGCGACAACAGATGCCCCAAGTGTAGGCAATCATCCTTGCGGTGGTGTTACGGCTAACATGACTGAATGGAAGCATTTTGAAAAGATTGTTGAAATCCCTGCAAACTATGTTTACCAAAAAGGAACAAAGTTCGGTATTTACGCAGATCCTCTCCAGAACGATGTTTATGGCTTCAGAGCAGGCGTAAGCCACTATCTTGACAATCTTTCCATTGCTGTTGCCACCGAGGAGGATGTTGCTGAAAATACATCCAAGAAAGAGGAAGCAGCAGTTGATACTTCCAAGTTCAAGACTGTATACGAGCTCAAGTATGACAATGCTGAGGCTTTCGGTATCGGAAATGTAAATGACCTCACGACCGATGGCAAGATTGCAGGTGTTTCTGCAACAAAGGATCCGACAATTACTACAAAAAAGAGTCTTGGCATTGATATCAGCAATGTAACTGCTATTAAGATTACATATAAGATTCCTAAGGGCGCGAAGTCTGAGATATTCTTTACTACAGCGGCTGATAACATGCTTGCTGAAAACAAGAAGTTCACTGTAGTTTCTACAACCGATGAGCTTGCAACCGTTGTTGTAGATACAACAAAGAACAGTGCATGGACAGGAACTCTCGGTCTGTTCAGATTAGACCCTGTTGTTGCAGAAGGTCAGGCATTTGAAGTAGTTTCGGTTGAATTCTGTACTGCTGAATAATCCGAATAATTATCATGACAGGATGTCGGTTGACGTCCTGTCTTTTTTTTTATTAAAATGTAAATATTTTTATTATTTGAAAAATACCTATTCCAAATACAGACTATGTGTGATATACTAATATAAATAAATATATTATAAAGCATATATGCACGATTTAGGAGGCTGAGAAAATGGAAGTATTAAAGAATATGTGGCTTTACATATTCAATCAGGTAACGGCACTTACGCTGTTTGATATACTTGATATTGCCATAGTCTCGGTTATATTTTATTATGTTTTTAAATTTGTCCGTGACAGACGTGCAGGAAGGCTTGCAATAGGCATTATTTTTATACTTGTAATGTTGTTTCTCAGTGAAACGCTGAATATGCATGCACTTAATTTTTTGCTTCAGAATATAGTTCAAGTAGGAATAATCGGTCTTGTTATTGTTTTTCAGTCCGAGCTTCGTTCTTTCCTTGAAAAAATGGGTGGAAACTCAATAATAAGCGGTCTTAATAAGAAAAACGGCGGTTCTCATCAGAGTACAATGAAGTGCATTGAAAATGTTGTTGAAGCCTGTGTTGCTTTTTCTGAGGAAAAAACCGGTGCGCTTATTGTTTTTGAACGTACAACAAGGCTCGGAGATGTAATTAAAACGGGAACCGTTATAAACGCAGAACCTGATGTGTTCCTTATCAAGAATATTTTCTATAACAAAGCGCCACTTCATGACGGAGCGATGGTTGTCCGTGATAACAGGCTGTATGCGGCGGGATGCTTTCTTCCGTTATCTTCAAGCGAAAACATAATCAAGGATCTCGGAACACGCCACAGAGCGGCTATCGGCATGAGTGAAAACTCGGACAGTATAGTTGTCGTCGTGTCGGAGGAAACAGGAATTATTTCAATTGCACGCGACGGCGATCTGACACGAAAGTATAATGAGGTAACTCTCAAAAATGCGCTTGCTGATTTTCTTATCGGTGAAGATCAAAAAACTGCTAAAAAGCATAAAAAGTAACTGTGCTGTGACACATGTAAAGGAGCGGAGAAGATGAGTGAAAATAAATTTAGCCTTGGAAAAATCTTTGGCAACAGTTCGAAAACAAATAAATCGGACCTTGTTGCGAAAATACTTTCCATTGTTGCTGCAATTCTTCTTTGGTTTTATGTTATAGATGTGCAGACAACACAGCATGAAAAGGAATTTTATGCCGTTCCTGTTGCAATTGAAAATTTCAGCGGAGAAAACGGACTCGACATCATTTCCGGGCGTAACAGCACAATTGATGTTACATTGCGCGGAACTAAGGCTCAGATAAATGCTCTTACGCTTTCTGATATCAATGCTGTTATTGATTTGTCGGACATTTATGAAACAGGAGAGTTCCCGCTTGAAGTCAGCGTATCTGTACCGTCGGGCGTTTCCGTTGTAAGTAAAAGCATAAGCTCGGTTATGGTAAGCATTGACAGAACCGTTGGTCGCTCTGTTCCTGTAGATAAGGATTTGTCGTTTATGCTTCCTGATTCATATGAACTCGGAGATATTTCTCTGTCACCCATGAGCGTATATATTGAAGGACCGCAAGACCTTGTTGACAGCGTTGAAAAAGGCGTTGTAAAGCTGGATTTGGGAACTGTCAATAATAAGGTTACTGCAAGAAGCGACATAATTCTTCTTGATAAAAACGGGAATGCAGTTGTAAGTCCGTATATTCGTAAAAAGGAAACTTCTGCTGAAATTACAATTCCTGTTATCAGAACTCTCAAAAAGAAAATTGAGCTTAACGATATCAGTGAGGGAATTGAATACGAGTGCACTGTCAGTCCTTCCGAAATTATGGTTAAGGGAAATGCCGCTACTGTTGAAGCAATTGGCAGCGTTATGACTGAACCGTTTGAGGTTACAAAGAGCGGAGTACTCAGCGTTCGTTTGTCTCTTCCTTCAGATGTCACGGCATATGATGCAAGCGGAAATGTTATTGCGGGAGTAGCTGTTACTGTTAAAAACGTACGTGAAATTGAAAAGCCTGAAGAAGTACAGGACGATGAGAGCAAAGCCAACAGTTCTGATGATAATGACAAGGAACACAACAAGCGTGAAGGCAGAGATGGTGGAAACAAATGATGGTTTCTGAAAGTCTTGCAGTTGTCCGCAATATAAAAATTCCCTGTACCTTTGAAAAAGCAGAGGTTCTTGATAAAAGAGCAATGGAGAAAGCCGCCGGAGTTTTGAAAAAAGCCGGCATTTCTTCTTATCATGACAATCCTTTTATATACAAGAAGTCTATAGATGCAAGAAAAAAAGATGCTATTACGCTTATCTATTCTGTGGCAGTAAAGGTTTCTGATGCACAAGCAAAGTTAAATTTAAGCCATAAAGACATAGAGATGCTTCATTTAACTAACCCCGTGTTTGAAAGCCGCAGGAAAAGACAGTTTCGTCCCGTTGTTGCAGGCTTTGGACCGTCCGGTATGTTCTGCGCTCTGGCGCTTGCAAGAGCCGGACTTTGTCCTGTTGTCATTGAACGCGGCGCGGATGTTGACACACGTGCAAAAAAAGTCAATGAATACTGGACACAGGGCAAACTTGATGAGAATACAAATGTTCAGTTCGGAGAAGGCGGAGCCGGAACTTTTTCCGATGGGAAGCTTGTTACGAGAATAAGTGATGAGCTGTGCTCATATGTTCTGTCGGAGCTTGTACATTTCGGAGCACCGCAGGAAATAACCTATCTTGCAAAGCCGCATATCGGAACTGACCTTCTTCGCGGGATAGTCAAAAGAATCCGCGAGGAAATAATTTCTCTAGGCGGTGAGGTTCATTTCTGCTGTCAGCTCAAAAAGGTGTGTTTTGATGCACTCGGCAAAGTGATGGGTGTTGAAGCTGAAAATCTCGGATATATTCAAACTGATGCTTTGTTTCTCTGTATCGGTCACAGTGCGAGAGATACCGTAAAAATGCTCATGAATGAGGGTGTGTGTGTTGCGGCAAAGCCATTTTCCGTAGGTGTTCGTGTTGAACATTTGCAGGAGGACATAGATGCTTCAATGTACGGTAAATTCGCCGGCGCTCCGGTGCTCTCTAAGGCGCAGTATACATTGTCAAAACGGTATGATAACAGAGCTGTATATTCGTTTTGTATGTGTCCGGGCGGCGTTGTTACTGCTTCTGCTTCGGTGAGTGATGAAATAGTAACAAACGGAATGAGCTATTTTGCAAGAGACGGAAAGAATGCTAACAGCGCAATTGCGGTTTCCGTTAATGAGGATGACTTTGGCGGCACGGTTGAAGGCGCAATGATGTTTCAGAAAAATATAGAAACAAAGGCGTATACTCTTGGTAATTCCGCGGCTCCCATTCAGACGTTGGGAGACTTGTTTGATGATGTGTCAAAGAATGAGCCTTCTCGTATTTTGCCGACTTATACGGGAAAAACCGCTTTGTGTAAGGCATCGGACGTTTTTCCGTCATTTATAACAGAAGGGCTGAAAATTGGTTTTTCTTCTTTTGAGAGACAAATTAAGGGCTTTTCCTGCAGAGATGCAGTTCTTACAATGCCTGAAACACGAACATCTTCTCCCGTAAGAATTCCAAGAGATGAAAAAAACATGTTTGCTAACGGTTTTGCAGGTCTTTACCCATGCGGTGAAGGTGCAGGCTATGCGGGAGGAATAACAAGTGCTGCGGTCGACGGACTACGTGCGGCACAGAGATATCTTTTTTCGGAGGATTTATGAGGGCTGAAGCGGTGGTGTTGAGTGTAAACGGAAATAAGGCTAAAGTTAAATCAATAAGACAAAGCGCCTGCGCTTCGTGTGAAAACTGTGAAAGTAAAGCGCATTGCCATGCACAGCTTATTTTCGGAGATCAGGACAGCAGTATAGTAACAGAGGTTTATAACACAGCCGGTGCAAAAACAGGCGACAGAGTGATGCTTGCTTCAAAAGGCGCAAATATACTTATGCTTTCAATGGCGGTGTTTGTTCTTCCGATTCTGTTTTCGGTGCTTTCTTATTTCGTTGCAATACGTTTTTTTGCAAGTGAGAATATGCCTGTTGTATTCCTTGCTGTGACATTTTTTGCATGTTTTGCACTGTGTGCATTTTTTTGTGATAAATATGCAAAAAAGAACCTTAAAACTGAGATAGTAAAAATTATTGAGGAGTGCGGAGAAGCTGACTCTTCCGCGGAAAATGATGATAAAGAGAACTAATAACAGAACAATTTGGACAATAGGTGAGGTGTCAAAGGAAAAGACAAAGGAGCTTTCTGAGTCACTTCGCGTCTCGGAGTTTCTTGCAGGAGTACTTTTGTCAAAGGGGATAGATACTCCCGAAAAGGCAAACGTGTACCTTCACGGCTCATACGATATGCTCGGCGATCCGTTTTTGCTTTGCGATATGGACAAGGCGGTTTCAAGAATCAAGCAGGCAATCGGTAACAGAGAAAAAATACTTATATATGGAGACTACGATGTTGATGGAATAACCTCAGTATCCGTTCTTTTCCGTTATCTTACGTTTAAAGGAGCAAACGTTTCTTACTATATTCCCGAACGTGTAAATGAGGGCTACGGTCTTAATGTTTCGGCAATTGACAAGTTTTGTGAAGAAGGCATAAAGCTCATAATCACTGTTGACAGCGGAATAACAGCTCACGAGGAAATTGAATATGCTGAAAGTGTCGGACTTGATGTTGTAATAACAGACCACCACGAATGCCGTGAAATGCTTCCAAAGGCGTGTGCTGTTGTAAATCCGCACCGTCCTGACAACACGTATCCGTTTGGCGACCTTGCAGGCGTCGGCGTTGTGTTCAAGCTTGTCTGTGCACTTGAGAATAATAAAAATCTGCATACATTGTGTACAAAGTACAGTGATATTGTTTCTCTCGGCACGGTTGCTGATGTTATGCCGATTGTGGGTGAAAACAGAATTATAGTAAAAATGGGCTTGAAGCAGCTTGAGAATACAAAAAACATGGGACTTTCCGCACTTATTGAACAGAGCTTTTCTGAGCGCAATAAGGCAAAGAGAAAGAATCTGACAGCTTCTTCCATAGGATATACTCTTGCACCGCGTATAAACGCTGCAGGAAGAATAGGCGATGTAAATAAGGCTGTAAAGCTTCTTATTACCGAGAATAAGGCAGAAGCGGAGGAAATAGCATCATATCTTTGCGCCGTTAACCGCGAAAGACAGCTCATTGAAAATAAGATTTTTGAAGAAGCACAGAAGATTATATCGTCAGTTGAGTACGAAGACAACACAAATGTTATTGTGTTAACCTCAGACTCATGGCATCTTGGCGTTATCGGAATAGTTGCTTCAAAAATAACCGAACGTTATAAGAAGCCGTCAATACTTATTTCAACCGACGGTGAAATAGGTAAGGGCTCGTGCAGAAGTGTAAGGGGCTTTAATATCAATGAGGCTCTCGGCGCGTGTGGTGACTTGCTTGTAAAATACGGTGGACATGAGCTTGCTGCAGGTCTTACAATTGATAAGTCAAATATTGATGAATTCAGACGCAAAATAAACGAATATGCTGCGGAGAACTTCGACTTTGATAATGTGTATAACTATATTGATGTTGATTTTGATATTGACCTTTCCGAGGTTACTATCGAACATGCAGTAGAAATACAAAGTCTTGAACCTTTCGGACTTATGAATCCGGTTCCGGTGTTCTGCATAAAAGATTGCCTTATAGAGGAAGTATACGCAATAGGAGAAGGAAAGCATACAAAGCTTATAATCAGTCAGAACGGTGAACGCATAACTGCGCTTTATTTTGGTATGTCGCCTGAAAACCTCGGCTTTTCCGAGGGCGATACCGCTGACTTTGCAGGTTGCATGGATATAAACGATTTCAGAGGAAATCTTTCGGTTCAGCTGCTTGTTAAGGATGTCAGAATGTGTAAGGCAGACAGAAACATGTATGAGGAGCAGTCGGGACTTTTCTATGACATAATGGATGCTAAGGCTACGTGTCCTTCAGAGCATATTCCTTCGCTTTCAAGCTTTAAGGCATCTTTTCTGTACCTTAAGCGCGAATGCGGATATGACAGCTTCACTACAATAGATGTTCTTGGCGCTGCAAAACAGATAAGCCGTGAGTATTCTATGGATGTAAGTATGCTGAAGATGAACATAGAGCTTTGCGTATTTGAAGAAATGCAGCTTATAGAAATCGAAAGACTTGACGAAAATAACGTGAATGTAAAACTTAATAAAACTGATGCAAAGGTTAATCTTGATGAATCCGAGCTTCTTATCAGATTAAGAAGCGCTAAATGATTCCGATAAGGCGGTGATAAAATGGCAAACAGAGGCAGCTTTGAAGAACTCAAATCTTACCTTTCAGCTAACGAAAAAAAATATGATATAGAAAAAATCCAGGGCGCATATGAGTATGCAAAGGAGCTTCATGAGGGACAGTTCAGAAAGTCAGGAGAGCCGTATATTTCTCATCCGCTGTCGGTTGCGTGTATTGTTGCAACGTTAAGACTTGACACAGATTCGATTTGTGCTGCGCTTCTTCATGATATACTTGAAGACTGTAAGGATAAAACCAGCGTTGAAGAAATAAATACAAGATTCGGTTCTGTCGTTGCCGAGCTTGTAGAGGGTCTTACAAAGCTACCGAAGGTTATGTTTGAGGATAAGGAAGAGGCGAGTATTGAAAACACCCGTAAGCTCTTTCTTGCCATGAACCATGATATACGCGTTATATTTATTAAATTTGCCGACAGACTTCATAACATGAGAACGCTTGATGCAAAGAGCGAAATAAGTCAACGTTCGATTGCACTTGAAACCATGCATCTTTATGCACCGCTTGCGCATAGGCTCGGTGTTCAAAAGATAAAGACAGAGCTTGAAAACCTTGCACTAAAGTATCTTGATCCAATAGGACATGACGAGGTGCGTCAGGATATCGAAAGAAAATTCGGACAGAATAAGGGCTTTCTTGATCAGGCAAAGCAGAGTGTTTCCGAAAAGCTTGAGGAAGTAGGAATTAGGTATAAGCTTGAAGGCCGTGTAAAGTCCATATACAGCATCTATAAAAAGATGTATAATCAGAATAAGAGCTTTGATGAGATATACGACTTTTACGCTATAAGAATAATCGTTGATTCAGAACTTGAATGTTATACCGTTCTGGGTATTATCCACGAAATGTTCAATCTTATGCCGGGCAGATTCAAAGACTATATTTCAACGCCGAAGCCCAACATGTACCGTTCGCTGCATACAACCGTTATCGGTAAACGAGGAATTCCGTTTGAGGTTCAGATAAGGACATGGGATATGCATGCTGTTGCTGAATACGGTATTGCGGCTCATTGGATGTATAAATCGGGTGAGGTTGATAAGGAGAATATTTCAGAAAAGCTTGAGTGGATCAGAAACCTTATTGAAAACGATACGGATGTTGCCGATGCCGACGACTTTTTCAGACCGCTGAAAATCGATCTTTACGAGGATGAAATATTTGTATTCACCCCAAAAGGTGACGTAAAGAGCTTGCCTCACGGCTCAAATCCGATTGACTTTGCATATGCAATTCATTCTGCCGTCGGAAATAAGATGGTTGGAGCTAAGGTAAACGGTGTTATTGTGCCGATTGACACCGTGCTTCAGACAGCAGATATTTGTGAGATTGTTACTTCAAGCTCAACAAGAGGGCCAAGCCGCGACTGGATAAAGATGGTTAAAACCTCCGAAGCCAGAAACAAAATCCGACAGTGGTTCAAAAAAGAAAAGCGCGATGAGAATATCATTGAAGGTAAAAATGAGATTGACAGAGAGCTCAGACGAATCGGTGCCGGAAATCTTACTGATGCTCAGAAGAATGAAATTGTATATAATGTCACAAAACGTATAGGTTTTGCGGATATTGACGATATATATAACAATCTCGGCTATGGCGGTCTTACAATGGGTAAGATTGCAAAGAAACTCAAGGATGAAGCCGAAAAGCTCATGGAAAGCCTTACGCCTAAAGAGCTTACAAATCCTATAGAAGATATTGTAACTGATAAGACTAAACAGGCTGAAACCAAACGTGCAAAGGACAAAGAACAGGGAGCAATTCAGAGTGTTGTTGTTGACAGTCTTGATAACTGTCAGGTCAGATTTGCAAAGTGCTGTAATCCTCTGCCTGGAGACAGCATTATAGGCTTTGTTACTCGAGGTTTCGGGGTATCTGTTCATAAGTACGACTGTCCCAATGCAAAAGCGGGTCTTTTAAAAGAAGAAGAAAAGGACAGATGGGTAACCGTTCGCTGGTCGAGACGTTCTCTTGAACAAGGGGATAATGTCAGTGGCTCATTTGATGCACTTTTGCAGGTTTATGCTCATAATTCATTTGAGGTCTTTGCGGATATTACGGCTGTGTTTGCCGATATGAGAGTTCCTGTTCATACAATGAATTCAAAGGTTACTGCAAACGACACTATGATTATAAATCTTACAATTTCATGCCGAAACACAGCGCATGTAAACACAATTATAGCACGTATTAAAAAGGTAAAGAACGTGCTTGACGTAACGAGAGGATATTCTTCATGACAGCAGTAGTTCAGCGTGTCTTGTCCGCATCTGTGGACATAGACGGGGAAAGATATTCCGAGACACAAAACGGATTTCTCGTGCTTCTCGGAGTTAATGAAAACGATACACAAAAAGAATGTGACTTTCTTTGTGAAAAGCTTGTAAAGCTCCGCATTTTCGAGGATGAAAACGGCAAAATGAATCTGTCGCCGCAAAAGCTTCTTGAAGAGGGGAAAGAGTGTGAGATGATGATTGTTTCGCAGTTTACTCTTTGTGCTGACTGTAAAGGTCAGAACAGGCCTTCATTTATACATGCGGCAAAACCCGATGTTGCTGTTCCTCTTTATGAGAACTTTGTAGATCAGCTTCGAGACAAATACGGATTTACGGTTAAAACCGGTCAGTTCGGAGCAGACATGAAGGTAAGCCTTGTAAATGACGGACCTGTAACAATTATTTTAGATACGGACAAGCTGTAAAATGATAATAACTGTAGAGGATAAGACAAACTGCGCAAATCTCTTGTACTATCAGTCGCTTGCACTTTTGTTTCTTCCTTGTGAAGGCTTTACCGAGCATGATACAGAGAATAAGATGACGATAGTTACTGATGTATCAGATGGCAAAATTTTTGCTAAGGTATCTTTGTTTGTTTCGGGTGAAGAGGCATATAGCGAGGATTCCGAAGAAATACAGTCTGATACAAAGAGGCGCATGAAAAATCTTGTCGGCAGAACTATTCTTGATGCATTTTTCAAAATTTACGGAAGAAAACCTCCGTGGGGTATATCAACGGGTGTAAAGCCGGTAAAGCTTGCAAAAATGTTCATTGATACTCTCGGCAAGGAAAAAGCTTTTGATGTGCTTACAAAAGAATATCTTCTTGACGAACGTAAGGCAAAATTGTGTCTTGAGGCGTATGAGAGGGAAGAAAAGCTTATGGCAGGCAGAAGTAGAAAACCGTGCTCTGTTTATGTTTCAATTCCGTTTTGCCCTACAAGATGCGATTATTGTTCTTTTGTTTCCTGTACTACACCGCGTTTTTTGTCGCTCATTCCGCAGTATCTCGAAAAGCTGCATGAGGAGATTAAAGCAATTGGAAATACCGTAAGAGACATCGGCTTAACCATAGAAAGCGTATATGTCGGCGGAGGAACACCTGCGATTCTTGATGAGAAACAAACGCATGAGCTGCTTTGCGTAATGCAAAACAGTCTTTCTGGTATAGATAAATGCGAATTTACCTTTGAAGCCGGAAGACCTGACTGCATAACTGAGGGAAAGCTTAAAGTCCTGAAAGATCACGGAATCGGTCGTATAAGTATAAATCCGCAGACAACAAATGATGATGTATTGAAGGCTGTAGGAAGAAACCATTCTGCACAGCAGTTTTTTGATGCGTACTCGCTCGCAAGAAAAGTAGGCTTTGACTGTATAAATACTGATCTTATTGCCGCACTTCCGTCAGATACTCCCGATAGCTTTGAAAGAAGCGTTAATGATATTATTTCACTTTCGCCTGAGAATGTAACGGTTCATTCATTTACACTAAAGAAATCCTCGGTGTTCAGAACTAAAGGGCAAACTGATGTCACGGAGCGCTTTGAAGATGCAAGATATATGACTGATTTTGCGTATGATACGCTAAAGGAAGCGGGCTATGCACCTTACTATGTATACAGACAGAAAAATACTGTCGGTGACCTTGACAATACAGGGTACGCAAAAGACGGCTATGAAAGCGTATACAACATTGTCATGATGGGAGAGCGTCATACTGTGATTTCTGCAGGTGCCGGAGCTGTTACAAAGCTTGTCGATAAAAAGGGCAATGTATCAAGAATTTTTGCACCAAAATACCCGTATGAGTATCTTGATGATGATAAATATAAAGGCTTTGATGCACAAAGCATATATGATTTTTATTCAGACGACATTGAAAGGAAGTAATCCTGTTGGGAAAGAATAAGGGACAGACGTTTGTTTTTGGAGCAATAATACTGCTCATATCAAATATCCTTGTAAAAATAATAGGCGCTTTTTTCCGTCTGCCCATTACAAATATAATCGGCGTTGAGGGAATGGCATATTTCAATTCGGCATATGCTATTTATGTTGTATTTTACAATATTTCAACTGCCGGAATCCCCGTTGCCGTTTCAAGAATGGTTGCGGCAAGCAATGAAAAGCAAAACCACAAGGAAGCACATAAAATATTCCGTATTGCACTGAATATGTTTTTGGTTATCGGCTTTGTCGGAACTGCGGTCATGATGATTTTTTCAAAGACCTTTGCGCAAGCTTCAAAAATGCCGGACTCATATCTAGCGATGCTTGCAATAGCTCCCACAATATTCTTTATCTGCGTATCAAGTGCGTACAGAGGATATTTTCAAGGTCTTTCCGACATGGTTCCAACCGGAGTTTCGCAGGTTATCGAATCTCTCGGAAAGCTTGGAATAGGTCTTGCTGCTGCCGTAATTTGCACACGTATAGGACTTGGAACAAAATATACCGCGGCATTTGTTATTTCCGGCGTTTCAATCGGCGTTGCTTTCAGTACGCTTTATGTTGTAGTACTCAAATTTAAGCGCAGAAATACGCTTCTTACCGAGAATGAAACTTCGCTTTCTGTTCGTTCGGGAAATGATATAATAAAGGAGCTTGTTGTCACTGCAATTCCGATAACGCTTGCTTCTTCGATTATGGGGCTTACAAACATCATTGATACATTTGTCCTCCCGAGACAGCTTCTCACAACGGGCATAACAGAAAGTGCCGCAACTTCATTTTACGGCACATATTCTTCAATGGTAATTCCGCTGTTCAATATGGCGCCGACATTCATTTATCCGTTTGCAATAAGTGCGATTCCTGCAGTATCTGCGGCAATATCAACCGGTGATAAGAATAAGGCATATAAAAACATCGAGTCGGCTTTCAGAAACTGCTCGCTTATAGCAATACCTTGTGCTATAGGACTTTCAGTAATGTCCTACAGAATACTTGATTTGTTGTTTACAAAAAAAGAAATTATAGATACAGGACTCTCAAGTGTTGCAACTCATGACATTGCAGCACCTGCTTTGTCGGTTGTATCGGCATCAATTTTCTTCCTTGGGATTATTGCTATAACAAATTCGGTACTTCAGACTTGGAGAAAAGAACGCCTTACAATCGTTTCTACCTGTTCGGGTGTTGTGGTAAAGCTGCTTGTGACATATTTTGTTTCGGGAATAAAGAACAGTGGCATAATGGGCTCGGCTGTTGGAACGGCTGCTTGTTATTTCACAATTATGGCGCTTAATCTGTTCTTTGTAATTAAGCACACAGGCTTTGTTCCGCATATCGGCAGAATTTTTGCAAAGCCTCTTATTGCAGGTGTGTGTTGCGGATTTTCGGCATACGGAGTATCAGTGCTTCTTGACCATGCCGGACTTAACAGACATATAGTTACTATTCTTGCAATAGGCGTTGCGGTTGTAGTATATGCGGCGGCTGTACTTCTTTCAAAGGGGCTTTACAGAGAGGATGTTCTCATGATGCCTAAAGGCGCAAAGCTTGTGTGTGTAATGGATAAGTTTAATTTGCTTGATAAAAAGGAGAACTGAAATGTCCGTAATGAACAAAAGAATAGAATATTTAAAGTCAAAAGAACATTATGATTTTTATGACCTTTGTGCACTTGTTGAGGTTCTCCGTTCGGAAGAGGGCTGTCCGTGGGACAGGGAACAGACCAATAAATCTATAAGAAATGCCTTTATAGACGAAACATATGAGTTTATCGAAGGGCTTGACAACGATGACAACAAGCTGATGTGCGAGGAGCTCGGAGACGTTATATTCCAGATAGTGTTCCATGCTTGTATAAAGCAGGAAAATAAAGAATTTTCAATGTCCGATGTTCTTGACGGAATCTGTAAAAAGATGATATTGCGACATCCTCACGTGTTTGGAGATATATCGGTATCAGGCTCCGGAGAAGTTCTTGACAACTGGGAAAAGATTAAGAATGATGAAAAACAGCGTAAAACTCCGTATGAACGGCTTGAGAGCATTTCCAAGGCGTTGCCGTCGCTGATGCGTGCACAGAAGCTGCAGAGCAAGAGCGAAAAATATGCTTTGACGGAAGAAAAAAATACAGAAGCATATGCTGTGGAAATATCAAAGTGTGCAGAGCTTTTGAAAGCGGGAAACACCGATAAAGACACTATCTCTCGCCTTATTTTTGCATCTGTCGGCGCGTCAAGAACCTGCGGATATGAAGCGGAAGAACTTCTTTATGAAGAAAATGAACGTTTTTTGAAGAAATTTGATAAGTAAAAAAGCGTATAATTATCATATTTCAAACGAATTACTAACAGTTTGTTGTGCAAACCACTCAAGAAATTGTAAATAAACAGTAAATATCCCCAAAATATGCCTATTTTTTGAAAATAGTTCTTGCAATTTAAGAAATAAAATGTTATATTATTATTGTTAAAAATTTTATATTTAAGGAGTATATAAAAATGAACAAGACAGAACTTACAGCAAAAGTTGCAGAAAAGACAGGACTTACAAAGGAACAGTCCGCAAACGCAGTTAACGCAGTATTCGGTGCTCTTACCGATGCTCTCGCAGCAGGTGACAAGATTCAGCTCGTTGGCTTTGGTACATTCTCCGCTAAGTATCGTGCTGCAAAGCAGTCCAAGAACCCCAGAACAGGCGAAAAGATTACTGTTCCTGCTACCTATCGTCCCGCTTTCTCTGCAGGCAAGAGCCTTAAGGAAATCGTAGCTAAGTATAAGGGCTAATTCAGATTATCTGAGGATAATTTTGACGGGAGCTGTCACCAATGCAGAAACTTTGTGTATGCTTCGGCACTTGTTGTCGAACGAAACTCAGATGCTTCTTGCGGTGACAGCTTTTGCTTTTTGTTTTGTCCGTGAAAGGAAATTGTATGAGACTTGATAAATATCTGAAAGTATCCCGACTTATAAAGCGCAGAACGGTTGCCAACGAAGCCTGCGACAGCGAGCGCGTGTGTGTAAACGGAAGGCAGGCCAAAGCATCGTATGACGTTAAAGAAGGGGATATAATTGAAATAACCTTTGGTGAGAAAACTCTTAAGGTTAAGGTCGTAAGCGTCAAGGAGCACGCGCTTAAAGGCGAGGCTGCAGAAATGTACGAGGCAATTGTTTAGACGTCATAATGCATCTTTTTTTCGCATACATTTGTAATAAATGTAAAAGAGAAAAAGGGGTGCGGCAATGAACGCGCAGAATAGCGAAAAGAATAAGAACAATTTACTTCTGTATGACAGAAACAGGTTGACGGTTACGGGGGTGAATGATGTTTCCGGCTTTGACGAAAGCTGTATTGTTATAGGCGTTTGCGACGGAAGCACGCTTACTGTAGAAGGAAGTTCTATTAATATTACCGTCCTTGATATGGAAAGAGGCTGTGTTGAGGCAACCGGAAATTTTACCGGTGTATTTTACAGCGATGGTAATGCTACAGAAAAATCGAGCTTGTTCTCAAGGATATTTCGAGGCAAATAGCATATGCGGTATTTTTATCCCGAAGGTCAATTTTATGTGGCGATGTATTTTGCAATAGTCGGAGCAGCTCTTTGCTTGTTGTATGATATTTTCAGAATCAAGAGAGAATTTCTCGGCTCAGCAAGGCTTGTGGTTTTTTTTGACGACCTTGCATACATGCTTATATGTTCTTTGGTTATTGTAGTTGCCATACTGAAGATAAACGCAGGAAACGTCCGCTGGTATGAAACGGTGTTTGCCTGTGCTGGCTTCTTTCTGTACCGTGCAACGGTGTCAAGAGTTGTTACTGCTTTCTTTTGTATGCTCTCTAGGGTGATTAAACGTTTTTTGAAAATGTTTGTTCGGTTTCTGTCAAAAGTTTTCAAACCCTTGCTGCGACCGTTTGTAAAGTTTCTGCGTTTTTTAATAAAACATATGAGAAGCATTTGTATGTCACTTGTACTCGAAATATATAAATTCAGAATGATGACGAAAATCAAATTAACGTGTAGATAAGAAAAGGAAAAAAGATGAGTTATTTAAAGCAGTTTGTTATTGCAGTTGTGCTTGTTCTTATTATGATTGTTGCGGTGAAGCTTCAGATTGATATAAATGAGCTTAATGAAGAAAAGCAACGTCTGATTCGCGAACGTGATGAGATTGCATATGAAAACGAAAAAATGCAGAACCAGCTGGATATGCCTATGGACGACGAGTATATCGAAAGTGTAGCATCGGATAAGCTCGGGCTCAAGCATAACGAATGGCAGTATTTTTACAGCGACTCGCCTAATTAAGGAAGTGTAAATCAAAAATGAGAGTAGTACGCTCTGAAGAAATAAAAGAACAGGTTGAAAGACTTTTTATTGATGCAAACTATTTTTTGCCTGAGTCTCTCGCCAATGAAATACATGATTGTGCTGTTTGTGAAGACAACCTCGTTGCAAAGGGTATTCTTTCAAAGCTCAGAGAAAATCTTGAGGCGGCAGAGAAAATAAATGTTCCTGTTTGCCAGGATACGGGAATGGCGGTACTTTTTGCAGAAATAGGTAATGAAGTATTCATTGACGGGCAGCCGTTTGAAGATGCGGTTAATGACGGTGTTGCAAATGCATATATAAACGGCTACATGAGAAAATCCGTTGTACGCGATCCGCTGTTTGAACGCGTGAACACTGACAACAATACACCTGCTGTAATACATATAAAAATCGTAAAGGGCGATAGAATTAAGCTGACTGCATGTCCAAAAGGCTTTGGAAGTGAAAACATGAGTGCAGTTAAAATGTTTACACCATCTGCTACAGAAAATGACATTGTGGATTTTGTTGTTGATGCTGTGAAAAGGGCAGGAGCAAACCCATGTCCGCCGATAGTTGTGGGAGTTGGTATAGGCGGAACTTTTGAGTATTGTACGCTTCTTTCAAAGCTTGCGCTTGCAAGAGATATAAATGTTCCTAACAGCGACGAAAGGTATGCAAGGCTTGAAAGAACAATGCTTGAGCGTATAAATGAGCTTGATATAGGACCGCAAGGCTTTGGCGGAAAAACAACTGCGCTTGGCGTGAATATTGAAAAGTACCCGACTCATATTGCTGGACTTCCTGTCGCCGTGAATATCGGATGTCACGTTACAAGACATAAAAGTTGTATAATATGATAAAAAGACCGCTGTTGAAAAAAACGGCGGTCTTTATCCTATGTTTAAAATGCAGCGGAATTATATGCATATCAGGGCGTGCACCGGAATTTAGTTGGCGTTATGCCCTTTGCTTTTTTGAACATTCTGCTGTAATATGCAGCACTTGAAAAGCCTACACTTTGCGAAATTTCTTCGATTGAGAGAGTTGTCTGCCGGAGTAGCTGACAGGATTTTTGAATTCTCTTTGTGGTGATGTACTCTCCGAGCGTGCATCCGAGATATGTGCGGAAATTTTTGTAAATAACACTCGGTGAGCAGTGAACTGCTTTGGAAATTTGCTTTACAGATAGCTTCTTATCAAGATTTTTGCTGATGTAGTCGGCAACCATTTCGATGCTGCTGTTTGTTTTGGGCTTTAATATGTTTTCAAGCAGTATATACTTTGTCAGCATAACCGCAAGGCGCATTATGCTCTGGATTCTCGTGTCGTCAAAATGAACAAGCTCGTTGTAGCATTCCTTCGCTTTTGCAGAGTCAACACCGAGTTCGGTAAAGACATTTATGTTTGAAAAATCCTCATCCTTTTTCATTTGACCCAGAATTATGAATCCGATAATCATATCGTTGAATAAAAGCGGAACGGTAATGTCAATAAGGCCTGCATGGCAAACATGCATCTGCGCCTGCTTTGTCAGACGGCATTTTTCAAGAAGCATGGAATCCGAACGGTGACAGGCAATAAGTCCCGATTCACTTTTCTGGATAAGTTTGCAGTATTCCGAGGAGTGTTCGTTTATTCTTACAATCGGAACAAAATCTGCGCTCAGAAAAACAATGTTTATTCCGGTGGCATTGTAAAAATCCTGAAGTGCACTTTCAAGCTTCTCTACATTGTATTCAAAAATCATATACATCACCCCGACTAATTATATAATATGGTCATTCTTTTGTCAATGGTTTCTCAAAACACGGAATATAGTGCAAGAATTGAGTAGTATTTTACATTGATTCTCTATGTATAATACTGTATAATAAAAATAGTTTTAATTGCAATAGGAGGTAAAAAATGAGTGTAAATGTGTATCCGGTTATTAAGACGGAAGACGTGTGTAACGACTACAGAGTATTAATAAACGGCAAAGAAATTGACCTTAATACCGCAAGGGTGTCTGCACATCCTTTCAACAGACGCTGGCCCGGTCATCAGAGACAAAAAAATCAGAGCGAGCTTGTAAACTTTGCTTCATTTGAAACAGACGAGAGTGTTGAATTTGAGATTGTTCCGAGGGAACGCTTTGAAAAGGTTGTAATAAGACCTCTTTCACTTGGAATTGAGCCTGTCATAACTGAGGATAAGCATATAAAATTTACACTTGAAAAGCCTGCTTACTTTACCGTCGAGCCCTACGGCAGACATAATGCTCTTCATGTGTTTGCAGACCCCGTGAAAAAGTACGATGTTGAAATAAACGATGAAAACGTTATCTACTACGGTAAAGGCGAGCACGATGTCGGAAATATTGTCCTCAAAAGCGGACAAACCCTTTTCCTTGACGAAGGTGCAGTTGTATATTCCTGCATATACGCAGAAGATGCAAAGGATATAAAAATTCTCGGCAGAGGTATACTTGATAACAGCAGAAACAAGGAAAAGATTCTCTTTGAAATTAACGCCGAGGATAACGATGCAGACGTAAGAAATGCAGAAAGACAGCATACTGTACGCCTTGAATACTGTGAAAACATTGAAATTGACGGCATTACAATACGCGACTCTCTTGTTTATAACATACGTCCGATTTGCTGTAAAAACGTAAATATCAGAAATGTGAAAATTATCGGCTGCTGGAGATATAATTCGGACGGTATTGATATGCATAACTGCGAGGATGTTGAAATCTCCGATTGCTTTATCAGAACCTTTGACGACTCTATCTGTATAAAAGGCTTTGACTTTTACCAGAACGAAGAGGATATGTTCCATAACGGTAAAATGTATGATGTATTCAGGAATACACATATTTCAAACTGTACCATCTGGAACGACTGGGGTAAGGCACTTGAGATAGGTGCCGAGACAAGAGCAAAGGAAATATGCGACATTACGTTTGAAAACTGTAATATAATACACGTTACAGGTCCGGTTCTTGACGTATATAACGTTGACTATGCTGATGTGCATGACCTTTTGTACAAAAACATAAACGTAGAGTATGACGATATTATCCCTGCATCCCGTCTTCAGAAAAACGACGATGAAGTTTATGTAAATCCCGGAACAGAGGAACACAGCCCATATCTTCTTTGCTCTAAGGTTGAGTTTCATCACGAATACTCGGCAGGCGGTAAGATAAGAGGTAAGAACAGAAGAATTACTTTTGAAAACATACGTCTTTTCGGTAAGCAGAAGATAAAGCTGTTCTTTACCGGAAGTGATATGGAACATAAGAGCAGTGATATAAAGATAAAAGATCTTTATCATAACGGAGTGAAGATTACTGATTTTTCACAGGCTGAGACTGTTATGACGGAGACAACAGAAAATATAACAATAGAATAAGCGGAGGAATAGGTACCCTTGAATGCAATAATGTTGCTGCTTGCGATATCGGGCGTATCGTATCAGCAGATAGCAAAAAAAATATACGGCGCTCGGGTAAAGAACGGAGCACATCTGTTCTCGGCAATGAGTGCACTTGTTGCCGCACTGTTCTTTGTACTTACATCCGGCATGAGCTTTGAATATACAACCGAGGCGTTCTTTTATTCAGTCATATTTGCAATTGCATACGGAACAGCAATACTTTTCTCGTTTCTTGCAATCGAACATGGACCGCTTTCGCTGTCCTCGCTTATGCTCTCGTACTCAACTGCACTTCCTACCGTGTACGGAATTGTGTTTCTCGATGAGCCGGTTGAATTACATATAGTTATTGGACTTGTCCTTTTGTGCATATCTCTTTTGTTTATCAATTGTGAAAACAAGGACACCGAGAAAAAAAACATAACTCTCAAATGGGGGATATATGCATTTCTGGCGTTTCTGGGAAACGGTGCTTGCACGACAATTCAAAAGGTTCAGCAGATTAACTGTGAGGGTAAATTCAAGAACGAGTTTATGATAGTAGCACTTCTTATGGTGTCTGCTGTTCTCATGGTTTTTGCACTCGTAAAGGAAAGCGGAACGGTTACTGCAAGCCTCAAAACAGGCTTTGTGTGGTATACCTCCTGTGGTCTTGTAAACGGACTTGTCAATTTACTGGTCATTGTTTTGGCACTCAGAATGGCAGCATCAATTATGTTCCCGCTTATTTCCGCAGGCGGAATTGTTGCCTCGGTTCTTGTGGCGCTGTTTGTATACAAGGAAAAACTCTCAAAATACCAATGCATCGGTGTTTTGCTTGCAATTCCTTCAATTGTTGCACTGAGCGTGTAAATTTTACTGTTTAAATCCCTGTACCGAATTGCGCAGCAGGGATTTTTACCATTTCACGAACAGCCGATTTTCTAAACTTTACAGCCGATTTTTTAACTTTACAAAACTAAAGCAATGTGATAATATATTTTTGTAACGTTATATTTTTTTACAATTCCAATAAATATAACAATATAAGATAAATACATTTTGTACACAAATGCGCTTTATCGTTAAAAACGACGGCCGTTGTTGATTATGTCGCAAAAAAACCGAAAAGTTCAATTTTCGTGTCAACGTACTGTAAAATACGCATCAACATAACTAAAGTTTGCTGCAAATTATTGAGGTATAATTATAGATGTAAATAAATTTATTTTGTGAGCAATTTGTTATATATAAACTTAAAAAACATTAAGGAGGAAAATTTATGAAAAGCAAATTGTTGGCACTTACTCTCGCACTGCTCATGCTTGTTTCGTCAATTCCCGTTGGCGCAATTGGTATGGTTGCAGTTGAAACCGCTGACGAAGTCAGCATAGCCATTCCTGAAACAGCAGAAGAGGCTGCTGTAATGTCGTCGCAGGATATTCCTGCAGATGCTCCCGAATGGGCGGTACTTTATGAGGACTTTGAAACAAAGACTTTGGGCGATACTCATAGTTCATATGCTAATTTTACATATGCAGATGAAGATTTTGCTTCTTACAAGTTCCATAAATATCAGAATGCAGCAACTTATGTTGCTGACCCGGCTGATGCAAACAATAAGGTGTTGAAGATTACTGCAAATTCCGGCACCTCATCTACAATATCTTATAATGCGGGTCTCAGAATTGACTTTGGTGAGCTTCCGATAAATGAAGTCGGTGAGTATACCATTTCTTATAAGTGGTATGTTATTCCGCAGATTACAACCGAGGACGGTTATTTAAGCAAGATTTCAAACCAGGCGAGACTTAACAAGGATCCTGCCAGTGATTCTGTATTCTACCAGTCCGGTTATACTGACGTTAAGTATTTTAACACTTGGAATCAGTATGACTTGATTTTTAAGATTTATGAAAGAGATGGCGTAAAGTATTTTTATATTAACAATAAAGAATCCGCATTTTCCGACATTTATGATATCGTTATTCATAATGAATCACACTTCAGCGGAACATCGGTCGGTTCTGTTGACTGGTATTACGATGACTTTACGTTATCATACTATCCTTCCGAAACAGCACCTACTACAGTTGAATATGTAGACGAAGCAGGAACACAGCTTTTCACTGAAGCAGCTGCATCCAGAAAATACGAGCTTGCTACAAAGGCAGATATGGGAATCTCCTACTATCCTGCATATTTCTATAACGGTGAGCAGATTAACTCCAACTATTTTTATATTCCTTCAAACGCTTCCAACGTTACAATCACAGTAAAAGCTAATGATACAATTTACCTTGAAGATTTTGAAAGCTTTATAAGCGGACATACCTTTAAGCTTCCGAAATACACGAGCAGTACCCAGCTTAACACCGACGGAACCACCGCAACACATTATCCTACTTTCAGAAGAGAAGGAATTACTTCTTATATCGTATCCGGTGATGAAGTTGCAAAAACTGATACAAGAGCAGCTTCTGCGCAGCAGTGGGTTGTTAAAACTCTCTCTGACGGAAACAAGGTACTTAACATCAAGGGTAACAGAGCTGAGTATAATGCAAATGGATTTAAATTCTACAAAATGGATTTGAGCAAACCCGGTCTTTATCGCCTTTCTATGGATTTAAATGTACGTATAGGTCCCGGAACTATGTGGGGTGATGGGCAGCCTGCTGGTGATAACCAGTTCAATGTGGCATATCCGGGTGGTGCAGCCATTGTTGGTGAGGATGACCTCGACTTTACACATACTGTTATGACTATAGAAGCCACCGACAACGGTGACGGTACAATGACATATGTTGTTTATAACAATGTCAACGATACAGTAAAAAACGCTAATAAGAATGATACAAAATATACTTCAGTAGCTCCTAAAAATCAAGCACAGTGGGTTTATTATTTCCACGGTAAGGGCGAAAAAACTGAAACAGGCTCTCTTGATATGTATGTTGATAACATTCAGTTTACATACGGTGCGCCCGTTAATGTTAACTATCGTGATAAAAACGGTAATGTTCTTGGTACTGTAGTTTCTTATCAGGGAACTGAGCATGAGCTTAACAGTGCAAATGCTTCTCTTAAATATGTTGCACAGTATACAATAGACGGTGTAACTTACGATGAACGTGATATTTATGATATCCCTGCAGATGCAACAACGGTTAACGTAACAGTAAGCAGATATGAAATGCCCGAAACAGCTCCTGCAAATGCTGTTATTTATGAGGATTTCGAGAAAACATCTGTATTCGGTACTTCTCTCCCTGCTGCAACATACATTGATGAAACTGTAATTTCAACTGTTCCTACATTTGGTGCACAGGGTGAATCTTCCTATTCTTACACTACATTTGACGGAAAGAGCGTACTCAAGAACAATTCTCCAACCGGTCACTATCCCGGATTTGCACTTAAGAATCTCAATCTGACAAAGCCCGGTAAATATGTATATACTATAAAATATTATATGGAGCTTCCTGCAGGCGCAACATACAGTGTTGCTGAAAATGCTGTGCAGGTAAGAGAAAATGCCTCTAATAATGAAAACAAAGGCGGCGATTCTACATTCAGTAGTGATAAGACAGCCGGCAAATGGTACGCATCTACGGATACATTTGAACTTACGGTAACTGACGGACAGCTTTATATTGGAAAAAATGCTATTTCCAAAATAGACAGTTTCGTTTGGTATACAAACAGAAGTGATACATCAGTAAACTGCCCGTACAATGTTTATGTTGATGAAGTTTATCTTACTCGTGTTGTTCCGGTAACTGTAAAGTTTGTAGATGCTACCGGTGCAGAACTTTATAAAGTTGAGTCTTATCAGAGCGCAACAATTACACTTCCCGCAAAAAACGCTTTAGGTGTAACATATAATTATCCTGTATTCACTGCAGACGGTCTTACATATAAAGCAGGTGATGAAATCACAATCCCTGCAAAAGCTGCCGGAGAATATGTTATCACGGTTTCAAGACCTGAATTCCCTGCAACTGCTCCTGCAAATGCAATCCTCTTTGAGGACTTTGAAAACAGAGATACAACTATTACAAATGCACCAGCTACAAGTATCTCGTATGTTTCATACGCAGCTAATGACAGCGGTACAATCGGTGAGTATAGTGTTGCTTCTGGTAATAATCCTGTATATGCTGCTGATCCTAAAAATATAAATAACAAAGTATTTAAGGTAACTGGTAGCACCAGGTATGATAATGGTCTTAACATTAAGAACCTTGCCATAAATGAGGTTGGTAAGTACGTTGTTTCCTATGACTGGTATACAGATGCTTCTCTTACAAATCATCCGAACTGTACTTGCTTTGCAAGAATTTATTGGCAAGATGCAAACGGAACTAACCAGTTTAAGGATATGGCACATATCGCCACAAACCAATTTAATACAGAAGCGTATAGAAATTCATGGAACACAAAGCAGTATATGTTTGAGATTTATGAAGAAAACGGCGTGAAGCACTTTGTAACCGGCAGCAGCACTTCCGAGCTTCCAAAGGGCAGTGTATTCGGCTTTGAGCTTTACATGGAAAACCCCGCAGCTACATCGGATAATACCTACACAGTGTATTATGATAATGTATCCGTAACCGTGGAAAGACCTAAGAATTATACAGCAACATTTAAAAATGTATATGGTGAAGATTTCGAATATTCAACTTCACAGCTTTCTTATGATGGTTATACACTTCCTACAGCGACAGATCTCGGACTCGGTTATGAGCCTAAGTTCACCCTTGACTATGAAGAATACTACTATCCTGGAGAGACGGTTGGTTCCGAGACTGATAAAACATCCTTTGAGTTTATAGTTGTTCCGTCTAATGTTATATTTAAGGAAAACTTTGAAGACGAAACAAGTACAACAGGCGCAGACGGAACTGCAGATTACGCAAGAGGAGATGCTAATGGCGGTTACCCGTCAGGCGTTCGTGTTGCTGAACATAACGGCAGCAAAGCGTACTACAGAGAAGCACAAGGTTGGGCCAACAACTCTGTTGCAACAGGTTTTGCACTTAAAACCCCCGGTGTATATACAATTAAGTATGATGTAACCCTTGATAAGCTTTCTTCTACAGTAAAAACTACTACCGTTTATACAATGCTGCATAACACATGGAAGGATCCTACAGGAGTTAATACCAATCCTGATGCAACTACAACCATTAAATCAATAGCTCTTACACCTGATAATTCCAGTGCAACAGTTGAAGCAAAGCTTGAGCTCTACTATAATGCAGACGGCGTTCTTGCATATAAGAACACAAGCGGAGCTGAAAAGATTTGTAATGTAAGCGGAACGGTTCCGAAGGTTGTCGTTGCATTCGACAGCAAGGATGAAAGTAATAAATCACTTACCAGTCCTGTAAGAATATACATTGATAACTTTACCATTGAATTTGAGCCCTATGCTCCCACAACTGTAAAGATGGCTTCCTTCAGAGAAGAAGACGCCGACAACTTGGGAGGACCTGCAGGTATCAGATTTGCTTCCTATGTAACAGGCGAACAAAGAACTGTTGCTGCTGAATATGGTTATGTAGTAACTCTTAAGGACTACCTCGACAACGGCGATGGTACATATGCATACGAAAACCTCTTCATTGACAACATTGATTCTGTTTCCGCAACAAATACCACAGACGGTACAAATACCGCAGGCGTTAAGTTTGTTGCAGCTGCAGCATACAACGGCACAGTTGACAGAATCTACGCTGAGAACGGTTCAATCTTTGATAACGGAAAGATTACATACCACGGTATTGAGGAAATATTCTACACAGGCGTGCTTTACGGCATAACTTCCGAGGTACAGAAATCAAAGGTATTTGTAGCAAGACCTTATATCAAGATTAACGGAGTTTATTATTACGGCGATTGCCATGAAACTTCATATAATGCTGTTTATAACGCAGCAAAGGCTAATGCATGAGGTGAGTAGATGAAAAAAATATACACTCAGCCTGAGTTTGCAGTAAACACCGTAAGCAGTGAAGACATAATGAATGGAAGCGACACGTTTATCGATGTCGGACAGCTTTGGTCAACTTCCACAACAGGCGAAACCGAATAATAACAAGGGGACGGTTGAAAGACCGTCTCCTTCTGCGTAAGTGCGACATGTATAAGAATATTTAAATCCAGATAAAATGCCATATTTGTAATTTTTATGACAAAACTAACAAAATGTTGTAAAATTAAAAAAAATATAAATACCTATTGACAAATACCTATAACAGTGATAGAATAAACGTGTGTATTTATAGAGTGTGTATAAATATCATATTTCTATAAATAAGTCAGATCCGCGACGTGTCATTTGCCTTAAGACATAAGACACAAAATTACTTAGTTTTACCTAATGCGAAAGTATACAGCAGGTTGCAAAGTTACTCTTAGCAACACTGACTTATCAAGGAGGGTTTGAAAGTGAAAAAGAACTACACCGAGCCGGAAGTTACAGTAATCGCTGTAAGCTCCGAAGACATCATGGAAAGCAGCACTGAAACATTTATCAACCTGGCATCTCTCTGGTAATCCAAAAAAGCAAAGACAATTGTTTATTGAGACAGTCGAAAGACTGTCTCTTTGCTTTATAGCCGAAGTTCTTAATATAATACTGCACTTGAGTTCCATTTCACTTTTGAAAAACAATTATACGAAAACTTTTCGCAATTTACACTTGACATTTTTTTAAAATGTACTAGAATATAAATATAGTCAATTGCGAAAGGACGATGAGAATATGAATACACTCAGATTTGACTTGACAAAAAAAGTCGGCTCCTTTAAACCACTTAACGCCGTTAATAACGGTCCTGTCGGTAAATCGAAAACTGCGATGACGCAGCAAAATAAGTCCAATTTTGATGCATATAAGGATGCACGTATTCCGTATGCAAGAAACCACGATGCAGCGTTCTACGGTGCGTACGGTGGAGAGTATACAGTTGATATTTCTGCAATTTTTCCGAATTTTGATGCTGATGTAAATGATCCCGCATCATATCAGTTTACAGTGACTGACAAATATGTTCTTGATACACTTGAAGCAGGCACAGAAACATTTTACCGACTCGGTCAGAAGATAGAGCATTATGTGAAGAAGTTCCATATCTATCCTCCGAAGGATTTAAAAAAGTGGGCGGCAATTTGTGAGCACATTATTCGCCACTATAACGAAGGCTGGGCAAACGGTTTTGAGCTTGGTATAAAGTACTGGGAAATCTGGAACGAGCCTGACCTTAATGAAGGTGATGAAAACAGACCTACATGGGGTGGAACAAGAGAACGGTTTTTTGATTTGTATGAAATCACGGCAAAGCATCTTAAATCATGTTTCCCGAATCTTAAAATCGGCGGTCCCGCACTTGCACATAATCTCAAATGGGCGGAAGATTTTTTGAAGCAAATGAAAGAAAGAAATGTTCCCATCGATTTTTTCTCTTGGCACATATACTGTACAACACCTGCTCAGATGAAAGAAAAGTCGGATGCCGTAAAGAAGCTTCTTGTGGATAACGGATATGAAAACACCGAAAGTATTCTCAATGAGTGGAACTATGTAAAGGAATGGTCGGGAGAAGAGTATCTTTATTCAATGAGAACCATACTTGGGATGAAGGGTGCTGCATTTGTTATGGCTTGCATGAGCATGGCACAGTCCTCGAGTATTGATATGCTTATGTATTACGATGCTCGTCCTACAGTCTGGAACGGTATGTTTGATTTATATTTTCTCCAGCCTCTTAAAGGTTACTATCCTTTCTACTGGTACGGTATGCTTTATGATATGGAAGCAGAAGTCAGAAGTGAAAATGAAATAGAGGATATATATACACTTTGCGGTGTAGATAAAGATGGAAAAGCTATGTGTATTGTTACTTATTATACTGATGATAACAATTGCATTAAAGAAAAGCCGATTAGTATTGACTTTGGCAGAGAAGGAAGGTATGAAATTTATCTGCTTGATGAAATTCATAATGCTGAATTTGTAAGAATTACAGATAATCCGGAACTTCTGATTAATCCTAATACATGTATTCTTATAAAAGAAATTTGAAATGTATAATTCCAAACAGCCTGTATTTAAGCAGGCTGTTTTTATATGCAGAAAAGAACAAAAATTCCGAACAAACGTACTTGACAAATTCAAACAATTGTGCTAAACTAATGTTCCAAACAGAAGTTCTTGAATTGGAGAGATGATATGTATACAGCAAAAGCTCTTCTTTATACACAGCATAGGGGAGTAAACGAGGGAAGAATCGTTTTGCATTCCGATTTAAATAATTTTTTTGCATCTGTTGAATGTAAGCGGCGTCCGGAGCTTGCAGGATTTCCCGTTGCAGTTTGCGGAAGCGTCAAGGACAGACACGGAATTGTGCTTGCAAAGAATATGAAGGCAAAGAATGCAGGAGTAAAAACAGGTCAGCCTATATGGCAGGCAAAGCAGCTCTGTCCGTCGCTTATGGTAGTAGAACCGGACTATAACGAGTATATGTATTATTCCGGCATGATCAGGGGAATATATTCTCAGTATAGCGATATGGTAGAGCCTTTCGGACTCGATGAAGCGTGGATAGAGGTAACGGGCGACAGACACGTGAAAACGCTTTCGGGCGGCTATGAGCTTGCTGACGAAATTCGAAAACGCGTTTACCGCGAAACAGGGCTTACTGTGTCAATCGGTGTGAGCGATAACAAGGTTTTTGCAAAGCTTGCTTCCGACTATAAAAAGCCGAATGCCGTGACGCTTTTCGGACCTGATAATTATTTTGAAACGGTTTCAAAGATAGATATAGGAGAGCTTCTTTTTGTCGGACGAAACTCAAGCGAAAAATTACGTATGTATGGAATAAAAACCATAGGAGATGCGGCAAGTGCGGGTGAAGCACTGGTAAAAAGCATACTTGGAAAGAACGGCGAGAGAATAAGCAGAGACGTCAGCGGTTTTGACACGTCAAGAGTTACACGCGTGGGTGAGGTCGGACAGATAAAGTCTGTAGGAAACTCCGTTACAACCTGTCATGACCTTGAAACGCCTGAAGAGGTGGCATCGGTACTTCACACACTTTCAGAAAAGGTTGCCTGGAGACTCAGAAGCGGAGGATTTATGTGTACAACCGTTGCCGTTAGCGTCAGAGACACAGCTCTTTGCACAACCGAGCATCAGTGCGGAATTGAGCCTACCGATAACGCTCTTGAAATAGCAAATACCGCAATACGGCTGTTCAGGGAAAAATATAATGAAAATACATCTGTACGTTCGGTCGGTGTCCGAACCTCAAGCCTTCTCGGTAAAAATACAGCCTGTCAGATAAGCCTGTTTGATACAGCTGCTCAAAAACGTGAAAAACGAAGAGTGCTTGATAGAACGGTTGACGAGATAAGAAAGAAATACGGCATAAATTCCGTAAGACGCGCCGTTATGTGTAACGAGCAGACTCTCGACTATCGAGATTTTGCTTTCTTCCGTGAAAGACACAGCGTAGCTCACGCAAGAAATTTTTAATTTTTATTTTTTGCTTCACGCTTCGACAATATTTTGATTTAAAACTGCATATAATATTATTTGCAATGTAAAAGAAAAACTCCCTTGCTGAAAGGGAGTTTTAAATTATTTGGAATATATTACTTGTTTATGGTAATAATCTTTACAGACTTGGATTTTCTTGTACACGAGGAAATAATTCCGGCAGTACCACGCGAATTGCAGTCCCAGAAAGCAAGAAGACTGTCGGCGTATTCCGCAATTGCCTTGCTTTTTTCTGCTGCGTCAGGAAGATTGATAACGGTGAGCTTCAGGTTGTGTTCTTTTGCAAACTGCTCTGCGAGCATGTCAACACCTTCTGTTCCGCCGCTTACGATTTCGGTACATTCATACGGCAATTCCTCAAGCATTTTCTTTAAAATGATTTTGGGGCTTTTGACTTTTCTTGAACCAATAATTGCTACTTTCATAATAGACACTCCATATATAAATTTTAATTACATGATGCTTATAATTTACATCACATATTGTTAAAAACAAAAAGGAATATTAAATACTGTGCGGTAAAGTTCGCCGCACTAAAAAGAAATTCTAAGTTGTGCATGAAAATCATGCTGACGGAAAGAAGTGGAAAATGAAGCGTGGAAAGAGACAGAACAATGAAATAGGAAGACTTATAGCCGGGTATTTTGCAAAAACCTTTCTTTTGCTTTATGCTCTTTCAATGATGGTGCTTTCGGCGGCAGATTTCTTTGTGCCGGATACAATTAGTGTTTTTGATGTAAAGGATAAGGTTTTGCAGGAAACGTCGACCGAAACTTATTATACATCGGAAGCCCTGCTGTTCGGCAAAATCCCCGTAAAGCAGGTTGAGGTAAATGTAGTTCCCGAAACAAAGCTTGTCCCTTGTGGAAATGTTTTCGGAGTAAAATTTTTTACCAAAGGCGTTATTGTAATAAACCTTACCGACATTGAGACCAAGGACGGAAAAATCAATCCTGCCGAAAAAGCAGGTCTCAAGGCTTGTGATATTATTATAAAGGTAAACGGCAAAAATGTCAATACCGTAGAAGAACTTGCTGATTGTGTGGAAGCTTCGGGCGGAGAGGAAATGACAATAACCTATGAGCGCGACGGAAATGAGCAGGAGTGTAAAATGAAGGGAGTACTATCGCTTTCGGATAAAAAATATAAAACAGGTATATGGGTAAGAGACAGTACAGCAGGAATAGGCACAATGACCTTCTATAACCCCGAAACACATCTTTTTGCAGGTCTTGGACATGGAATATGCGACGTTGATACAGGAGCGCTTATGCCGCTTCTGAGAGGCGGTGTCGTAGATGTTGAGGCAACCGACATAATAAAGGGCAGAAAAGGCTCTCCGGGAGAATTAAAGGGCAGCTTTGATACACTTAAAATAGGGGCGCTGACACAAAACACACCAAACGGTGTTTTTGGTATTCTTGATGGCGCACCTGAAGAGATATCTCATGAAGCACTAGGCATTGCATTTGCAAATGAAATCACAGAAGGTAAGGCGCATATTTACTCTGAGGTTGATGATACGGGAGTTCAGATGTATGAAGTGAACATCTCTGATATAGACTTGAAAAACACCGACGGAAAGAGCTTTGTAGTTGAGATAATTGATGAAAAACTGATTTCTAAAACAGGTGGAATAGTGCAGGGGATGAGCGGTAGCCCAATCGTTCAGAATGGGAAACTGGTTGGAGCCGTTACGCATGTTTTTGTAAACGATCCGACAAGAGGATATGGAATTTTTATAGAAAACATGTTGGCTGAAGCAGAGAAAATAAAATAATAGTTAAAACCGCTTGTTTGCATTGGCAACCTGGCGGTTTTAATATGCCTGATTAATATAATTTGTTAATCTTCAACCAAAATAACCCATTTGCAGATATTTTTACCAAACAACGCCTTGAAACTGTTGATATGAGTGGGTTTGACATCATTTCGTTTTTGCATAAAACCATAAAAAACAAAATTTTATTTATGTTACAATTATTATATCGGGCATATTAACAAAATGATTTAAAGGAGATATAATAATAAATGCTAAAAAATAAAATTGAGACGGATTTAATCCCGAACTTGTGTCCGGAGCTTTCTTTGATGGGAATTTAGAAATCCCTCACATTAAAAAAACAAACAACATAATTATACCATCCGAGTTAATTCCATTTTCGCAAAGGAATCGCAGTAACAACTACAATGAGTTTGTTCATTTCTATGAGCACGACAAAAATTTGCGTTTTTAGGTGTTCCAAAACACAACATTGTTTCAATCGGGCACTTACGGATGTATAAAGATTAAAGAAAACAAAATATATTTTACCGAAGGTTTAGAAGCAATGCTTGAAGAACTCGAACCCGAAGTTGTACTTGTTTATGGTGGTATGCCTGACAGTATTTTTGCAAAAATTATCTTAAATCCAAAGCGCCTAAAGAAGTAAATGATGCATTTAATAAAATTGACAAAGACGATTGGATATATTCTGCCGAAAACGATGAGGCATGATTCTATGAAAAAATATCTTGACTAATATTATATTTTAGTATATAATTATATCAACAGTTGATATAATGCGAAAGGAAAATATAATGCCAAGTCAAAAACAATTTCTTGAACGAAAAGAAAACATATTTTCAATATTGGAATATTTAAGAAGCTTTCCAAACAAAAGCAGAAAACAGCTATCTAATGAGTTGCATTTGAGTTGGGGGTGTGTATCGGAACTTATTTCAATTCTTTTGAATAAAAAAATTGTCATTGAGAACAAAGTGTCATTATCGGGAAAAGGAAGAACCCCTTCGCTGTTAGCGTTGAACCGTGAAATTCACTTTTTGGGTATTGATATTAATATAACAGGGCTAAAAGGAGCAATCTGTAATATATATGGGGAAAAGCTTTCTGAGTATGATGGTCACTTTGAGTATACTTCAAAATCTGAATTTATAGATTCAATTTTAAATTTTATTGATAAAATTCAAAGAGAAGACCCCAACATACACTATATTGGATTTGCGATGCAGGGCATTTATAATTCTAAGGATGATATATGGAAATTTCCCGGAAAAAAAGAAATACTAATCAATTTTAAAACAGATTTTGCATCCAAAATTAATATTCCCTTTTGCGTTGAACATGACCCGGAATGTATTCTTTGCAGTTGTATCAGCACAAATAAAAAAGCAAACAATCTTCTTATACGTCTTGATAAAGGGATTGGCGCAGTAATGTCAACGGGCAACGTTCCTTTTAAAAACTGTCCTCTCGAAATCGGATATATGATTGTTGGCGAAAATGGAGAAAGACTTCATGATGTAGCAACATTATGTGCAATTGAAAAAAAGCTCGGTCTTAAATTAAGTGAGATTAAAAGTTCAGACACAAAAACGGAATTTTTTGAAACAGCCGGAAGGTATATCGGAACAACTCTGGGTAATATTTGCAATCTATTCTCCATAGATGAAATTTTTTTGTGTGGTGAAATGATATTATATTATGATATGTTCAGCCAAACCTTACAGCACTATTACAAAGAGGCGGTTTTGCCCAATCAGGCAGCACCAATAAGTGTTGTGCACATAACAGATGCTGCATTGGGTGCAGCAAAATCAGCAATAGAAAGATTGGAAATTTAAGATAATGAAAATTTTTTTACTGGCTCAGTTTTTTGGGATATTAGGAATGGTAATGAATATTTCTTCTTATCAGGCAAAAAAACAAAAAAATATAATTTTCGTGCAGTTTTGGGGCTCTTTATTTTTTTCGATAAACATGTTTATGTTAGATGCGATTATGGGTGGCATACTCAACCTGATAGGCGTATTGAGAGCCGCAGTATATTTCAATAAAAATAAATTTAAAAACGTAAGAACACTAAATATATTTTTTATTTGTCTGTACATATTATCATATGTTTCCGTGTTCCTTGTTTTCAAAAAAGAACTAACAGTATTTAATATAGCTGTTGAAATACTTCCTCTTATTGCAATGGTTTCCACCACAATAGGATTTTCCTGTTCAAACGCATCAATTCTCAGACGGTTAACCTTGATAGGTTCACCGGCATGGCTACTTTACAATATTATTAACCATACTCTTGGGGGAATTTTATGTGAATCCTTTGGAATAATATCTGTGCTTATTAGCATTTTCAGATATGAAAAATCTTCAAAGGGAAGGAGCTCTGTCTGATGACAATACAGCAGCTTAACGGCTTATGGAACTTCAGAATCGGCAAAGGTGAGTGGACAGATGTAAATGTTCCTTACTCCTGCCTATCTGTTGGTCATTCTGAATGTTCAAGATATTTTGACTTAACTGAACAGAGAAAGAAAGTTTTTCTTAAATTTAACGGGATAACCTACTATGCAAAAGTATATCTGAATGACACATATCTTGGCGATATGGGTCCGTATTGCGAATATACCTTTGATATTACAAATAAAGTTAAAGATAAAAACAACTACCTTTTGGTAGAAATTGAAGATATTTCTCCTGTTTTTGGTCCATCGGAGGGATGGGAAAATTTCGGCGGAATTATTCGGGATGTATTCATAGAATATGCATCAGATAATTATATCGAAGATGTTTTCTTTTACACAAATCTCTCAAGCGACTACAATGATGCTATGTTTACGGTTGAAACCAAAACCTGTAACACAACCGGTAATATTCAGATAGGTCTCTTTTATGAAGGAAAAGAAATATTCAGCACCAAATATTCTGCAGCAAAAAATAAGTTTGAAGGTACCGTAGAAAATATTAAACTCTGGTCACCTGAAAATCCCAATTTATATCAGCTTAGAGTTTTACTTATTGATGATGACAATATAATTGACGAATACACTTGCAATGTTGGTTTCAGAGAATTCAAATGTAACCGACACAGATTTGTGTTAAATGGCAAAGAGCTCTTTTTAAAAGGAGTTTGTAAACACGAGATGTTCGGAGACAGCGGACACTGTCCCACCGATGAACAAATGCTTGCAGATTTACAGATGATTAAAGATACAGGCTGTAACTTTGTGCGTCTTGTTCATTATCCGCATAATAAAAAAATTATTGATTTCGCTGATAAACTTGGTTTAATGGTTTCTGAAGAGCCGGGATTATGGTGGTCAGACACATCGGACCCTCAGATCAGCAGCGGAAGTCTGGAGGTTTTGCGCAGAACAATTTTAAGAGATAAAAACCACCCTAGCATAATGTTCTGGTTATGTTTTAACGAGTGTGTATTTACAGAGCAGTTTTTGATTGACAGCGCAAATGTTTGCCGTGAGCTTGATCCTACCAGAATGGTGTCAGGTGCAAATTGTATGAGTAATGAAGATACATTGAAATACTATAATATCTGCAACTTTGATTTTTATACAATGCACCCATATTCGCAAACATTTGATCGCGCAATGGAATCGGCAAAAATTTTATATGATAAGCCTTTGCTGTTTACCGAATGGGGTGGGCATTTTGTGTATGATAATCCTAAGCTTCTGTCTGAGTTTATGGATAACATGAATAATCTTTATTCGACTAATTCCGATAGCGGTACACTTGCGGGAGCGTTTTTCTGGGGATGGTCGGAATTGAATGACTACAACAGAGGTGCTCCCGCATGCATTGACGGCAATCTCTGCGAAGGGCTTGTAAATAAATACAGACATCCGAATCTTATATACGATTCTTTTGTTAAAAGTATAAAAAGAATGGGTTCTGATTCTGAGTATGATTTTTGGTTTAACCCAACAAAAGGCCGGGCTTCTGATGCTCAAAACATATGTACCGGTGACAATACAAATGATAAACTGCATAATATTATAGCCCGGATAAATCAGGAAGAGGCTGATAAAAGAGCAATGCGAAAACGTATCATTGAAAATGGCCCTGTTTTAAAAAATATTGGCACATTATTAAATGTTCCGATTGTATTAGGTGATAATGACAGACTGAATTTTGATTGTGATATACAAACAAATAAAATTACTATAACGGGAATGGTAAGTCTGGAAAAAGGCTATCCGATATCCGGAGAATATGGTGAAGAGGTTGCTGAAATGACATTGTTTTTTAAAAACGGCACAGTTCAAAGCTATATTTTCCGTAACGGAATTGATGTGACTACTGTATTTGAATTATACAAATCCTCAAAAATCAATCCTGTTGCCGAGAACGCGCGTAGAATTGCAACATTCGGTTATGATAAAAACTTTGAAAGATATGTTATGAATCAGATTGAACTTCCGCTAAATACTCATAATCAAATCAGTAAGCTTATTATTTGTTCAAAAAATAACGGATATACTTTGTTGATATATGGTATATCCTTATAAGCTATCCGTCGCAAGATAATCCGAAGCTAAAATCTGTTGACAAATTTACTCATTTCATCATTTATATAGGTAATTTTGTCGACAAAACAGCTTGAATCTTAAAATTTTTTAAGAAAAATTTGTTGTCCCATATTGACATCACTCCTGTCTGGCAGCCCCATAATTCAGGATGTAAAGCTGGTTGGAGCAGTTACTCATGTTTTCGTAAATGATCCAACAAAGGGATATGGAATATTTATTGAGAATATGCTCTCGGAGGCAGAAAAAACCAGATAAATAAACTGCACAGGGTGTTGAAAACGAACAATTAAAATAAGCATCATAACAGTAAAGCGGCAGATTTCTCTGCCGCTTTACTGTTTCAGACTATTGATTTCCTGTATTCTTTCAAGGAAACACCTGTATGATATTTAAAAAATTTTCGCAATAATTCCGCCGATTCAAATCCAAGCTTCAAGGCCATATCCTGAGTTGAACTATCTGAAAATTTAACGAATTGCTTGATTGCTGAAATCCGCGCCTCTGCTATCATTTCGCTTAAACATTTATTACTATATTTTTTTACAGCACGATTTAAATGTGCTACAGTACAGCCCATTGCTTCAGCAACATATTCAGCTGAGATATAGCGGAACGCGTTCTGCTCTATCCATTCGTAACACTTCTGATAAAGGCTCAACTCCACCGGATAAGAATTACAACGGATACTGAGTGTATTCAGAATATTCAAGAGCAATCCTTCGTTGACTCCGGGCAGATTATTGCAGAAAGAATTATTGCGGTATATTTGATTAAACAATTCTTGGGTATCTAATGGAGCCTTTATTACACAAGATTTATTTGAGGAAAAAAAGAGCGGTTCAGAATAATTAAAAACGATTTCAAATAGCTCTGCAGGCTTTATAGCAAGAAATTTAAACCCGAAATATTTAGAAATATATACAATATTTCCGCTTTCTATTATTTTGCTTTCAAATTCTATAGAACCTGAGGATATCAAAAACAAAGCATCGTTTTCAATTAAATTCGTATTGTAGGTGAACGAGTTTTCCAAATGGAGTTTTTGTAATTTTAGAATAGTGAGTGATGCTTGCCTTGGTTCTCTATTACCGAAAGTGTATTTTTTGTTATCAACTGTGTATATCATATTTTCTCCTGTTTAATAGTTGTTTTTCTCTTTAAATAATCAATTAAGTATGTTATAATTATATTATAAAACAATAGTTTTTTCAAGTGGAGGGTTTGAAAATGAAAATTGAGATAAAGAATAAATATTTAATTTTTCCTGTAAATACATTGTCTACAAAAAAGGTTTTGACCTTTAAAAGAGATTGTGAAACTGTATATCAAATCAATATTAAGCTTGATAAATATAATCCAAATTTTTATGCATACATTGATGTCTCAAGATTCATTGGACAAACACTGGATATATTTGTAGTACCCGAAATGAAGATAGAATTTCGTGAGTCTGATGAAATTGAAATTGATAATCTATATCATGAACCTATGCGTCCACAGGTTCATTTTACAACAAAAAATGGTTGGATAAATGACCCTAACGGCCTTATATATATCGATGGAATATACCATATGTTTTATCAATATAATCCTACTGAACCAAACTGGGATAATATGCATTGGGGCCACGCAGAAAGCCGTGATTTAATTCATTGGGAACAAAAAGATGTGACACTTTTCCCGAATGAGAGGGGAGCTATGTTCTCAGGCAGCGCCATCTTGGACGATAAAAATCTCCTCGGCAAAAGCGTCGAGAACAACAAAACGGCATTATTGTTTTATACGACAACAACGCCTTTTTGCCAACACATGTCATATTCAACTGACAATTTTAAAACAATTAAACAATATACAGATAAACCCATTGTGCCTCATATCAAAGCGAGCAACCGTGATCCTAAGGTTGTGTTTTGCGATGAACTTGACTGTTATATTATGGCACTCTATTTAGATGAAGATATATATTGTATTTTAAGTTCCAATGATTTGACAAACTGGGAGGAGTTGCAGCGGATACATCTGGTCGAAGATAACGAATGCCCGGATATTTTCCCTCTTTATGACGATGAAGGGGCTCGTAAATGGATTATCATCGGCGCTCACGATAAATATTTGGTAGGTAATTTTAAAACCGGAAAATTTGTAGCCGAGCAATCCGTGTTATCGCTTCATTACGGAACTTCTGCTTATGCAGGACAATCTTTCAGTAATTTGCCAAATAACAGAGTTGTAAGAATGGTTTGGGATAGATGGGATTTGCCATCCTTTAATTTTAACGGTCAAATGGGCATACCGATGGAAATGACGCTGTGCAAATATGAGGGTAACTATTATCTCCAGGCAAATCCTGTTGAGGAGATTAAAGGTATCTATAAAAGCACAAAAGCATATAGCAATGTTTCTCTTTCGCCCGAGGAAATGTTTATTGAAACATTGCCGTGTACTGCTCAATTGTTGAAGTTTAAGGCTGAAAATATTGAAAGCGGCGTGATGACTGTCGATATATTTGGCAGAAGTATTGGTTTTGATTTTACCAACAACAAAATGAATATTGGAGATTGTACGGCGCCTGTTTCTTTGACACGCAAGGGATTAGATATCACCCTCATTGTGGATCGATGCAGTATGGAAGTGTTTGCCGATGGCGGAAAAATATTTATGTCCCGCTTGAACAACGATACATTGAATGATTTTAACATTCCCTATTTAACAATTCGGGCAGATAGGAAAATCACATTAGAAAACATAGAAATCAATTCTTTAGATTCAATATGGGGTAACTAAGATGAAAGTTTTATCGTTTGGTGAAATCCTTTGGGATATTTATCCCGATAAAAAACATATAGGTGGTGCACCGTTTAACTTTGCAGCCCATCTTGCAAAGCACGGTGAAGAGGTTTACATGCTATCTTGTTTAGGGAAAGACAGTTTGGGAGAAGAAGCTTTATTGTGCCTTAGGGAATGTAGTATTTTAACTGATTTTGTTTCTCAGTCTGCTCTAAAGCAAACCGGCCAATGCTTAGTAACGCTCGATGAAAGAGGCATTCCTTCATATGATTTAAAAGAAGATGTTTCATATGACTATATTGATTGTAATAATAATGAAGATTTTGATGTGTTGTATTTTGGCACATTAGCCTTGCGTAAAAAATATAATTTAGATTCACTTAGCAGGTTTTTAAAAGTCAATAAATTTGATGAAATTTTTGTTGATATCAATATACGTGCTCCGTTTTATAGTTATGAGTCGGTTGCTTTTTGTCTAAAAAATGCCACTATATTGAAAATTAGTTCGGAGGAATTGCCGATTGTTGCGGAACTGCTATGGGCAGACAAATTCATCCGATATGATGAATTTGTACAACTACTAAAAGAACGGTATGAGAACTTGAGAATAATCATTATTACTTTGGGTGCTGATGGAGCATTTTGCTATGACTGTAAAAATGATGATACATACAGATGTGACTCAATAAAAGTAAAGATTGCATCAACTGTAGGTGCAGGAGATAGTTTTTCTGCGGCCTTTCTGTATCAGTACTTTCGAAAAAAAGATATACAATTATGCTTGGAATATGCAACGAGGATTGCCGGATATGTTGTTTCGGAATATGAGGCTGTTCCGAATTACAATATTAATGATTTTCTTTAAATTCGTTGTCCCCTATTGACAACAGTCGTGAGTGGCAGTCCCATTTTACAAAACGGTAAAATTGTGGGAGCAGTTACTCATGTTTTAGTAAATGATCCAACAAAGGGATATGGAATATTTATTGAGAATATGCTCTTAGAGGCAGAGGAAGTAAAATAGAAGAAATGCTCGTCTATAAAACAATAGGCGGGCATTTTCTGTGTTTATATAAGTTGATTTTTAATATATGCTTTCGGAGAAAGTCCGGTTTTTTGTTTAAAAACCTTAGAGAAATACTGTGAATCTACATATCCGCATTGATTTGAAACATCAGATATACTTGAAAAGCCCTGATGCATTAAAGTACAGGCGTTTTGAATTCTTATGGTATTTAAGTATTCGCTGATCCCTACATTAAATTTCTTTTTGAATGTTGAGGAAATATATTTTGGGCTGTATGAAAGTTCGTTGCTTAGCAATTCTAAAGACAATTTCGGATGAGAAAAATTGTCATCAATATATTTTTTTGTTTTTAAAGCTATATCTTCATTTAAATGTTTTTTTGAGATCAATGGGATAATTCTATTGCCGAGAAAGTGAAAAGAATAAAGCAAAACACTTTCTGATATTAAATCAGTCAAATCCGAATTGGAAGAGAGCCCTTTCTTCCAAAATTCATAAATCTCCTGACAATCGTTAAAGAGGAAATTTTGTGGTGAGATTTTCAAGTTATCCATAATCATATTTGCTCTGAAACCTAAAAAACTGATATACATATATGAAAAATTATCCACAGATTCTAAGCAGAAAGGAATGGCGGGAAATGTGAAGAAAACATCTCCCCGTTGCAAAGGTATTATTCTTCCTGCTATATGCAGCTTTCCGTTTCCACTACAGACAAAATGTATTTTATACACTGACTGAGATTTTAGCGAAGAATATGGCTGTGGTTTCGTTTCTAAAACAAAGTTTATTGTGTGTATAGAATGAGTATCCTTGTGATAAGGAATAAAATGACATATGTTTTCATCCATAAGAATTACCGCCTTTTAATATATTATAACGGCACATATTAATTTTGTCAATCTAAACGTACTATTTTCCACAAATACGCAGAAAATATCCATTGAAAACAAAAAAACAATATGCTAAAATTATTACACCATAAAGGAGGTATATATTATGGAGAAAGTGAAAATAGGTGTTCTGGGTGCATATCGCGGTTCAAGTATGATCAATTATTGTAAGCGTTCAGATAATGCTGAAGTGGTTGCTATTTGCGATAAAAATCCCGAAGCAATTGAGGCTCAACGCAAAAATGCGGAAGGATTAAATATAACTTTTTATGACAATTTCGAGGATTTTATAAAACATGATATGGATGCTGTTGTGCTCGCAAACTATGCAAATGAGCACGCACCTTTTGCTATCAAGGCTATGAAGCACGGTAAGCATGTTTTTTCAGAGGTTTTACCTGTCCAGACAATGAAGGAAGCTGTCGAGCTTATCGAAGCTGTAGAAGAGACCGGAATGATTTATGCATACGGTGAGAATTATTGCTATATGCCGGCACCCTATGAAATGAAGAAACTTTATGCTCAGGGGAAAATAGGAGAATTTGAATACGGCGAATGTGAGTATGCTCATAACTGCGAACCTATTTGGCCAAGTATTACATACGGTGAAAAAGACCATTGGCGTAATAATATATATTCCACCTATTATTGCACCCATTCGCTGGGTCCGATTATTCATATGACCGGTTTAAGACCTGTTTCGGTAACCGGTTTTGAGGGAACAAAAAACGAAAGACCGCTCCGTATGGGCGCCAAAGGTGGAGCGTTCGGAATAGAGATGGTAACACTTGAAAATGGCGGCATTATAAAAAGTCTTCACGGTCTGGCTATTTATAAAAATTCTGTTTGGTATTCAGTGTATGGTTCAAAAGGAAGAATGGAATCCGCCAGAGAGGATGCAAAAGCTGGATATGTAGATAAAATTTATGTGAATTGTGATAATTTTTCAGGAGAATACGGTGAAGAAAAGATTGAATGTTATAATCCCACTCATGAATTTGCAGCGAAAACCGAAGGCTTTGCACATGGCGGCTCTGACTTTTATACAATGTACTATTTTGTAGAAAGAATAAAGGGCAATCCGGATGCGGATATCATAGATGTTTATGAAGCTATGGATATGTTTTTGCCCGGTATGTTTGCATATCGTTCAATTCTGGATGGCGGTGTGCCTAAAGAAATTCCGAATCTTCGTGACAAATCCATCAGAGATTTATGGAGAG
>JAZQGP010000028.1:0-124354 GCA_045540015.1 Eubacteriales bacterium
GCAAGGGACACAGCCGCTGACGCGTCTTGACTGCTCAACCTGAAGGTTTCGCACCTTTTTGCTAAAAACTTGCCACCGGCACCTTTTTTTAACGCAAAAAGCCCTCTCAGGGGTTCGAGTCCCTTGCGTATAATTAAGATGAATCTCCTTGGAAAGTAAAAAAACGAGGTTGTTTAAACCTCGTTTTTAATAGGAACAGGCAGTGCCTGTGGCGCGCCGCAAGGGACTCGAACCCCTGACCTACTGGTTCGTAGCCAGTCACTCTATCCAGCTGAGCTAGCGGCGCAGATGCTGTCTTGCGACAGCTTTTATATGATACCACTTTTGCAAGGCTTTGTCAATAGTTTTTTTGAAAAAAGTCGATTTAATTTTTTAGAAAAATGCTTATAAAGAGCGGCACTTAAGAGTACCGCTCAGATGTTGATGCTTTTTTATTCCTCAATAGCGCCATACGCTTCATTGAACTGACGAAGCTTGCCGAGAGCTACTGACTCGGATGCGGCGTACATGGAAGAAAAGTCGTGAGTTTCGCTTCTTGCAAGGTTTTTTCCTATAAACTCGAATGTACCGCCGGAGCAGTAACCGAGGTCATATATGATGCTGTCTCTGATAATGTCAAGCATTTCTTCGGACTCATTGTCGCGTGTGAACTTGGTTTTAAGTGATACATCATAGAATGCAGGAAGAACATCACGCGAACCGATAGCACAAAGCGCTTCAATGATGGAACCTGTCTTTTCATAATCTTCAACTGTTACAGGCATTATAGCAACGTGTGCGTGACCGTTTACAATGCTTGCATAATTATCATCATACTCATACTTCGGAAGAGGAAGAATACCGAAGTCGTCTTCCATGCTTCTGAGAGACTTAGCTTCACCGAGATTTCCATCGTAGAACATTGCTCTTCCTGTTGTAAATATGCTGGGACCTGTGTAGTTTTTAGGCTCGTCTGTAAGCAAAAGGAAGGCTGACTCGTGTTCGCACAAATCAAAGAACGAGTCATAAATATCGATTGTCTTTGTTGTGTTGAGAGTAAGCTCGGGAATGCCTTCTTCGTTCTTTGTGTATATTCTCTGACCTCCTGTATAAATAATTGCAATAGGGGTTTGCCATTCCTTTGCAACGTATCCGTATTGGTCATATTCTGGAGTTAATACACCGTCACCGTTGAGATCCTTTGAACCTTGCTTTACTATATCCTCAAACTCGTCAAAGGTCCATTCTCCTTCTTCAACAAGCTCGTATGGATAGTCAATACCCAGTTCGTCAAAAATTCTCTTGTTGAAGAACATACACATTGCATATTCAAGTCTGTGCATGGAGATATCGCCGTCAATAACGTACAGATTGCCGTTTACATCAAAGCTGTCCCTGATATCCTGTGACCACCAAGGCTTTTCAAGTTGAATGGACATAACGTCGTTGATGTTTACAAGCGCATCCTGAACGGCATATGAGAATGCTGCACCTGTATGAGGGAATATAATGTCATAAGCATCATCACCTGCAAGAATTGATGTGAGAGCATCGGTTTCCCAGCCGGTTGACGAGGACTCGGTTGCAGTTATTTCTATGTTGAACATTTCTTCAACAATCTTGTTTCTCTTGTAAACAGCGCTTTCTACAGGATCGTCGCTGTCTTCCTCAAGATACTGGTCGGGGGTTTTGCCCGGACGGATAAGAATTCGGAAATTGTATCCGTCGTAATCTGCTATTTCAAGGTCTTGTGTGTAAACCGAATCGTCAATTACGATGTTTGATCCGGTTGTGTCTGCTTGCTCTGTTTCTCTTTTGCAGCCTGCAAATGATGCAAGTGCAAGAACGGAAAGAGCAAGAGCTGTAATTTTCTTTACCGTCATAATAATGCACCTTTCAATGATTTTAATAATAAAATTATTATATCACTTTTAATTAAAGTTGTCCAGTAAACCGATGTAAATAAATTTAATAGTCGTTCTCCACAAAAAAGTTTGCGAATTCAGATGCAATTCACACAAATATTTTCTTGAAAATGTAAGATATTAAACGGTGTGTGCGAAAAAATGTAAACAAATAAAAACGGCACCCAAACGGATGCCGTCAAATAATTATAAGTCTGTAAGATTATTATTTAATTCCGCCGTAAGATTCGTTGAACCTTTTAAGGCTTGCGAGAGCTGTGGATTCCTGCGAAGCGTACCTTGAAGCAAAATCGTGAGTTACATTTCTTGCAAGAACCTTTCCTATGTGTTGGAATGTACCGCCGGAGCAGTATCCAAGGTCGTAGATGATGCTGTCTCTGATAATGTCAATCATTTCTTCGGATTCGTTGTCACGCGTAAACTTTGTCTTAAGAGATACATCGTAGAACGCGGGAAGAACATCACGTGAACCGATAGCACAAAGAGCTTCAATGATGGAGCCTGTCTTTTCATAATCTTCAACTGTTACAGGCATGATAGCAACGTGAGCATGACCGTTTACGATTGTTGCATAATCGTCATCATACTCATACTTCGGAAGAGGAAGAATACCAAAATCGTCTTCCATGCTTCTGAGAGATTTAGCCTGACCGAGGTTTCCGTCGGAGAACATAGCTCTGCCATTGCTGAACAAGTCAGGTCCGGTGTAGTTTTTGGGGCTGTCTGTAAGGTGGAGGAATGTGGATTCATGCTCGCACAGGTCAAAGAAGGTGTCATATATGTCGATTGTCTTGGGAGAATTGAGAGTAAGCTCCGGAATACCTTCTTCGTTCTTGTCGTAAATCTTTTGACCGCCTGTGTAGATAATTGCAATAGGTGCTTGCCATTCCTTTGCAACATATCCGAACTGGTCATCTTCGGGGTTCAATACGCCGTCACCGTTGAGGTCCTTTGCACCCTGCTTTACAATGTCTTCAAACTCGTCAAAGGTCCATTCGCCGTCTTCAACAAGATCGTAAGGATATTCAATACCGAGTTCGTCGAAAATTCTCTTGTTGAAGTACAGACACATTGCATATTCAAGTCTGTGCATAGAGATATCGCCATCGATTATGTAAAGCTTGTCGTTAACATTGAAGGAGTCGATAATGTCCTGAGACCACCAGGGCTTTTCCATGTGAATGGACATAACCTCATTGAGGTTAACAAGCGAACCTTGAACTGCATATGTGAATGCATGACCTGTGTGCGGGAAAATAATGTCGTATGCATCGTCGCCTGCAAGAATGGAGTTGAGCGCATCGTTTTCACCGTCGGAGTTAGAGGATTCTGTAGCAACTATTTCAATGTTGTACATGCCTTCAACTGTCTTGTTTCTCTTGTAAACAGCGCTTTCAACAGGATCATCGCTGTCTTCTTCGAGATACTGGTCTGTAGTTTTACCGGGACGGATAAGAATACGGAACTGGTATCCGTCGTAATCTGCAACCTCAAGGTCCTTTGTGTATTCAGTGTCATCAAAGCCTATAAGGTTTTCGTTTGTGCCGTTGTCCTTTTTGTCATCCTTACAGCCTGCAAAGGAAGCAAGGGCAAGAACGGAAAGAGCAAGTGCAGCAATTTTCTTTACTGTCATAATAATACACCTTTCTGTGGTATTTTGAATGACTAATTATATCATTTTAGATTTTTCAAGTCCAGTACATAAATGTAAATAAATTAAATGGGCATTTTCACAATTTAATTGAAAACGTTATATGCGTTTTGCATAACAAAAGCAGGAGAAAGATGCTAATATTCATATTTGTATATTATTTTCATTTCAAAAAAAGTCGGCGGCATTTTTCTTGTTCACATAATTAATAATATAACAAAAAAAATCGGTATTTTGTACAAAAAATCCTGCCAAACCGAACATATATGCGGTCTGACAGGATGCATTTACTGTTTATACATTATTATTCAATATTGCCGTAAGCTTCGTTGAACTGCTTGAGACGGTTGAGCGCAACAGATTCGCTTGCAGCATAGGTAGAGGAGAAGTCGTGGTTCTCGTCTCTTGCAAGCTGTTCACCAATATACTGGAAAGGACCGCCTGCGCCGTAGCCAAGGTCGTAAATAATTCCCTCTCTGATAATGTCAATCATATCTTCAGATTCATTGTCGCGGGCAAACTTTGTTTTAAGCGATACTTCGTAGAAAGCGGGAAGAACATCGCGTGAACCGATAGCACAGAGTGCCTCTGCAATTGCACCGGTTTTTTCGGGATCATCAACGGAGTTGGGAATGAGCATTACATGAGAGAAGCCGTTGACAATTGCTGTATACTTGTCTTCGTATTCAAACTTCGGAAGCGGAAGAATGCCGAAATCATCCTCCATGCTTCTGAATTTCTTTGCAAATCCGAGAGTGCCGTCAGAGAACATTGCTCTTCCTTCCATAAATATGGAGCCGTTTTCGCCGTCGTAATTCTTTGGCTGGTCTGTGAGGTGAAGGAATACGTCATCAGTGTCTGCAAGCTCAAAGTAAGTGTCAAAAATGTCAATTGTCTTTGTAGTATTGAGCGTCAGTTCCGGTATACCTTCTTCGTTCTTGGAGTATATTCTCTGGCCGCCTGTGTAGAGGATGGCAATTGCAGACTGCCATTCTGCGGCATAAAGACCGAATTGGTCGCTTTCGGGAGTTAAAACGCCGTCACCGTTTAAATCCTTTGAACCCTGCTTTACAAGCGACTCAAACTCATCGAAAGTCCATTCGCCGTCACGGACAAGTCCGTATGGGTATTCAATTCCCAGCTCGTCAAAAATGGTCTTGTTGAAGAACATACACATTGCATGCTCAAGTCGGTTCATGGAAATGTCACCGTCAAGTATGTATAGATTGCCGTTTACATTGAAGGAGTCAATAATGTCCTGAGACCACCAGGGCTTTTCGAGGTGAAGCGACATCACATCATTGAGGTTTATAAGTGCTCCCTGCGTTGCATATGAGAATGCAGCACCCGTGTGAGGGAAAATAAGGTCGTAAGCATCGTCGCCTGCAAGAATTGACGTAAGTGCATCTGTTTCGTAATTTGCATCGGATGATTCAGTTGCACTTATGCTTATGTTGAACATTTCTTCCACAACCTTATTTCTCTTGTATACTGCTGATTCAACCGGGTCATCGCTGTCTTGTTCAACATATTGGTCGGAGAAAGAAGGCGCAGGACGTACAAGCATGCGGAAATTGTATCCGTCAAAATCCTGAATGTCAAGGTCATCCGTGTATACAGAACTGTCAACACCGGAATACTCTTCATTCGATTTACCGCTGTCTTTATCGTCCTTACAGCCTGCAAAGCTGATAACTGCAAGAAGAGAAAGTGCGAGTGCAATAAACTTTTTGAGTGTCATATTGATGTACCTCTCTTAATTATTTTACTTTATTATACATAATACCATATATTTTTTTATTTGTAAAGTAAAAAATATGGCTATTTAATTTAGAAAATCGGATGTACAAAAAGCTGTCTCATAAACATAAGACAGCTTAAATAATTATAATGAATAAAATCCGACAAATCAGATTGAAATAAAATCTGCAAGGTCGTGAAGCTCTTGGAAGTGAGCTTTCTTTTCAGCAGCTCGCTGAAGCATTCCTTCGCGTATATACGGGTCAAGAGCTTTTACTTCCTCTTCGGTTGCCTTGTTTTTTACGATTCTGTCAAGAGTAAACGCGTATTCCATTTCCTCGGTGCAAATCTTGCCGTTGTTGTAGCATACAACGAGGTTGTACTTGCCCTCGAGAAGAATGTCAACAGCCTTGCTTCCCATGCGTGTTGCAATAAGTCTGTCTTCGCATGTGGGATCTCCGCCGCGCTGTACGTGTGCAAGACGTGCAAACTTTGTTTCAACGCCTGTCTTTTCCTGAATTTCCTTTGCAAGTCCTTCGGAAAATTCTGCACCCATGCCTTCGGATACCATAACAATGAAATTTCTCTTGCCTTCATGTGAAAGCTTGTTGATTTTATTTATAAGCGTGTCCTTGTCAAAGGGAAGCTCGGGAATTGCAATACCTGTTGCACCAACTGCAATGCCGCAGTCGATTGCAATGTAGCCTGCATTTCTTCCCATTACCTCAACAACGTTGCATCTTGCATGAGACTCACATGTGTCGCGAAGTCTGTCAACCATTTCAATAACGGTGTTCTTCGCTGTGTCGTAACCGATGGTGTAGTCGGTTGCGGAAATGTCGTTGTCGATGGTGCAGGGGATGCCTATACATGGAATGCCTTGTCTTGAAAGGTCAACCGCACCGCGAAAAGTACCGTCACCGCCGAGAGTGATAATTCCGTCAATGCCTGCTTTTCTGCAGTTTTCGGCAGCCTCGGCAACGCCTTCGGGACTGTTGAACTTCTTGCATCTGTCGGAATAGAGCATTGTTCCGCCGTGATTTATAATGTTTGATACGTCTCTTGCGTCAAGCAGCTTCATGTCGTTTTCCATGAGACCCTTGTAGCCGCAGTATATACCCATAACCTCAATGCCTCTTGCAAGACAGCTTCTTACAACGCTTCTTACGGCAGCATTCATACCGGGTGCGTCTCCGCCTGATGTGAGTACACCGATTCTCTTGAATGTTTTAGTCATTTTTATCCCTCAAATCTTAAATTGATTTTACTGTTTTAACGATTAAATAATTAATCTAGATTATTATACATCCATAACTCTGTTAATAATTTAACCGCATGAAAACTAATTGTTACAATTTAACATTTTACCCGGAATAATTCTTTACAGGTTATTATTGACTTTGTCTTTAATTTGGTTTATAATAATCATGTAAATATTATGTACCGAAAGGAGAAAGATAATTATGAAAGTACTTAATATTAAGCTTTCCGCAATTGAGGAAGTAAAAAGATTTGTAAATACAGTCAGCGCCTATGAGGGTGAGGTTGACTTAAAATCCGGAAGATACGTTGTTGACGGAAAATCCATTATGGGTATATTCAGTCTTGACCTTATGAGCCCTATCGAAATGACTGTTCATTCCGATAACTGCGATGAGCTTCTTGAAAAGCTGAAAGATTTTATTATAGACTGATTTTAATAAATCGAATAACAAAAATCCTGCCATGCTGTGAAATACGGCTTTGCAGGATTTATTTTTATTTACATATAATTCCCTAAAACCCCTTTACAATTCTTTTTAAAGCATATATAATATAATGTTGTAAAATTACGCATTTTGGGAGATGAGGAAGAGGTATGTCAAACGAAAGCTACGGAGAAGCAATGTCCGAAAGCTACGACGCGCTGAACTCTGATATAGATTATGAGCATTGGGCGGATTTTATCGAGCAGTGCATAAAACGCTTTGCGAAAACCGAGGTGAAGCACGTGTGCGAAATTGCGTGCGGAACGGGAAAAATGTCGACTCTTCTTTCAAAGCGCGGATATAAGGTGACTGCTTCCGATTTGTCCGAGGAAATGCTCTGCCTTGCGGAAAACAGGGCAAGAGAGGAAAACTGCCGGAATTTAACGCTGACAAAACAGGACATGAGAACCTTTACCGCGGCAAGTAAAGCGCAGGCGGTTGTTTGCCTTCTTGACAGCGTAAACTGCCTTACAAAGCCTGCTGACGTAAAACAGTGCTTTGAAAGTGCGGCGAAAATACTTGATGAGGGCGGAGTTTTCCTGTTTGACGTAAACTCAAAACACAAGTTTGAAAACGTGTATTCCGATAACGCGTATGTCCTCGAAGATAATAATGTGCTGTGCGCCTGGGAAAACTACTACAACGAAAAGACGCACATGTGCGATTTTTACCTGTCGTTCTTCAAGGAGCGTGCAGACGGTCTTTATGAAAGAAACGACGAACACAGACGCGAGAGAATGTACACAAAGAGAAGCCTTGAAAAGTATCTTTCAGAGAGCGGTTTTGAAGTGTGCGGAGTGTTCTCGGATTTTGATTTTTCAGAGGGCAACGAAGCAAAAGACGAACGGCTGTATTTTGCGGCAGTAAAAAAGTAAACAATACGGAGAAAAATTGAAAAATGCTTGATAACACAATAACACGTGCAATGACGCGTGACGGAAACGCAAGAATTATTATTATAAATTCAAAGGCTATGGTAAATGAGGCTATCCGTATCCACGGGCTTTCACCGACGGCAGCGGCAGCTCTCGGAAGAACGCTGACGGCTGCGAGCATGATAGGAGTTATGCTCAAAGACAAAAACGATAGCGTAACGCTCACCTTTAACGGTGACGGAACTCTTGGCAAAATGCTTGCCGTGTCCGACTACTACGGAAACACCCGCGGCTTTGTTCAGAACCCCAAGGCTGATTTGCCGCTCAATAAGAGAGGAAAGCTTGATGTTGCGGGCATTGTCGGAAAAGGAACGCTCAGCGTTGTAAAGGACATGGGCGAGGGACAACCGTTTGTAGGACTTGTGCCGATTGTTTCGGGTGAAATTGCAGAAGACATAACAAACTACTTTGCGACAAGTGAGCAGACACCGACGGTATGCGCTCTCGGCGTTCTTGTCGGAACAGATTTCAAATGTGCATGTGCAGGCGGCTTTATGATACAGCTTTTGCCGAATGCGGATGATGACTTTATTGACGAGCTTGAAGCACGTGTTCCGCTTATGCCGCCGATTTCTCAGCTGTTTTCATCGGGAAAACCGAACACTGAGCTTTTAAAAGAAATACTCGGTGAGAAAATAGAATTTGACGTGTTTGATGAAATAGACGTTTCCTACCACTGTAATTGTTCAAAAGACAGAGTTGAGAGAGTTATCGCAAGTCTCGGCGCAAAGGAAATAGGCGAAATGATAAATGAAGGCAAGGACGTTGACGTTTCCTGCCAGTTCTGTGATAACATCTACACCTTTAACAAGGGCGACCTTGAAAGAATACTAAAAAAATCAGCACAAAAGGATAATGCAGATGAATAACGAGAAAAATATCTGCCGCGAGGACACTTCAGATATAAGAAATCAGGAAAAATATGCTAAAAGAGTTTCGGCACTTGTCAAAAGGGCAAGCTCTGATAAGGGCAGAGAGCTTTATGTTCATGTAAGTACATTTGGCTGTCAGCAGAATGAAGCGGACAGCGAAAGACTTCTCGGTACGGCACTCTCACTTGGATATAAAAAGGCAGAGTGCATAGAAAAAGCAGATCTTGTGATTTTTAATACCTGTGCCGTAAGAGAGCACGCAGAGCTAAGAGCACTTTCCAAAACGGGACAGCTAAAGCACCTGAAAGAAAAAAACAAGGACATGCTTATCGGTCTTTGGGGCTGTATGGTAAGCAGGGAAGAAAGGGTAGACGAAATCAAGCACAAGTACCCGTATGTTGACTTTGTAGGCGGCACGAGCATGCTTCACAGGCTTCCCGAAATTCTCTGTGACGTTATGGAAACAAACAGACGAAGATATTACGTTGACTCTTCGGCTTCTCCCATGGTTGAAGGAGTTCCCGTAAGCCGTGAAAGCGACATAAAAGCTTGGGTTTCGATAATGTACGGCTGTGATAACTTCTGTACCTACTGCATAGTACCTCATGTTCGCGGCAGAGAGCGAAGCCGAAAAAAGAGCGATATACTTTGTGAAGTAAAAGAGCTTGTAAATAAAGGCTACAAGGAAATAACGCTTCTCGGGCAGAACGTAAACTCCTACGGAAAAAATCTTGACGGTGAAGATAAATGCACTTTTGCACAGCTTCTTTCGGAAATCTGTGCCATTGACGGCGACTTTACCGTAAGGTTTATGACGTCACATCCGAAGGATGTGTCGGACGAACTTATAAAGGTAATTGCAGAAAACCCGAAGGTTGAAAGACATTTTCATCTGCCGATTCAGTCGGGAAGCGATGAGATACTTAAGCGAATGAACAGGCGCTACACAAGAGAGGGTTACCTTGAAACTGTAAGAAAGCTAAGAAGCGCCGTTCCCGATATTGCGCTGACAACGGATATAATCGTCGGTTTTCCGAATGAGACCGATGAAGACTTTGAAAAAACGCTTGAGGTTGTAAAGCAGGTAAAATATGACGGTGTTTACTCGTTTATTTACTCGCCTCGGCCCGGAACGCCTGCAGCGGAAATGCCGGACGAAACCGAATATGAAGCAAAGACTGAACGCTTTTCACGTCTTATGAGCCTTCACCGCGAGAACATTCTCTCAATCAACGACGGTTATGTGGGTAAAACAATACGCGTTCTCTGTGAGTCAAATAAAGACGAAAAGGGTTTTTGCACAGGCAGAAACAGCGAGTTTAAGCTTGTGAGATTTACGTCGGATAAAGATGATATATACGGAAAATACGTAAATGTAGAAATAACAAGTGCAGGCGAATCACAGGTGTTCGGGCATCTTGTATAAAGAAAGGAAATTAAAAATGGAAATTATTGAAATTGCAAAGACACTCGGCGAAAAGCTTGCCGAATGTGACGAGTATAAAAGATTTTGCGAAACCCGCGACAAGTGCCGCGAAAACAAGGTTCTTAAAGCAAAACTTGATGAATTCAAGGTGCAGAAGAGCATACTTGATATCGAAAGTGAAAAGCCGGATAACGAAAAGGACGAAAACCTTATTGATGTCATAAGTGCAAGAGTTGAAACTCTTTACGCGGAGATTACAAACGATCCCGAAATGAAGGCGTACAACAAGGCTGAGGATGATCTCAACATTCTTATGACCGCCATAAACATGACTATTACTTCATACATCAGTCCTCAGGACATTGCGACACCGTCGGATGCAGCATTTGACGGCGAAGAGGGCGGATGTACGCATAATTGCAGCACATGCAAGGGTTGCCATCCCGCTTCTTGAAAGAAGCTTGGCAAGAACTTTTCATTTGTGAAATTGATGTTTAAACAACATCAATTTCACGGCGCTTTCTTGATGATTAAAGCTTAGCAAGAACTTTTCATTTGTGAAATTAATGTTTAAACAACATCAATTTCACGGCGCTTTCTTGATGATTAAAGCTTAGTAAGAGCTTTTGATTTGTAAAATTGAAGTCTGAACAACTTCAATTTCATAAAGCTGCATAATTATGCAAATACAGCCCATCGAGCACCGCAAGGTGCGAGCGATAGCTTGACAGTAAGTTGGAGACGTAAAACATAAGCGACAGACAAAAATTGTCTTCGAGATATTGCCGTAAGCTATAGAAGCTGGGCATACACGTGGATTGTAATAAGGGTTGAAATGTTCTTTTGTGTTTGTTGTACTGACAAGGCGTCGGCATAAGGGAGTGATAACTAAGAGAACCGTAGGTGCTCTTAGTCGTGCTCTTTTACACAAACATCCCAAATCTTTGATTTGGTTGATGTTTGGTACGCAGCTTGCTGTGCGAGTACCTTTCTGCACGAGCAGAAAGAGTAACGCCCCACGGCAGTGGAAAGCCGTAAATTTGGTTTATGTCACCCTGCCGCCAGGCACAAGTGTCGTGAAATTGAAGTTGTTCAGACTTCAATTTCACCAATGAAAAGTTTTTGCTAAGCTTTTTTCAAAAAGCGTGCCTGCCGTCAGGCACAAACAGAATCCAATATTCAAAAACAAAAACTCAGCCACGGCTGAAAAATTCGGAGGAATAAATGGGATACACACCAATGATGCTCCAGTACCTTGAGGTAAAGGAAAAGTATAAAAATGAAATACTGTTCTACCGTCTCGGCGACTTTTACGAGATGTTCTTTGATGACGCAATAACCGTTTCCCGTGAGCTTGAAATTACTCTTACCGGAAAGAACTGCGGAACAGAAGAACGAGCACCCATGTGCGGAGTTCCTTTTCATAGTGCTGAAACGTATATAGCAAGACTTGTTAAAAAGGGCTATACGGTTGTCGTGTGCGAGCAGGTTGAAGACCCTGCAACAGCCAAAGGGCTTGTAAAACGCGACGTTGTAAGAATAATAACTCCCGGTACTGTAACAGAGAGCATTATGCTTACCGAAGGCAAGAGCAATTATCTTTGTGCTTTGTATATGACAGGCAGCGGTGCAGGACTTTGCTTTGCCGATGTATCAACTGCAAAGGTGTATGTAACACAGATAAACGAAGGTGATGTTTCGCTTCGTGTCATAAACGAGCTTGCAACCTATTCTCCGACAGAGCTTCTTACAAACGCCGACCGTGACGGAATAAAAGAGATTTTCGACTATACACGCGACCGCCTCGGATGCGTTTTCAACGATGCCGCAAAGTCGCTTTTCACGCGTGATTCTTATGAAAAGGTGCTTTCGCATTTTGGAAAAGATGAGCTTGATAAGGCATACCTTACCGAAACTTCACCTGCAACATTTGCAGTAGGCGCAATACTTGAATATATTGCCGAAACACAGAAGGTTGACCTTGCGTATATAGACAAGCTCAATTACTACGACAACGGAGTTTTCCTTGGAATAGACGTAAATACAAGAAGAAGCCTTGAGCTTTGCGAAACTATGCGAAGCCGCGAAAAGAAAGGCTCTCTCCTTTGGGTACTTGACAGAACCAAAACCGCAATGGGCGCACGCCTTATGCGAAAATACGTTGAACAGCCGCTTGTAAACGCAAAGGAAATTTTAAAGCGACAGAACGCTGTTACCGAAATATACGAAAACTTCATTGCAAAAGAGGAATTGTCAAGACTTCTTGCAAGCGTCAATGACCTTGAAAGACTTATGACAAGAGTTGTCTATAATACTACTAACGGTAAAGACATGAAGGCAATTGAGCAGTCAGTAAGCGTACTCTTGCCCATAAAGGAACAGCTTACGGGATTTTCAAGCGACGAGCTTTCAGATTTCTTTGCAAATATAGACACACTTGATGATATCGGCGACTATATTTCAAAAGCAATAGTTGATGAACCTCCGTTTTCCGTTCGTGAGGGCGGTATGATACGCAAAGGCTTTTCACAAGAGGCTGACGAGCTTCGCGAAATGATGGAAGACGGTCACGCATGGATGACGAAAATCGAGCAGTCAGAAAAAGAGCTTACGGGAATTAAAAACCTTAAAGTCGGCTATAACCGCGTGTTCGGCTACTACATCGAGGTTTCAAATTCGAATAAAGACATGGTTCCCGACAGATATGTAAGAAAGCAGACTTTAACAGGCGGAGAACGTTACATAACCCAGGAACTTAAGGAAATGGAAGCAAAGGTGCTTGGTGCAAAGGAAAGACTTGTTGCACTTGAGTATGAGCTTTTCCAGAGACTTCGCGAATATGTGGCTGAAAATCTGCACAGAGTACAGAAAACCGCATCGATTATTGCAAAGCTTGACGTATATACTTCTCTTGCGGACGTTGCAAAGAAATATAACTACGTATGCCCTGAGGTTGATACCTCTGATGTTATTGACATCCGCGACGGAAGACACCCTGTTGTCGAACGCTTCATGAAGAATGAAATGTTCGTACCGAATGATGCAAAATTTGATGAAAATAACCGCCTTGCACTTATAACAGGTCCAAACATGGCAGGTAAATCAACCTATATGCGTCAGACGGCACTTATAATCATAATGGCACAAATCGGCTCGTATGTTCCTGCAAAATACGCGAGAATAGGCATTGTCGACAAGATTTTTACGCGTATAGGAGCTTCCGATGACCTTGCGGCAGGGCAGTCCACATTTATGCTTGAAATGAGCGAATGCGCATATATTTTAAAGAACGCAACCCGCCAGAGTTTTGTTGTTTATGACGAAATTGGCAGAGGTACTTCAACCTATGACGGCATGAGCATAGCACGTGCAATTGTCGAATATACAGCAAGCAAGAAGCTGTTTGCAAAGACCATGTTTGCAACGCATTACCATGAGCTGACAGAGCTTTCCGAGGTTTGCAATGGCGTTTCAAACTTTAACATTGTTGCAAAAAAGCGCGGTGACGAGCTTATATTCCTCCGGAAAATCGTAGAGGGTGCTGCAGACCGAAGCTATGGTATCGAGGTTGCAAAGCTCGCAGGCGTTCCCAAAGAAATCGTAAAGCGTGCGGACGAGGTGCTTTCCGAAATTCTTGAAAAGCACAACGTAACACCAATAGCTAAGCAGATGCCAACACCCCAAAACTCAAATGACACTCTCGCTCTCGGCTCGTTTATCAACGACGAGGTGTGCGACGAGATTAAGAAAATTGACATAAACACCCTGACTCCCATTGAGGCGCTGACGAAGCTTTATTCGCTGCGTAAGATGCTTGAGGAGAATGGTTAACTTACTTTTTTGTAAAAAAGTAAGCAAAAAACTTTTGATTGGTGAAATTCACGCTTCTTGAAAGAAGCGTGATGTTGTTTAGACATCGATATTATCAATCAAAAGTTTTTGTTTTTTGCTTCAATAAAGCGAAATGTGAAATCGGGTTCGTTGAATCCCGATTTCACCGCTGGAAAGTTCTTTGCTTACTTAGCACAAGGCATAAGTTCCACCAACCAAATCAAAGATTTGGGGTGTCACTTATCTTTCAAGAAAGGAAGGAGTGTATCGCACTTTCCGCATCCTGCAATTCCTTATGAAACGCCGCGGCAGGAACGCGAAGTGCTCCAGAGCCGAGAATGATCATCTGCTCAGGTCCGTCCGAGGTTGCAACACGTACTCTGTGCTTTTTTGAAAGCTCGTGGGACACACGCTCAATGTATGTGTCTGCCGTTTCCGCTTCCTTTGTATACACAACGCTTATGTTCCGGTGCTTTTCAACGCTTCCGGGATTTTTCTTTACCTTGTACGCGTCAAAAACAAGTATGATTTCATAGCCGCTAAAGCCCTGATAGTTGCAAAGCCTGTGAATAAGCAGCTCTCTTGCGGAATCAAGACTTTCACTTGCCGCTTTTTTAAGCTCGTCCCATGCAAAAATGATGTTGTAGCCGTCAACAAGCAGATATTCCGGCCCTTCGGGTATGGGCGATGGCTTTTGCTTTGGCTTTGCTGCTGAGCTTTCTCTCTTTTTGCCGACAGACGGATTGTATTTAACCTTGCCTGTGTCACGCGGTTTAATCTTTCCGTACGTCATTTCAAATATTGAAAGTAATTCTTTGTCTGTGGTTTCGCTCTTGCAGTAACGCTCTGCACGCTCTCTCATTTCACGTCGTTCTTCAAGCGTATCTTTGCCGACTTTTAACACGCTTTCAACGTGCATGTAGTCCTCAACCTCGTCCCATTTTACGATAAAGCCTGCACCGTTTGCACAGAATACCGAATCGGGACTGTTGTATGTGTCAGACTCGGGGTCATATCCTCTGCTTTCCATAACAAACTCCGTGTTGTGACAGGGAAGATATTTGCCTGCACTGCACTGCAGAACGCCTTTTCCGTGAGTGTAGTCGGCAAGCGTTAAAGGATAGGAACGCATTTCAGATACAGGACACGAGCCGCTTATGATGGAAAATTCTCCCTCAAGGTCGGGATTTTTAAATTCGCCGCCCATTTTCTGAATGTCCGTCATTGCTCTGCCTACATTTGCAGTCGGTACGCGAAGAACAAAGTCGTACCACGGTTCAAGCAAAATGCTGTCCGCTTTCATAAGCCCTTGTCTGACTGCCCTGTAGGTAGCCTGTCTTAAATCACCGCCCTCGGTGTGTTTTCTATGGGTTTTGCCCGTTACAAGCGTTATTTTCATGTCTGTTATGGGAGAACGCGTTAAAACTCCGCGGTGCACCTTTTCTTCGAGGTGGGATAGGATAAGCCGTTGTTCTTTTCTCGATAAATCTTTCTCGTCGCAGTCAGCTTCAAATACAAGTCCCGAGCCGTTTTCGCCTGGCTCTAAGATTACATGAACCTCTGCATAATGCCGTAGCGGCTCAAAGTGACCTATGCCTTCAACCGTGTTTGCTATTGTTTCCCTGTATACAATGCTTCCTTCGCCAAAGTGCGCGTCTACTCCGAAGCGCTCCTTTATAAGCGTTTTTAATACTTCAAGCTGTATTTCTCCCATGAGAAGCACAGACACTTCGCCGCGGTGCTCGTCGTATGAAACCCTGAGACTCGGGTCTTCTTCCTCTAATATTCGCATTTTTGACAAAACAACGGCAGAATCGGGAATACCGTCTAATTTTACCGTGTAGCTGAGAACCGGACATAGGGCAGGGGACAGAGCGTTTTTTTCAAAGCCAAGACCGTCGCCGCTTTTTACGTGCGAAAGCCCGTAAACCTCGCAAACCTGTCCTGCTTCGGCACAGTTTGCAAATGCGGTTTTTGTTCCGTTGTAAACTGCAATACGCTCGATTTTTTCTTCAAATTCGTTTCCGTCTTCATCAAACACCTGCAGCTTGTCCTTGATGTTCAAAACACCGCCCGTTATCTTTATGTGGCAGATAAGTCCTCCACCGTCCGCATGCGATAGCTTGTATACTCTTGCACCAAATTCTTCGGGATATGTTTTTTCTGCGGTGTATTTTGTAAGACAGTCGATAAATTCACGAACGCCTTGCGTTTTGAGTGCCGCACCGAAACAGCAGGGAAATATTTTTCTCTGCATAATTGCGTTTGTAATGTCCTCGTCCAAAAGAACGCCGTTCTCTAAATACTTTTCCATAAGGTCGTTGCTGTGCATGGCAGTTTCTTCATAATCAGAAAGAGCTTGTGCGTCCGTGCAGTCGTCCGACAGCATTTTTTTCATCTGACCCAAAAGACCGTCTTTTCCAGAATTGGGAAGATCCATTTTGTTGACAAAAATAAACACGGGTACGCAGTACCGCGAAAGTAAATGCCAGAGTGTTTGCGTGTGGCTCTGAACGCCTTCGCTTGCACTGATTACCAGAATTGCCGCATCAAGCACCGAAAAGACACGCTCGGTTTCGGCAGAAAAATCCACATGCCCCGGTGTGTCTATAAGTGTTATTTCTGTGTCATCGAAAACGATGGACGCTGTTTTTGAAAAAACTGTTATGCCCCTTTGCTTTTCAATGCTTGTAGTATCAAGGCTTGTGTCACGATTGTCAACACGACCAAGATTTCTTATAGCACCCGATAAATACAGCATCGCTTCTGAAAGAGTTGTCTTTCCTGAGTCAACGTGGGCAATAACACCAACGGTAATTCTTTTCATACGTACCTCTTATTTTGTGTTTTATACAGTATATCACATTCTGCTGTTTATTTCAATCCCAATCAAAAAATAACGGCTACTTGTAAAGCAACCGTCAATTTTCCATTTTCAATTTTCAATTTGCTCTGCAAGCGGTAAACCGCACAATGCCGCCTTGAAGATAATCCATTTGTCGTCAATGACCACATCAATTTCGCCGTCAGTCCAGAACTGATATCCGTAACCTTCGCCGAAGTTTGACTGGTTGTCCTCTGTCGGAAGTGATGTGCTGTCTACACTTGAAGTAATCTCACCGTCAAGCGTGCCGCATCTGAGCACTTCTCTTGCTTCTCCTGTGCTTTCGTAAAGAACACCGTCTACCATAATAGATGGCTTTATTTCTAAAGGGATTTTTTCAATTTCTGCTCGGGTTATAACTTTTATGGAACACACCTTTCCTTCGGGAATACCCATGGGAATTGTTTCCTGTATCGGACCTATAAATGTAATTTCAACTGTATCGCCGTAATCAATTGCGGGAACACCTTCCTGCGAAGACACTTTCGTGCTGACGGTATACTCGTCATCCTCTGTACCAAAACTGCTCTCTGGGAGAATACATACTGTTATGCTGTCAACACTTGCCCAAATGACACGTGCAGTCATTACCATTTCACCCGTGTCTGATACTTCAGGTGCATTTTCACAGCCGATAAGACAGAATAATAACAATATAGCTAAAACTGAAAACATGTTTTTTTTCATAAAGCTTCCCTCCAAAGATGTTTTGTATATTAGACGTCAAAACTAAAATAATGTTCCCAAAAAATAACGGCTGCCCGAAAGCAACCGTTTGTTTCATAAAAGTTGTTTATCTGATACCGTAATTCTCAATTACATAGTCCATGTCCTTGTCGCCTCTGCCCGAGAGATTGATAAGAACTGAACCGTGTTCCATGGTCTTTGCGAGCTTCATTCCGTACGCAACCGCATGTGAGCTTTCAATAGCGGGAATAATACCCTCAAGACGTGCAAGCTTGAAGAACGCATCAATTGTTTCTTCGTCGTCAATAACGTCATATTTTACTCTGCCGATTTCCTGAAGGAACGCGTGCTCAGGACCTGAAGACGGATAGTCAAGACCGCTTGCAACCGAGTATACGGGAGCAGGGTCGCCGTTTTCGTCTTTAAGCATGATGCTGTTGAATCCGTGCATAATGCCTTCTGTTCCGTATTTTAAGCTTGCTGCATGGTCACCGAGCTTTGGTCCTCTGCCAAGAGGCTCAATGCCGTAAATGTCAACAGGGTCGTTAAGGAAGCCTGCAAAAAGTCCTGCCGCATTTGACCCGCCGCCTACACATGCAACAATAGCACTCGGAAGGTGTCCTGTCATTTCGATAAACTGCTCTCTTGCTTCAATTCCCACAACACTTTGAAAATCTCTTACCATCATCGGGAACGGATGCGGACCGAGAACAGAGCCTATGCAATATATTGCATCTTTGTATTCCTTGCTGTAGGCCTCAAATGCAGCATCAACTGCTTCTTTAAGCGTTTTGAGACCGTGAGTAACTTCAACAACGTTTGCACCGAGTATTTTCATTCTTGCAACGTTCGGAGCCTGCTTCTTCGTGTCAACAGAACCCATGTAAATGTCACATTCCAAACCAAAGTACGCCGCGGCAGTTGCAAGTGCAACGCCATGCTGACCTGCACCTGTTTCTGCGATAATCTTTTTCTTGCCCATGTATTTTGCAAGCAGTGCTTCACCCATACAGTGATTTAATTTGTGTGCGCCCGAATGGTTTAAATCTTCACGCTTTGCATAGAGCTGAACTTTTCCGCCGAGTGCATCGGAAAGTCTTTCAAGATGCGAAACGGGAGTGGGTCTGCCTTGAAACTCTTTTCTGATTCTGCGAAGCTCGGCAATAAACTTTCTTGACTGGCAAATTGAAAAATAGGCTTCTGTAATTTCCGCCATTGCAGCCTTTAATTTTTCTTCAATATATACTCCGCCGTATTTTCCGAAATATCCGTCTTTGTCAGGGTAGTTGTTAAAATATGTATCAAAATCTACGTTTCCTATTTTCATTTCTGTAATCCTCCGTGTATGTAAATATATGTGTTTTTATAAAATTTAATATAGTGGGTTATCGCCATCGTTTTGCAATAATAAACATTTCTTCTCCTCCGCTTTGCTTTTTTGCGTGTAAAAGCTGTCGGGAAAAAATAAAACCCTTATCCCGAACTTTGGGACAAGAGTTAAAATCCTGCGGTACCACCCAAGTTGACGCAAAATACGTCCTCTCAGCCATACACATGTAATGTATGCGCTTTTGTCAACACAGTGCACTCTGCGTCAGTACTACTCGGCTGTGTTGAAATGCCTTTCGGACTGCCCTCCGAAGCCCATTCACAAGAATCATATGTGCCGCCTTGCACCGAACGACGGCTCTCTGAAACATTGAAAATTCCTGCTACTATTCTTCTTCAACGGTTTATGCGGTCATTATACACGCATTATTTTTGTTTGTCAATAGATTTTTGTAAAAAAGTCAAAAAAACTGTTGACTTATTTGAATGAAAAAGGTATAATATAGAACATAAGCGACTTTTTAAATGAAAGGAAGAAAAACCCAATGAAAAACAGCGTATGTTCATTCGTGCTTATGCTGCTGTGTGTTGTTCTTGTGGCAAGCGCTGCCATTTACGGCATTGAGCCTCTTGGCCTTTTGCCGATTACAGACGACGATGCAGTAAGCAAAGGCCTTGACCTTGTCGGAGGTTCTTCTGTAACCTATATTGCAGAACCCGATGACGAATCAGAGGATTTTGACCTTGCTAAAGCACTCGAAACCGTAGACGTAATGCTCAGACAGCGTCTTGACACACTCGGTTATACCGAGGCAACCATCTCTCCTGTGGGAACGGACAAGATCAGAGTTGAAATCCCGGGTATTAATGATCCCGAAGATGCTCTTCAGAAGCTCGGTTCTACCGCAAAGCTTGAATTCAAGGATTCAAACGGAAATGTAATTCTTGAAGGTAAAGACGTAGAGGAAGCAGTTGCAAGCTTCGGACAGGTAAATGAAAGCTCAGTTGCAGCACAGTATTATGTTTCTCTTACATTCAACAATGAGGGTAGAACAAAGTTTGCAGATGCAACTGAAGAAATGGCTGCACTCAAGAGCAGCGGCATGAATTACATTGATATCGAGCTTGACGGTGCGAATATCTCCCACGCAAGCGTTGATTACAGAATTGACAGCGAAAGCTGTGTAATTTCCGGCAACTTTACTGAGGAAGATGCAGTTTACCTTGCAGAACTCATTTCCGCAGGTCAGCTCCCCGTAGTTCTCCGCGAGATTGAGCTTCGTTCTGTAGGACCGACTCTCGGTACCGAAGCACTTTCAACAAGTATCTTCGCAGGCATGATCGGTATACTTCTTGTTATGGTATTCATGATTCTTGTATACAGATTCCCCGGATTTATTTCCGCGATAGCACTTGTTGCATATACAGCAATCTTTGCGATTCTTGTAGTTGTATTTAAGGTTAATCTTTCTCTTCCCGGTATCGCAGGTATCATACTTACAATCGGTATGGCGGTTGACTCAAACGTAGTTATCTACGAGAGAATCAAGGAAGAGCTTAACACAGGAAAGAGCAACAGAGCAGCAGTTAAGAGCGGCTTTAAGAACGCTTTCGGTGCTATTCTTGACTCAAACGTAACAACAATTATTGCATCCCTTGTGCTCTGGTACTACGGTACAGGTGCAGTAAGAGGCTTTGCAATTACCCTCTTTATAGGTGTTGTTGTATCTCTCTTCACAGCACTCTTTGTAACACGCGTGCTTCTCATTGCAGCAGCCGACATGGGTATCGGCAGATGGCTTCTCGGCGCAAAGAGAAAAGCTAAGACAGCGGAAGGAGAGGTGCAGTAATATGAATAAGTTCAGTTTTGTAAAAAACAGATTTGTATTCTTTGGAATAGCAGCTGTAATGGTTATTGCGGCAATTATTTCCTTCTTTACAATCGGATTTAACTGGGATATCGAGTTTATCGGCGGTACCGAAATCAGCTACGACCTTGGAAAGACAGTTGAAAAGGACGACGAAGCTAAGATTGAAAGCATCGTTAAGGATATTATCGGTGCAGATATGTATTCTTCTTTGCGTGTTGTCGGTGATAACAAGGAAACTGTTATCATCAGAACAAAGCTTGTTGATGAACAGGAAGCTGACACAGCTGTAGATGAAACTGTTGAAAATGTTGAAACAGAAACAGCTGTTGACGAGACTGTTGTTGATGAAACAGCTGAAGAAGTTGTTGCAGACGAAACAGTGGTTGACGAAACTGCTGCTGAAGAAAACGCAACGGAAGAAATCGCAGAAGTTGAAACTGTTGAAGAAACAGCAGAAGAGGCAGAAACAGGCATCAATGCAATCCGTTCACAGATTACAGATGCAATCATTGCAGAGTATCCCGATGCTTCATGGCAGTCTACTGATACAGTAGGCGGTGAAGTAAGCGCAGGTCTTAAGAGAAGTGCAATAGGTGCTACTCTTGCAGCAATCGTGCTTATGCTTATCTACATTGCAATCAGATTTGAAATAAGCTCTGCATTTGCGGCTATTCTCTGTCTTGCACATGACGTAATTATTATGCTTTTTGCATATTCTGTTCTTCGCATTCCCGTTGGTTCTACAGTAATCGCAACTGTTCTTACAATTCTCGGTTATTCTATCAACGCAACAATCATTATCTTCGACAGAATACGTGAGAATGTAAAGTCTATGCCTCATACAGACTTTGCAGGCAAGGTAGATGCAGGTGTTAGAAGCACACTTAAGCGTTCTGTAAATACAACGATTACAACACTCTTTACCATAGGTCTTATCTATATCTTGGGTGTTACATCAATAAAGAACTTCGCACTTCCTCTTATCGTAGGTATTTTGGCAGGTGCATATTCTTCAATTTGTCTCTCCGGTTGCTTCTGGTATATCTTCAGAGGCAAGGGCAAAAAGAGATAAGATTAAGTTCAATAATAGATTTCCGGTGTGCCAGACGGTGCGCCGGAATTTTTATGTATAAAATAAACGGCTGTAAAATCAGCATACAAGCAAGTGAATTTACATAGGCAGAAAAAAGTACCGCAGACAGTTCGTCCGCGGTACTGCTGTTATATAGATTTGATTTTATGCTGCAACGGGGTCGTTGTTAACAACGGGAAGCTCATATACTTCTTCCTCGACAAAGCTGTCGCTGTCTGTTATTTCTTCTTCATCGTAGCTGTATTTTTCAAACCAATATGTTCCGTAGTAATCAAGCTCATCGTAGTCATAGGAAATGTAATCTGAGTAGAATTCATATGTATATCCCGTGAGATACTCTATCACGTTTGCCGCAATGTATGTAACACCACCGCTGATGTATACGCCTTCACCTCTAAATTCTTCGCCGTCAATGATGAAAGTTCCAAAACCGTCTTTTGTGTATATGAACTTGAATTCTTCGAAATCGAATTTGTCCGTGCCTTTTACTGTTACAACATTTGTACCGTTTTCTTGGTGCCATCCGATGTTTGCACTGTCAAGCTCTGCAGCCTCAAAAACGCTTCTTAAGGGAAGATAAGGAAAACCGCCGGTTGTTCTGGTTGGTACTCCTGTGTTAGCAACAACAAATGAATCATAGTTTTCATACATGCTGTCATAGTAGTCATCTTCATAGACGTCTTCTGTCATTTCCTTTAGAATATTAACACTGTTTTCTTCTGTAAGCTCAGGAAATTCAATTTCAGCATCTTTTGAATCATGGCTGTATACATCTGTTTCCTTAACGGTAAACGCAATTCTGCTGTTTTCCTTTGTAAGCGGCGAGAGCATTTCGTTAAGCTCTACTGTGTCGTAGTCACCGCTCATTATCATGAAAGCGCTTGCTATGTCATAAATGTTGAAGTCAAAGCTTACAGTTGAATCAACTTGCTTTACCTTACCTCCGTCAACCGTGCATACTGAAACAGCACCGTTATTGCCAAGAATTGTAAAGTTGTCGATAACGCCCATAATTGCCGCAAACTGAACATTAAATTCCAGCTTTTCTTCCTCTGTCAGTTCGCTAACTCCCGGCAAATTCATTTCAAACATTATTTCGGGAAGCTTTTTCATGAAAGACTTGAACTGCTCGTCGGACATGGTAAGCGTGTAGGTGCTTCCTGTTTTCTTTACAGTGTAGAAGTCTTTGTACAATTCCATGTTAAACGAAGCTGCCTGAGAAAGAGTTTCAGAGTATATTTTGAAAAAATCTTTAATTTCTGCTGCTGTTTGCTCATCTTGCATGAGAGAAGCAATGTCGATAACAAAGTATTTGTTGTAAACTGGTATTGTGAATATCATACTGAAACTTGGATTTTCAGCATCGGTAACATCAAGGCCGAGGTACATATCCATGTTCATGTCGACAGTGATTTTCAGCTTGTCGTTGATAACAAGCGGGAGATTTGTTTTCATTTTGATTTCTGCAGCTATTTTCTTTAAATCTTCGCTTGCATTCATTTTCATATCCATGTCAACCGTCGTGTTGAAAAAGCTGCCGACAATTCCGGATAAGTCTATGTATATGTCTTCTTCCGCAAGAGCCTCGTTTGCAAGCTCTAAAAGCTCTATCGGTGCATCAAGCGATAATGACATTTTTGCATTGCACGAATAATTGCCGGTGCTTGACGAATCCAGAATGTCCGAAAGCTCGTCAAAAGTGTCTGCAAAAACACTCATGCCCGAGAACAGCATCGTAATGCAAAGTAAAACGGATAACAATTTTTTCATGGTAATTCGCTCCTTTGTGTGAATTTTGGTTTATTACCAATTTGATTTTATCATAACAAGAGCTTTATGTGTTTAATAATATGTTAATTGTAGGAATTAAGAATTCTTAAATTTAAAGAAATTGTGTTGAAGACTTTTTAAAAAATATATATAATTGAAGTAAACATAGCGAAAGGAGATGCAAATATGCCAAAGAGAATACTTGTGTGCGATGACGAGCAGGATATACGCGATGCACTTGAATTTCTGCTGAGCAGCGAAGGCTATGACATTGATAAAGCGGAAAGCGGAAAAGAAGCTCTTGACAAAGTCAAAAGCGGCAATAAGTATGACTGCATAATACTTGATATTATAATGCCCGTTATGAACGGTACAGAGACGGCAAAACAGATAAGAACAATCACCGAGACACCTATTCTTTTTCTGACCGCAAAATCTTCCGACGAAGATAAAACGGAAGCATATACCAGTGGCGGTGACGATTACCTTTCAAAGCCGTTTTCAAGCGTAGAGCTGCAGCTTCGGATAAAGGCTCTTATAAAACGCGGGAAAACCCAGGGTGGAGATTTTGAAATAGATGATACACTTTGTAAGGTGAGAAAAAACGGAAAACCCGTAACGCTGACCGATAAAGAATTCGACTTGCTTAAATTTCTGATGAATAACAGCGGAGAGGTATTTTCTAATAGCGCACTATATGAAAACGTGTGGGGAGAAAAGTATCTTCCCACCTCGTCAAACACCGTTATGGTACATATCCTGAATCTGCGTAAAAAGCTTGAGGATGACCCTGCAAATCCCCGTCTTATAATAACCGTGTGGGGAAAGGGGTACTGCTATGTCAAGAACTGATAATAAAAGCTTTGTTTCGCTTAAAGTTAAAATGCTTGCAGCGGTTCTGTTTTCACTCTGTGCGGCAATAGGGGTATATATGCTTGTGTTCTTTGTGGGAAGTGCATTTGCAAAACAGGTTTATCTTTCCACCGATAGAGTACACGAGCGTGCAGAAAAGGCATTCCTTGAATTTGAAGCATTTGTTACTCAAAACAATATCCGCTCAGATGATATTGAAGCGGTCAAACGCTGGTGTGCCGGAGAAAAATTTGTATTTGTATCCGTGTATGATGATTCACGTCTTTTGTATGAAACAGACGGTGACATCACGGAAATGGGAAGTGCTTCATCCTTGGGAGCGGTGACAAATTCCGCACTCAACAGCGTAGTATCCTACCGCAGAATTAAATTTTCAGACGGTTCGTTTCGTGTAAATGTAATTGAATATACTGAGGCAAGATTTACGGATATTATGGCTTGGGTTTCGGTTGTTTGCGCTGTTGTAATTATGTTCGCGAGCCTGTTGTATTTTACGGGCAGAGTGGTTTCAAGGATAAGCTCACTTTCACGAAAGCTTTCCGAGGTTGGCGAGGACGGATCTCATGTGCCCATTGTATACATCGGAAACGATGAACTCTCAAGACTTGCCGAGAGTGCCGAGCGAATGAGAAAAAATATTGTATCGCACTATGAAAATGAACAGCGAGCATATAAGGCAAACACCGAGCTTATGACAGCACTTTCACATGACATAAGAACTCCTCTCACATCTCTTCTGCTGTATACGGATGCACTTTCAAACGGCAAGGTTGAGAATGGTGAGGATGTCAAGAAGTACGCTTCTGTTTGCTATGAAAAGGCAACACAGCTGAAAAACCTCACCGATACCATGTTCCGTTATTTTCTTCTTTATACGGATAACATTAGCAGTCCTGTTCTGCAGAAATATGACGCTTCACAGCTTCTTTCACAGCTTGTTTATGAATATGACTTTGCACTTGAGCAAAAAGGATATAATATTTCTTTTTCGGGGCTTGACAAAGAGTGTAGTATAAAGACAGACGCATCTGTAATAAAGCGTGTGTTTGACAATGTTTTTTCAAATCTTGAGAAATACGCGGACAAGGAAAAGCTGATAACAGTTACCGTGTCTGAGGATGAAACTCACATACGTATTTCAGTAATAAATTACATATCTCAAACCAAGCCAAACTCCGAGAGTAACCGAATAGGACTTCGCAGCTGCAAAAAAATAATGAACCTTGCAGGTGGTTCATTTGAGTATGGTAATAACGGTAATTTATTTGAAGCGCTGATAATAATTCCGAAAACAGATGTGTAATTGCAAACACACCGATGCGATTATACTGAATATTGTAAAACAAACATATCCCCGACGTTTCCGTCGGGGATAAATCATTTTAAGCTTTACTTTTCGATGTTAAGCATCTTTCTTGCAACATAGGAAGTATGAAGAGCTTCGTGCGCCTTGTGGCTGCCGGGCTTTTCAAAGTATTCCTTGTAGAGAGTCTTAACGTCTTCGTTTTCGTGAGAAAGTCTTACGGGAAGAGCCTTGTCGTCTTCGTAAAGAGCTTTTGCACGGAGTGCCTTGAGGTCAACGAAGTTGCGAACAGTTGCAGGCTGAATAGGCTGACCGCCGCCGTTTACACAACCGCCGGGACATCCCATGATTTCGATAAAGGTGTAATCCTTTTCGCCGCTCTTAACCATATCGAGAACCTTCTTAGCATTGGCTGTTCCGGATGCAACAGCAACCTTAACGTCAAGGCCATTTACATTATAACTTGCTTCCTTGATTCCTTCAGTACCTCTGACATCCTCAAATTCAAGCTTTTCGGGGTTCTTGCCTGTAAGAGTTGCAACTGCTGTTCTGAGAGCTGCTTCCATAACGCCGCCTGTTGCACCGAAGATAGTGCCGGCACCTGTACCGAGACCCATGGGAGAATCGAATTCTCCGTCAGGAAGGTCTACAAAGTTAAGACCTGCTCTGTCAATCATTCTTGCAAGCTCACGTGTTGTAAGAGATACATCTGTATCAGGAACACCTGCTGCAGCCTGGTCGTCTCTGCCGATTTCAATCTTCTTTGCAGTACAGGGCATGATGCTTACTACGAAGATATCCTTGGGGTCAATACCCATCTTGTCAGCGTAGTAGGTCTTAATAACCGCACCCATCATCTGCTGAGGAGACTTGCAGGAGGAGAGGTTGTCGAGCATATCGGGATAGTAGTGCTCGCAGTACTTTATCCATCCGGGTGAGCAGGAGGTAATCATGGGAAGCTTACCGCCGTTCTTGACTCTTTCGAGAAGCTCGGTTGCTTCTTCCATAATTGTAAGGTCTGCTGCAAAGTTTGTATCAAATACCTTGTCAAAGCCAAGACGTCTGAGAGCTGTAACCATCTTTCCTGTAACGATAGAACCGATAGGCATGCCGAAGCATTCACCGAGAGTTACACGGATGGAAGGAGCTGCATGAACAACAACATGCTTTGTAGGATCAGCAAGTGCTGCCCAAACCTTAGCTGTGTCGTCTCTTTCGGTAAGAGCACCTGTAGGACATACAGCAGTACACTGACCGCATCCGATACAGGAAACTTCACCGAGCTTTAATTCAAATGCCTGACCGATGTGAGAAATAAATCCTCTTTCATTTGTACCGATAACAGCAACGTCCTGATTCTTGTCGCAGACAGCTACGCAGCGGCGGCAGAGAACACACTTGTTGTTGTCACGGATAAGATGAGGCATTGAGTCATCAATTTCGTACTGAGGATTTTCACCGTCATACTTGTGTTCGTCTTCAACACCGTAGTCACGGCAGAGCTTCTGGAATTCGCAGTTGCCGCTTCTTGTGCAGGACAGACACTTTTTGTCGTGATTTGAGAGAAGAAGTTCAAGAGTCATTCTTCTGGACTTGAGAACTTCAGGAGAGTGAGTTGAGATTTCCATACCATCTCTGTCAATGGGGTAGACACAAGCAGCAACAAGGCTTCTTGCACCCTTAACTTCGCATACGCACATACGGCACGCACCGATTTCATTGATTTCCTTCATATAACAGAGAGTGGGTATTTCTATACCGAGGCTCTTGCAGGCTTCAAGGATTGTAGCTCCCTTCGGCACACTGTAAGAAAGTCCGTCGATTATTACATTTACCATATCCATTTGTAAATACCTCCTTATTCCTTAATAATAGCGCCGAAGTTACAGTTGTCAATACAAGCGCCGCACTTGATACACTTGTTGTTGTCAATAACGTGTGGCTGCTTAACTGCACCGGAAATAGCACCAACAGGGCAGTTTCTTGCACACTTTGTACATCCCTTACACTTGTCTTCAATAATCTTGAAGGAGAGAAGGTCTTTACATACGCCTGCAGGACACTTCTTGTCAACGATGTGAGCAATGTATTCGTCCTTGAAGTAGCGGAGTGTGGAAAGAACGGGGTTGGGAGCTGTCTGACCAAGACCGCAGAGTGCGTTGTTTTTGATGTAGTTGCAGAGTTCTTCGAGCTTGTCTATGTCGGAAAGTTCGCCCTGACCCTTTGTAATTTTGTCAAGGATTTCGTAAAGTCTCTTTGTACCGACACGGCAGGGAGTACACTTACCGCAGGATTCATCAACTGTAAATTCAAGGAAGAATTTAGCTATGTCAACCATACAGTTGTCTTCGTCCATAACGATAAGTCCGCCTGAACCCATCATAGAGCCGATAGCGAGAAGGTTGTCGTAGTCGATAGGAGTGTCAATGTGTGAAAGGGGAATACATCCGCCGGAAGGACCACCTGTCTGAGCAGCCTTGAACTTCTTGCCGTTCGGGATACCGCCGCCGATTTCTTCGATGATATCACGAAGGGTTGTACCCATAGGAACTTCAACAAGACCTGTGTTGTTTATTTTACCGCCGAGAGCGAATACTTTAGTGCCCTTGCTCTTTTCTGTACCCATGGAAGCAAACCAGTCAGCACCGTTGAGGATAATCTGAGGAATGTTTGCATAGGTTTCAACGTTGTTGAGGACAGTAGGACGTCCGAAGAGACCCTTAACAGCAGGGAACGGAGGACGAGGACGGGGTTCGCCGCGCTTGCCTTCGATAGAAGTCATAAGAGCAGTTTCTTCACCGCAAACGAACGCACCTGCACCGAGTCTGAGTTCAAGGTTGAACTTAAAGCCTGTTCCGAAGATGTCGTCGCCTAAAAGCCCGTATTCTTTTGCCTGGTCAATAGCTATCTGGAGACGGTTAACTGCGATGGGGTACTCAGCACGTACATAAACGTAACCCTGGTCAGCACCGATTGCATAACCCGCTATAGCCATTGCCTCGATAAGAGCATGGGGGTCACCCTCAAGGATGGATCTGTCCATGAATGCTCCGGGGTCGCCTTCGTCTGCGTTACAGCAAACATACTTCTGACCGCCGTCTTTAACGAGATTTCTTGCAAGCTCCCACTTTTTACCTGTGGGGAAGCCGGCACCGCCTCTTCCGCGAAGTCCGCTGTCAAGGATAGTTTTTATAACATCGTCGGGAGTCATTTCGGTAAGAACCTTGCCGAGTGCCTGATATCCGTCTGTACCTATGTACTCTTCGATGTTTTCAGGGTCGATAACACCGCAGTTACGAAGAGCAACTCTCTTTTGCTTCTTGTAGAAGCGTGTGTCAGCAAGAGCAACTGTTTTCTTGTCAACTTCTTTTTCGCCTGTATCAGCGTAAACAAGTCTTTCAACAATTCTACCTTTAAGAAGGTGCTCTTCAACGATTTCGGGAATATCCTCGGGAGTAACTCTCGAATAGAAGGTTCCCTCGGGATAGATAATCATAACAGGACCGAGAGCGCAGAGACCGAAACAACCGGTCTTTACGATTTTAATTTCTTCTTCAAGTCCTTTTGCTTTGAGCTCTGCTTCGAGAGCCGCACTTACTTTGGCACTGCCGGAAGAAGTACATCCGGTACCTGCGCAAAGCAATACATGTGAACGTATCATAATCTCTGTTTCCTCCGTTTATGCTTTTAATACGAAATCGGTGACAGGTTTTCCGCCCTTGATGTGTTCCTCAATGATTCTGGAAACCTTGTCCTCGGTCATATGAACGTAAGTTACCTTTTCTTCGCCGCCTTTGTAAACTTCAACTACGGGCTCATACTGGCAAATGCCGATACAGCCTGTCTGAGAAACGGTAACAGTATCAGAAAGATTCTGCTTTGCTACCTCCTCTACAAACGCATTAAGAACAGGTCTTGCGCCTGCTGCGCTACCGCAGGTAGCCATACCTACAACAATGCGAATGTCGTTTGTGCCTTCACGAAGAGAAACCTTATCCTTCATTTTCTCTCTGATGGCAGCGAGTTCTGCTAATGATTTCATGTTGTTTTCCTCACTTTCCTGAAGTTATATTTTATAATTTTCTTCTAAAAACTCTTTAATCCACAAAAGAACATCTGGACTTGAAAGCGGAATGTCGCTTCCAAGCACTTCTTTTAGCTCTCTTGTGTCAAGCTTGACGTTAAGCGCTTCTGATTTGTGCGTAAACACAAGGTCAATGTTTCCCATGCCCTGAATGAGTGTTATTATTGATGTGATTATATCTCCTAAAGGAGCTGCATCAATGTGGCTCATATCAAAAACTGCAGTTGTCACGGTTCCGTGACTGTCCGGAAAATCTTCCTCGTGTTTTGACTCAATTGAAAACGTGCCGCCTGTCTGCTCTGCAGCAAGCTTGAAGAAGGGAATACCGAGACCGACTTTTCTTGTTGTACGCGAAGTACAGAACGGGTCGGTTACGTTTTTTACCATTTCTTCCTTCATTCCGCAGCCGTTGTCAGAAATGGAAATTGTCAGCATGTTTTGATTTTGAGTAAGTGCAATTTCAATGATAGTTGCATTTGCCTTTACTGAGTTTTGCGCAATATCGAGAATGTTTAACGAAAGCTCTTTCATTTGCTGTCTCCTGAAATGCCTGTATCCGTGGAACGTAAATACTCAAAAAGCTTGCTTCTTACATAGTCCGAGCTATACGGCTCGTCATCTAATATAATGAAGTTTTCCTTTTCGTTTATGTCCCAGAGATAGTGTGCATCGGAATTTACAAGAATTTTCTTACCTATTAATATGGGGTTTGCTGTTTCTAATTGTTCTTTCTTTTCGCTGTCGTTATATTCGACGCACGAAAACGCGGGTTGTTCCGGCATAACACCGAGAATTCCGACAATTCCGTTGGCAACCTTGTCAATGTGTGCCGGGAAAACCAGAGCACCGTGGCTGTTTGCCAGCTTGAAGGCATCTTCAAGGGATAGACTTGTTGCTGCGGGAAGAAAATTGTCATCAACGCCGCAGGGCTCATCGTTTTCATCGAATATAAGCTGTTGCCCGAATATTTCGACCTTGTTCGGAAAGTTCATGCGGTATTTTTTTACTTCATCCGAAAAACTCATCGCATCGGAAAGCTGCTCGAACAGACAGACCATGTGAATTTCCTCGGCAGTTGTAAGCTCCATTCCGGCAATTCCTATAAGACCTGCTCTTTTTGCCTGCTTTAAGAAAGACGGACAGTTTTCGCAAGTGTTGTGGTCTGTAAGCGCCACAATCTGAAGTCCCTTGAGAGCAGCCATGCCGCATATGTTTCCGGGAGTCATGTCATCGTCACCGCAAGGGGACAGACACGAGTGAATGTGAAGGTCGTAATAATACTTGTTCATACTTCAAAAAGCTTTGAAAGTCCGGCACAGATTTCATAAATACCGCCCTTGCAGGAAAGCACGTTTATGCCTTTGTCTGCGGCAAGCTTTGTAAAATCTTCGTCGGGCTTTACGCCCTCTGCAAGAATGACGCATGAAAAATCAATCAGAGAGGAAACGGCAATGACGTTGTTGTTTGACATTATTGTCACCCAAACGTCGTCCTGCTTTCCGTGTCCCATAACCCAGCTTAAAAGGTCTCCGGCGTAAGCACCGGTTGCTGTGCGGGAAAAATCCGCTTCATTTATTGTTTCTGCATTTAACGCAAGAGCGATGTCTTTTACAGTCATTGCGGATTTGTCCTCCAAAAATGTTATTTGTCCTGAGAGTTTTTTTGCTTTCTGTCCAGCATAACGCAGTCGGAAAGAACGGCATTTCCCTCTGCTACATCTTTTGCGAACGCATGACAGTTTGGTGAACCGCAGGCACCGCAGTCGAATTCGGGAAGCATTTCGTATATTTCCTGTGCTTTTCTGAGTATGAGCATAGCCGAACGTCTGTCGCCCTTGGGTTTTGATTCGGTGTCATCCTTTATGGGTGCACTGTAAAGCTCAGGGAGACTTTCTATGTCGCTTTGATCATACCTTGTCATTGTAACCGGAAGATAGCGTTTTAAGTTTTGTATCTTTACCTTTGCAAGATACGGGTTTTCGACTGTAAGCGCACCGCCGACACAACCGCTGCTGCAGGCGTTAAGCTCAATGAAATCAAGAAAAGGAAAATTGCCCGTCTCAATTTCGTCGAGAACCTTTATAACGTTTTCAATACCGTCAGCGGCAAGATACCTGTCGTTGAGAAGCGCACTTGCTTCTCCGCTGCTTACCGCCCAGCTCATTCCGACCATACCCACACGGGAAGCCGGTTTTGGAGCCATTTCTTTTTTCATAACGCCCAAAAGCTCAAAGTAAATGTCGTTCATCGCAACAACGTAGTCAACACTGCTCTTTTCACCTGCAAAGCAGTTTTTAACATAGCTTGTTTTTGCAGTACAGGGAGAAATGAATACCGTAACGATGTCATCCTCTTTGAGTTCGGGATGCCTCTTGAGTGCTTCCTTCTTTGCAATCTGACCTGCAATTTCCATTGGAGGAAGAATAGGAATCAGATTTTCTTCAAGGCAGGGAAACCTCAGTGAAATCAGCCGTACAACAACCGGACAGGCAGAGCTTATAACCGGATGCTTTACATCTGCTTTTTTCAGATATTGCCTTGTGTATTCCGTTACCAGCTCCGCTGCCCTTGCCACCTCGTAAACGTGATTGAATCCAAGCTCCAAAAGACCTTGTAATATGTAATCAACGTCGTCAAGGTTTGAGAACTGACCGTAGAGGGTAGGTGCCGGAAGGGCAATAACATATTTTTTTCCAAAGGGAATATCCGAAAGCTTGTCGTTTACCGCTTTCTTTGCTTTGTGTGGACAGACCATTATACACTGTCCGCAGTCAATACAGCGAGAGGAAGTGATAGTGGCGTGTCCGTCGCGTATACGGATAGCTTCTGTAGGGCAGTGCTTAAGGCACGTTATGCATCCCTTGCACTTTTGCACGTCAAGTGAAACAGAGTGCTTGTATTCGCCCAATTTAATCACCTCAAGGATTTACTGTGATGGTAAGGGTTGTACCCTTTCCGAGTTCACTTTCGATTTTGAGGTCGTCGGAATATCTCTTGATATTCGGAAGTCCCATTCCCGCACCGAAGCCAAGGGCTCTTATGTTGTCGGGAGCTGTGGAATATCCTTCGCTCATTGCAAGGTTTATGTCCGCAATACCGGGACCGTTATCGGAAAGCACAAGAACAATTTTCTCGTCGCTCACCTCAACGTCGGCTGTTCCGCCGCCTGCATGAATAACCATGTTGATTTCGGCTTCATACATTGCAATGGAAACTCTGCGTATAACCTCGTTGTCAAAGCCTATATCTCTGAGGATTTTCTTTACCTGCACAGATGCAATGCCTGCGGAGGAAAAGTCATTTCCGTCTACATCAAAATGATAGCGAAGTACGTCTGTATTGTCCATGACTATTCTCCCTTCGGAGCAAGGCCGCCATCGTAAAGAATACCGCATGCCTCAAACATTCTTTTCGGAGTTGCCATAACGACAATACCCGCTTCCTTTGCGAGAGTTATCATTTCCTCGGATGGGATTTTGTTTCTGACAAATACGATGCAGTGCATATCCATCATCTCGGCTGTTCTTATAACCTGCGGATTTACAAGACCCGTAAGCAGAACCGCCTGATGCTTAACATATGCGAGTACATCGCTCATCATATCGCTTCCGCATGCAGAGAAAACTTCGTTGTCACAAAGTTCTTCGCAGCACATGATTTTAGCGCCGAGAAGAGAAGCAATTTCTGATATTTTCATAATTTGAAAGTCCTTTTGCGCCGGAAAACCGGCACATTCCTTTCGAACTGTTTATGCGCTGTACTTGTCAAGAATGCCCTGTACGTCATCAACGCCGAGACGTCCGTAAACATCTTCGTTTACAAGGATGACGGGAGCAAGTCCGCATGCACCTACGCAACGGCAGGATGTAAGAGAGAACTTACCGTCGGGAGTGCAGCCGCCGTTTCCGATTCCGAGAATCTGAGAAAGCTTGTCAAAGATGTCGCCTGAACCCTTAACGTAGCATGCTGTACCGAGACATACGGATACATTGTACTTACCCTTGGGGTTGATTGCGAACTGAGCATAGAAGGTAACAACCTCATAAACCTTTTCAAGCGAGATTTCAAGACCTTCTGCAATTCTCTGTTCAACCTCAATGGGAAGATAACCGTATACTTCCTGAGCCTTCTGAAGAACAGGGATAAGTGCGCCGGGCTGACCCTTGTGGGCAGCGATGATTTCCTCGAGCTTTTTTGCCTGCTCGGGAGTTTCCTTAAAGGGGATCTGTGAAATTGTGTTAGCCATTTGCGTAACCTCCTGAAATTATTTCTATCACAATCATGATAATTATATCACAAACTTTTTTAAAAATAAATAGGTAAATTAAAAAAATATGCGATTTTTTGCGGAAATTTATCACTTTTTATCTGCATATTTTCCTTTTACTGCGGATTGTTAATAAAATGTAAAGTTCGTTAATCTGAAACGCTTGCCTGAACAGGCAAAAGTTCACTTGTTTTGGGTTAAATGTTAATAAAATGATGATACACTTGTTGAGTCCTTATGACACATGAGTTCGAAACCTTCCTCATGTAAAACAAAACTAAAGGAGAAAAGAAAAATGAAAAACACAAAGGTCAAACAAATCACAACAGCGGCAATTGTTGCTTCCCTCTACACGGTACTCACGTATGTTTCGACTCTCATGGGTCTTTCAAACGGTGCTGTGCAGCTAAGATTTTCAGAAGCATTATGCGTTCTGCCGGTATTTACGCCGTATTCAATTCCCGGGCTTTTCGTGGGATGCATGATATCGAATATTATTGCGGGCGGTGTGCTTTTTGATGTTGTATTCGGAAGTGTCGCAACGCTTATCGGCGCGGTTTTGACAAGGCGGGTTTACAGAAAAAGCGGTAATGTCATTTTGTCACTTTTCATGCCGGTCGTTTCAAACGTTCTTATTGTGCCGTGGGTGATAAAATTCGCATACGGAGCTGACGGCACGGTCCCGTTTTTTATGCTTACTGTAGGTATTGGCGAAGTGCTTTCGTGTGTTGTGCTCGGATATCTGCTGTATAAGGTTTTACAAGGAAAATCAAAGTACATTTTCAAATAAAAACCGTAACATGAACGGAGATAAACAGAATGCTGTATACTGATTATGTAAATGTCTTTCACGGCAACGGTGAAATGAAGCTGAATAGCCCTCGGGGAGTTGCCGGAACATGGTTTTTTGTAAAGGCACAGAGCGGAAACACAGTTCCTCATGCAGTGCTTCCGTTCGGTAAAATATCGGTGGGTGCGTATTCAGGAGCGTACCCTTGCGGATACGGAGTGAATAACCCGAATTACTGCGGATATGTCACAAAGAAATATGACAAAAAATGCTTTCGCGGCTTTTCACATATTCATCATTCAGGAACAGGCGGCATAGGTTATTTTTATAATTATGCGCTTACGTCTGCTTTCTATGACAACCTTGAGAATGCGTTTGCTTTGCAAGGAGCGGAGAATGAAAACGGACATCCCGGATACTATAGCGTAACCGGTAAGGATAACGGCATAAAGTGCGAAGCAACCGTCACGGAAAACGGAAGTGCTCTTCACAGATACACTTTTAATAAAAAAATCGGAAAAATCGCTATAGACTTTGCCGCAGGCGGACTTGAAATTCCAAATATGGAAAGCATTTCCGATTATCTGAATGTTAAAATTATGGACAGTAAAACCGCTGTCTGTTCTGTCAGAATGGAAGGACTTGTGTTTCATTTTGCTGTTTGTTGCAAGCAGTCGGAAAAAGCAGTGCTTTTCATGGGAAAAGACATTGTCTGCAATGCGGAAACTATCCGGGGAAACGGCGGAAATGAGAGGGTCGGCGTGTACTTTGACACAGGAAGTGCAAAGAGTGCCGAGGTTGTTGTTGCATATTCGCTGGAATCTCCCGAAAGAGCACTCGAACTTCTTGAATGTGACAGAAATGCCGATTTTGATAAAACGGCTCAAAAGGCTGAAGAAATATGGGAAAATGCGCTCGGAAAAATTGAAATTGATGCAGATGGTGAGTTCAAGAAAAAGTTTTATTCCAATTTTTATCATAGCATTGTAAAACCGTCAAACCTTAAAGGCGAAAGCTTTCTTTATGATGATACAGAAGCGTTTTTCTCCGATTTTACAACAATGTGGGATATATATAAAACCCAGCTTCCGCTTGTTTTCGCACTTTTTCCCGAAGAAACGAAACAGATATCCGAAACCTTCGTAAGAACAACAGAAGCACTCGGAATTTCACCAAACTGCCTTTCTCTTACAAAGCGAGAAAACGTAGAGGATAACCAGGCTCGCGGACTTGCGGCACTTGTGCTTATGCAGGCGCATTTTTGCGGACTTGACGGTGTTGATAAAAAGCGCATGCTTGATGCATTTGTAAGTGATATTTTCAACGAAAGAAACAATTCATATATTGAAAATGGTATCTGCGAAAGATACACGCATATTCTTGACCTTGCCGATGCCTGCCACAGTGCAGCGCTTCTTGCTAAAGAAATCGGTGAAAATGAACTTTGTGATAAACTTACTGACCTTTCCCAAAACTTTGTCAACGCATATGACTCTGAAACAGGACTGCTCTCGGATAAGTCCGAATACTATGAGGGAAGCAAGTATAACTATTCCTTCAGACTTTGCCATGATATGCAAAAGAGAATTGAAATTGCCGGTGGAAAAGAAAAGTTTGCAAAAATGCTGTCGGATTTCTTCGGATATGGCAAAGCGCCGGTTGAAAAGGTTTTTGAACCGACTGATAGGGAATATGCTGAACATGGACTCATGCTCGGACGCTTTGAAGGTTTTAACAATGAGCCGGATATGGAAGCTCCTTACTGCTTTATTTATGCAGGTGAACATGAAAAGCTCTGTGAAATTGTGCATGCGGCAGATGAATATCTGTTCACTCAAGGCGACGGCGGAATCCCCGGAAACAACGACTCAGGAGGGCTCTCGTCTTGCTTTGTATGGAACAGTATAGGACTTTTCCCTGAATGCGGACGCGACAGAATTCTCATAGGTTCTCCGAGCGTAAAACACGCAGTTCTTCATCTGTCAAGCGGCAATGATTTTGAAGTTGAAACAGAAGGAGAGGGAATATATGTTAAAGAAGTTCGTCTTAACGGAAAGAATCTTTCGGATATGTATTTCCCGCTTACCGAGATGATGAAAGGCGGAACACTGCGCTTTTCACTTTTGGAAAAACTGTAATTGAAACAAATAAAAATGGGTGTATCACTGCGATACACCCGTGTTTTTTATTCGTCGCTTTTGTCCTCATATTGCCCTTCAATCGGACCGTTACTGCTTTTTTGTTTTCTATTAAAATCTCCTGTGAAAAAATTCTGGATTGCCGAGTAAATCAGCGCCGCACCTACAACGCGAAGCACAAGAAGCGTGCTTCCGAAAGGGAAGAACAGCAGTATCAAACCGATGATGAGAGATATTGCCGACGGCAGATAATATTTTATCATATTTTTTGAAAATGCTCCGAAGCTTTCATGCACTTTCATAAGTCCGCTAATGCCTCCGACCATAAGATAAACACCTATAGTAATCGGCAGTATGCTCATAACACCGTCGTGGTTGTATATGAGAGTCAGTCCGATAAAGAAGATTATAAACGGAGTTATCATGCTGAAAGCCGATGCGGAACTTTTGTATATTTTTATGAATTTGTATATTGCATAGCATACCGCAAGCGCACCTAAAATGTAGCATACGGTTTTTACAAACAGTCCCGGAAAAACCGCAAGACATATGCCTGCAATGAGAGTTATAATATTTATTGTGTTTTGACCTTTCAGCTTAAGATAAAAACCTTTCATAGCTTCTCCTTTTTTTTGTGTTATTTTATTGCCTTGGACGTTGACCGATGGCGGTGTTGAAACTAAAACTTATATTATAAGTATAATACGTATTTGTTAAGTGATGATGTATTTTTGGTATATTATTGTTTTAAAAAATGACAATTACAAGAAATGCTTTAAATAGTAGTGAGATTTTTAACGCAAATCTCTTGACATGAGAAAGATTTTGTTTTATAATATTAGCGTTGCAAAAATACTGGGGCGTAGCCAAGCGGTAAGGCAGCGGACTTTGACTCCGCCATTCGTTGGTTCGAACCCAACCGTCCCAGCCAAATAAAGACCAAAGTTTTGATACGAAACTCTGGTCTTTTTCTTTTTGCCGAAAAGCCTTGTAATACGGGGACTTTCGGCTGTTTTGCTTTTATTGATAAGTTTCATTGTGGCTGCGTTTTGGGTAAAATTTGTGTGAAAAATCTTCGTCTTAAGTTCTATTTGTATCACGCTGAAACTTGACTTTTAAGGCGGTGCATTTGGTTGCACAAGCGGTGCATTGAATTTGCAAAGCGGTGCATTTTATGAAAATAGGCGGTGCTTTTTGTGTTTGATAAACAGTTGTTATTTATTGATTTCCCACTCGCTTTTTAAAATTGCATAATCAACTATATCAACAAATTTACCTGTTGAGGTTTTAAAATATTCTCGTTTAGTTCCCTCATAAGTCATACCACATTTTTGAGCAACCTTACCCGAACCAGGATTCTCAATAGCGTGAGATATACCTACACGATTAACACCTATTTCAGAAAACAGATAATCAATAACTGCTTTTGCAGCCTCTGACATAAATCCTTTATTCCAGTAAGAATAGCCCAAGCAATAACCAAGTTCGGCATATTCACATTTATCACTGATTTTAACAACACTTATTGAACCTATTGCTTTTCCATCAAATTGGATAGCCCAATTATATGTTTTTATATTGTCGTATGCTCCAACCCAAACCTCCATCAATTGCCTTGTTGCATCTACTGATTCATGTGGTTGCCAACTCAAAAAACGAGTTACTTTTTCATCGTTTGCCCAATTATAAAACATATCATTAGCGTCATCAACCGTAAATCTACGTAAAACTAATCTTTCAGTATGTAAAGTTTGAGTGCCTTTGTGTGTCAGCATTTTTACTCTCCTAATCATTTTTTGTTAATCAATTACATTATAGCAAATAGTCGTTAAGTTTTCAATACATATATAAAAAAAGGAGGAAAAAATCTCCTCATATCTTTTTTACATTAATTTTTGTTTTTTATTCTCGTTAGATGATTCATCAACTGATAAATGTTAGCCTCATATAATGCTTGCCCTTGTAATATAAATCTAAACCAAATTTCCTAAAATGTAAACGGCTTTTATGAAAATAAAAATATTACCTTTTAGCTTAATTAAGTCATAAAGGTAATATTTAAAAAGTCATTTTATTAAATTTTCATTTAAAAAAACTCGAAACCATTACGAGAGTTAGGTTTGAGTGAATTAGGCGAATAATACCTTTTGTTAAAAGGTATTATTAAATTGACTTTTTATGATAAATTTGGTATAATATTGACAATACATGGATCGGAGTGAATGTAGTGAAAGTTTTAGTAAGTGGATTAGGATTTGGTCATGAATTTGACCTTTGCGAAAAGTGTTGGGTAGATTTCTCATGGTTAATACATAACCCATCAGTATTATTGTGGGCAGATAAAATAATTTTTCCCGAATATTCCTTTAAAGAGCAATTAAAGCAAGAAGATGATAAACTTGATAAGGCTATAAACTTAGTATTAAATATTGCCAATGATAATAAATTGATAGAATTTTCAGATGTAAGAAACATCTATACGGACAAAGTAAGTGAAATGCTTTTTGAACAAGCAAAAGTTGATAGAGACAATTTATTGGGTCTTTTTCCGGAAAACATAATATCAGGTGATACTGAAGGGGTTCCAGGAGAAATTCTCATTAATGGAGATTCATATTGTGGGGCATATATAGCATCTATAAATGCTAGTTTGTTTTTAAGTCAAGAATTGAATGCCAATTGTTTATTTGGTAATCGAGATTATAATTTTTTAAAATACAAATTTGGTTACAACTATACAAAAGATATAAATAATCAAGCAAAAGTTTTTGATGAGGTTTTTTCTGCTTCATTTCCAAACGAACTTGTTCTTCACAATTACGCATTTGAATATGAAGAAAGATGTTTAGGATGTGCAAATTATACAGAATGCAAGAAAAAGTATTTATCCGAAATAGAGAAAAATATGAATTCAATAATCAAATTTCGAGATACTGATGAATTATGTAGAGCAAAAGAAGAATTGCAAAAAATAGTAGATTTAAAATCTCAATTGAATGATTTTGATATTGAAGACATAAAAAATGAATATAAGGAAAAACAAACAAAAATAAATAAAAATATTAAAAAAGTATTTCCTAAAATAAAACGTTGGACAAACTTAACTTCTGTAGTTGCTACTTCGATTACAGCAGGCGGAGCAATTAGTGGTAATCATATTGCTACAACTATTGGCACAGTGACTTTGGGAGCAAGTAAAATTGCTGACGAAGCCATGAAATATTATGAAAATAAGAATAGTTGGGTTGGTTTTATAAATAATCCTACAACAAATATTAAATAATATATCAACTATACAGATATTATAACGGCTCAAGAATTAAACCGTATCTTTATTAAAAAGTGTAGTGCCGTGCACTGCTCTCACTGTTCATACGCTTTTCAGTTTTATATGAAAGAATTTTCACAAAGAAACTTATCTTTTTCACTCCGAAACTTAACGCCCTCACGATGAAACTTAACGCCCTCACGATGAAACTTATCTTTCCACAATAAAACTTAACTCATCAAAAAATGCACCGCCCGGTGCATTGTATCAATATATGAGTTATTTCCCAAAAATCCCGCACGTCAGTGTGGGATTTTTATTTTTCTAAGATATCTCCGACTTCGCAATCTAAAACGAAACATATTCTTGCAAGGATGTCAAGGTCGATTTTTTCCACATTTCCGCTATACCATTTGTCAATAACCTCAAATCGTGTTTGGCAGGGAATCATAAGAAAAATTTGTTGCTTTTCCACTGCCGTGGGGTTGTTTTACTTTGTGCCTATCGGCAGGGAAGCATAAACCAAGTTTATGGTTTTCCACTGCCGTGGGGGCTTTCATTTTCTGCTCGTGCAGAAAACGAAACAAAAGAGCACGACTAAGAGCACCTACGGTTCTCTTAGTTATCACTCCCTCATGCCGACGCCTTGTCAGTATTACTAACACAAAAGACTATTTCAACCCTTATTACAATCCACGTGAAAGCTGGCTTCTATAGCTTACGGCAATATCTCGAAGATAACTTTTATATGTCGCTGTTATTTTTCATCACCGACATACTGTCTACTGTCGCTCGCACCTTGTGGTGCTCGATGGGCGGACTGCGTCAGTTTCTTGCTGAAATTGACATTTGAAAAACATCAATGTCAGATTTACTGCACTGTTGCAGCTTTACTATCTTACAAGTAATCGCCGTAAGCTATGAAGGCGGCAAGTGCATGCAAAATAAGAGCGAAGAGATAAATAATCCTTTGCGTATCGTAAAAATGATAGGCGTCGGCGACAAGGGAAGAATACATAAGGAAACCGTAGGTGTCCTTATGGGCATCTTTTGCCTACTTTTCTGTGCAAACAGAAAACGTAGGGCCTCCGCGGCGAGCGGAAAGCTCCAAATCTTGCTTATGATTCCCTGCCGACAGGCACGATGTAATACCGCCGTCAGGCACGAAGTAACGCCGCCCATTCAGGACGGCGTAAATAATCTTTAAATTGTTGTTAAGCCAGCTTCTCAAAATCCTCAGGACCGTGCTTGCAAAGCGGACAAATGTAGTCCTCGGGAAGCACATCACCCTCATAAACATATCCGCAAATCTTGCAGACGTATCCGACCTTCTTTTCATCAGTTACGGGCTTAGGCTTCACATTCTCAAAATAGTAGTCGTATGTCATGGACGATGCGTCTGAAAGAATCTTTGCTTCCGTAACGTCTGCCGTGAATACACTGTGCGTTCCGAAATCCTGCACGGAAATTACCTTTGCAGATATATACGCATTTGAAAATGCCGTGAGATAATATAAACCGTTTGCACTTCTTGCCACATTTTCATCCCATCCGGCAAACTTGTCTACATCTTTTCCGCTTGCAAAACCGAAATTCTTGAATAATCCAAAGTCAGCATCGGTTGAAAGTACCGAGACATTGAACTTTTCTTCCTTTATAATAATGTCGTGCGTGTAGTTTGCTTTGTTGACCGCGATTGTAATGCGCTTTGGATTGTCCGTTACCTGCATTACGGTGTTTATAATGCAGCCGTTGTCTTTGCCTGCGGATTTTGTGTTGAGAAGATATAAACCGTAGGAAAGCTTGAACATCGCACTCGGCTCTATTGAAGCGTCCGCACTTTCGGTTTCTTCTGCATCGGGTGTAAGACTTTCAACTATTTCCTTTGCCATAGCTGACAGAATCTCAAATTGCTCAGGCTTTAAAGCAGACTTTATTGTGAGAGTTGTACCAAGTATTGTCATGTTTTTGCAGGACTCAAACAGCTTTCTCATAAGACCGCCTGATGTGGGTGCCCATGAACCGTTTTCTATAATCGAAATCGTGCGGTTCTGAATGTTGTGGTTTACAAGGTCGTGAACAAGAGTTTCCATGTTCACAAAAATTCCTGCATTGTAGGTTGCAGATGCAAACACGAGGTTCGAGCAGCGGAATGCTTCTGCAACAAGGTAGGAGGGATGTGTTTTTGAAACATCGTAGAGGGCAATATTGTCAATGCCTTGCTTTGAAAGCTCTGTGCAGAGAATTTCAGCGGCATTCTGTGTTGAACCGTAAATTGAACCGTAGAAAACTGCAACAGCTTTTTCTTCGGGTGTATACGAGCTCCACTTGTCGTATTTCTCAATAATATACGAAAAATCTTTTCTCCATACGGGTCCGTGAAGCGGACAGATGTATGCTATTTCAAGTCCCGATGCCTTTGCAAGAAGCGCACGTACCTGAGTGCCGTATTTTCCTACAATGTTTGTGTAGTAGCGCCTTGCTTCAGAAATATCAAAATTTATTCTGTCTGCAAAGATGTTGCCGGAAAGCGCACCGAATACGCCGAACGCATCAGCACTGAACAGCGTTTTTGTGGTTGCTTCGTACGTTACCATAACCTCGGGCCAATGCACCATCGGCGCCATTACAAAATGAAATTCGCTTTTTCCCGTACTGAAGGTTTCACCTTCATTTACTATAACAGCTCGGCTGTCAATGTCGAAACTGAAAAACTGCTTTATCATTGCAACAATTTTCTTGTTGCAGACAACCTGCATCGACGGGTACTTTTGTGCAAGCTCACCGAGAGTTGCCGCGTGGTCGGGTTCCATGTGGTTGACAATTACGTAGTCAAGCTCGCGTCCCTTCAGCAGATGCTCGATGTTCTCAAAAAACACGCCCGAAACACTTTTGTCTACAGTATCAACAACAACAGTTTTTTCATCGTCTATAAAATATGAATTGTAGGAAACTCCGTCGGGAACAGGGTAGACGTTTTCAAACAGTGCAATTCGTCTGTCGCTTGCTCCGATATAATACAGATTTTCCGAAATACTTATTACGTTGTGCATATCTATACCTCCGGTGGTTTCTAATATATATAATGTAACTTTAAAGCTATTTCTATACGAGTATATATTTTTATTAAATTTATGTATGTGTCAAAAACAACATTGTTGTGGCATAAGACTGTTTTTTCTGTTGACAGTAATTAAAAATGCGTGTATAATTATTTTGAAAGTGAAATGAGGTGAAATGAGGTGAAATGATGGATGAGAGAGTACGTGTCATAGGGACATGCGAATTGTTTTTTGGTATAGACGAAGAAAAAATAAGGCAGATGATGGGTTGCCTTCACTGTACAAAAAAAGGTTTTTTGTCAGGAGAAACCGTGTGGCATTCGGGGCTTAGAGTTACTCAGGTCGCGATAGTTATTTCGGGCAGAATTCACCTTGAGAGCTGTGATTTCTGGGGAAATAAATCCATTATTACCGAGTGCGTTGCCGGAAGCAGCTTCGGCGCACCGTATGCACTTGCCAAAAACGATTTGCTTGTTTTTGATGCAGTTGCAAAGGAAAACTCCGAGATTCTGTTTGTAGATATCGAGAGTATAAAATCTCCCTGTTCCAAAAACTGTACGGCTCATAAGCAGCTTATAGAAAATCTGCTTTCGCTTGTTGCGACAAAAGCACGCGACCTTGAACTTAAAATCAGTCATATCTGTAACCGTACAACACGCGATAAGTTGATTTCTTATCTGTCAAGCGAAGCAAGAAAGCAAGGTTCGTCTTATATTCGCATTCCATTTAACAGACAGGAGCTTGCTGACTATCTTTCGGTTGAGCGCTGCGCCATGTCAAAACAGCTTCATCAGATGCGACGTGACGGGCTTATTGACTTTGCCGGAAACGATTTTGTGCTCAAAATAAATTAGTTTTCTTCCTATATTATATATACTATATATAGCGTGCTCATAAAAGCACATATGCAGATGTAGTTTTGATTAACTAACTCAGATTTTATAAATTTACGTAGACAGAGGTTAAAAATGCAATTCAGACAATCTAAAAGACTTGACCATTTTAAAACGGGGATTTTCGCGTCCCTTGATGAGAAAAAAGAAAACATGATAAAGCAGGGAAGACAGATATATAATCTATCCATTGGTACTCCCGATTTTAAAACTCCGCAGCATATCATGGACGCTGTAAAAAAGGCTTGCGAAAACCCCGAAAACTACAAATATGCTATGACGGATTTGCCCGAGCTTTTGGAAACACTTAAAAGATATTATAAGTCCCGCTTCGGCGCAGACATAGAAACCGATGAAATTACATCAGTTCACGGATCGCAGGAGGGAATAGGACATATCGGACTTGCACTGTGCGATAAAGGCGATATTGTGTTGCTTCCGGACCCTGGATACCCGATTTTCGAGGTTGGTGCGTATTTAGGCGACGCCGAGATGTACTTTTATCCGCTTAAGGAGGAAAATGATTATCTTCCGGTATTTAGTGATATTCCCGAAGATGTCCTTAAAAGAACAAAATTTGTAATTTTGTCGTATCCTTCAAATCCGGTAGGTGCTGTTGCTACAAAAGAGATGTATCTTGAGGCAATAGAGTACGCAAAAAAGTACGGTTTTATAATTGTAAACGATAACGCTTACTCAGATATCATATACGACGGCAGAGAGAGCTTTTCTTTTCTTGCACTGCCTGGTGCAAAGGATGTTGGAATAGAGTTTTACTCGCTGAGTAAATCCTTCAATATGACAGGTGCAAGAATATCCTTTGCAATAGGAAACAAAAGTGTAATAGATGCACTTCGACTTCTCAGAAGTCAGTATGATTTCGGCGTGTTCAGACCCGTTCAGTACGGTGCACTCGCAGCACTCAATACCGACAGAAGCATAATAGAAAAACAGCGGATTGAGTATCAGTCACGCAGAGATGCTCTTTGCAAAGGACTTCGTTCCATCGGCTGGAACGTTCCCGATGCCAAAGGTACAATGTTTGTCTGGGCGCCTTTGCCGAATGGCTATAGCGACAGCGCTGAGTTTTGCGAAATACTTATGGAAAAGACGGGCGTTATATGTACTCCGGGAAGTGCTTTCGGCAAAAACGGACAGGGCTATGTCCGTTTTGCACTGGTAAAAAACGTTGAAGAAATTACTGCAATCGTAAAAATCATCGGGGACAGCGGAATTATTAAATAAATGTGAATACAAACGATGGATTATACGGCACATTTTGCGAAAAATGCAATTTGTGCCGTTTCTTCTATTTTACACAAATATATTGCATAATTTCAACAAATCTGGTATAAACTGGTAAATAGGGGTGAAAATTTTGTGAAAAGGGTTGACAAAAAAATATCTTTATGCTATTATAGCAAACCGTAAATGAGGGGAAACCCTATTTTGAAACAAAACATTGAAAGGAGTACGACTGTGAATATTAACAAACTGAGAACGCGACGTGTGTTTACTCTCGGTGCGATTGCAGCAGCAATGCTTGTAATTTTGCTTACGATAAGCGTATCCGCTCTGTCTTTGTTAATTGACGGCGATTCAAATCAAAGTGAAGACACACAGGCGCACAACTACAATTTTCTTGAAATTTCCGCTGAATATACTGAAAACCCGTCTGATGATGAAAGCACTTTGGATGTAGCTCAGAGCATGCAGGCTGTCGGAACGGGACCTGTGAATGTTACACTTGTAAAGCACGGAGAAGTATCAAAGCACTCGTATTTTCCCGTTGAATGCTCTGTTTTCCTTAAACACGAGGGAATAGAGCTTGCGGAAAATGATGTTATTAACATTTCCGATGATACCGTTCTTTACGAGAATATGGTTATTAACATCGGTAAGATTGAGTATGTTGAAGATGTAAGAAACAGTATTATACCTTATGATGTTAAGGAATGTCCGATTCAGACAATCCCCAAGGGAACAAGACAGGTTGTCCAGCAAGGAGCGAACGGCTCCATTGAACGCACATATATTTCAAAGTATGTCAACGGACAGAAAATCGAAGAGGTTCTTTTATCTGAAAATACAGTTGCTTACCCGGTCGAAGAGGTTGTGAATGTAGGTGTCGGCGGAACAATAACAGGTAAAGACGGTAAAACTTATAACTATTCTTATTATAAGACAATGGAAGCTACTGCTTATACCTATGTTCCCGGCAAAACAACTATGACCACCGCAACCGGCAGAACTCTTGAGAAGGGAATAATAGCGGTAGACCCTAAGGTTATTCCGCTTCACACAAAGCTGTATGTTACGGGATCAATAGAATACGGCTACGGTGAAGCTGAGGATACAGGCGGCGCAATTAAGGGTAATATTATTGACCTTGCATTTATGTCGTATGATGAATGTATTCAGTTTGGCAGACGTAAGGTTAAGGTTTATATTCTTGAGTAACCAATAATTTTTACCGGTAATTTTCTGTTTATTTAAACAAAACAATTTATATTTTCCCCGTTAGTATTGACAATCGGACGGAATTCATGTATAATATGTATATTGTAGGGTTGCAAAATAACATTTTAATGTTTTTTCACGTGCTTTACAGTATGAAACACACTATTTGGTTTATATATATACATGCTCCGTCCGCATTTTTTATACAGATAAAGCTCCGAAAATCCACATTCGGCGCATATATGGCTTGTTTTGGGTCACCGTATTTTAATTCTGCGGAAAGTGTAATTTAATGTTTTATATTGTATTGCACCTGTTTTGTTAATGTACTACAACGAAGGAGGTGCTTTTATTTTGGATCCCGCAATAGTAATGATTATAGCAATTGCGTGTGTAGCAGTGGGCGTTGTTGCAGGAATAATCATCAGAAAGAGAATTGCCGAAGCTCAGATTAAGTCGGCAGAAACAGAGGCTAAGCGCATTCTTGACGAAGCTCAGAAAAACGCTGAAACCAAGAAAAAAGAGGCTCTTATTGAAGCCAAGGAAGAAATACTCAAAAACAAAAATGAAATCGAGAGCGAGCTTAAGGAACGCAGAAATGAGGTTGCCCGTCTCGAAAAACACGCACAGCAAAAGGAAGAAAGTCTTGATAAAAAGATTGAGACCTACGAACGCAAGGAGGAGGAGCTCCGCAAAAAGGACGAAGCGCTTGATGTAAAACAAGCTGAGCTTGATAAAATCGTCGCAGACGAAATCAAAAAGCTTGAGCAGATTTCAGGCCTTACTTCCGAACAGGCAAAGGAGTATCTTCTCAACAAAATAGAGTCTGAGGTAAGACACGAGGCTGCAATGAAAATCAGCGAGATTGAGCAGGAATATAAGGAAGAGGCTGACAACAAGGCAAGAAACCTTATATCGCTTGCAATTCAGCGTTGTGCTTCGGATTACGTAAGTGAAGCGACTGTATCCGCAGTAGCTCTTCCCAACGATGAAATGAAGGGAAGAATTATCGGACGTGAGGGTAGAAATATCAGAACAATCGAGACTCTCACAGGTGTTGACCTTATTATAGACGACACTCCCGAAGCAATAACTGTTTCAAGCTTTGACCCCGTAAGACGCGAGGTTGCAAGACTCTCTCTTGAAAAGCTTATAGCGGACGGACGTATTCATCCGGCACGTATCGAGGAAATGGTTGAAAAGAGCCATAAAGAGGTTGAACAGCTTATTAAGCAGTCGGGTGAACAGGCAACATTTGAAACAGGAGTTCATGGCATAAACCCCGAGCTTGTGAAAATTCTCGGACGTCTCAGATATCGTACAAGCTACGGTCAGAACGTACTTATCCACTCCATAGAGGTTTCGCATATTGCAGGAATGCTCGCTGCAGAGCTTGGTGTTGATGTAATGCTTGCAAAGCGTGCAGGTCTGCTTCATGATATTGGAAAAGCTGTTGACCATGATGTTGACGGCTCTCATATCCAGATAGGCGTTGAGCTTGCAAAGAAGTATCACGAAAACAAGGACGTTATCCATGCAATCGAAGCACATCACGGCGATGTTGAGGCATCTACCGTTATCGCAATGCTTGTTCAGGCAGCGGATGCTGTTTCGGCTGCTCGTCCCGGTGCTAGACGCGAAAACCTTGAGTCTTATATTAAGAGACTTCAGAGACTTGAGGAAATCGCAACTGAGTTCAAGGGCGTTGAAAAGTGCTTTGCTATACAGGCAGGACGTGAAATACGCGTTATGGTAAGTCCCGAAGAGGTGGGCGATGACGATATGGTGTTCCTTGCCCGCGATATTGCAAAGAAGATTGAAAACGAACTTGAATATCCCGGACAGATTAAGGTTATGCTCGTAAGAGAAAATCGTAAGGTTGATTACGCGAAGTAATATAAAAGATTATCCGCAAGGCGAGAGCCTTGCGGATTTACGCTTTCTTTCGGAGAAAGCTTAGCAAAGAACTTTGATACGAGCCTGTACAGAACTTGCAAGAAAATTTCATTTGCCCGAATATGACTCCGTTTGTGCACCATAAATCCAAGTGCACAAACTCACGTTTAAAAAAAGCTTATCACTTATCTTTCAAGAAAGTAAAGTGTTGCGAACAGCCTCAATAAGTCTTGCACTCTGAACATCGCCAAGTCCGTACTGAGCGTAGCCCTTGATCATTTTTACCGTAAGCGCAAGCACCGAATCGTCCTTGTTTTCCCTTATAAAATCACAAAGCGGACCTTGAAGTGTAATAGTTTCAAAATATAAATCTTGAGCTTTGTTGAGTACCTCAAGCGTGCTTGCACAAAATTCGTGGTTTATAAGCACAGATTTGTAAACTTCACTCATACCTGCAGTGCTTATTTCACTCTTTGATACTTCCTTCATTTCGTCCTCAAACACTTCGTGAAAGACTGCTTTTTCTATGCCTAGCTTTTCGAGGTAGCTAAGCACCGTCAGCATATTCATCTGACAGAACATGTCTTTGCCGAACCAAAGGTGAACCTCATCGTTCTGACGCATTTTGAGAAAGGGAAGAGCAACTCTTTTTTTGTATTTGTCGGCGTGCAGACCGTGAAATTCACTGCGTACTTTTATGAATTCCTGCGAAAAAACATCGGAGTGCGTGATTCCCGACATCATTTCCTCGCTCATTACGACAACATGCCCGTTAAAGCCAAGCTCATGAGAGTATTCGTTCATCGTGTCGCCTGAAATAATGTGGATTACCATATGTAAAAATTCCTTTCGTGTGGAGCTTATTCGTAAAGATTTGTAAGAGTTGTTCCCGGGTAGTATGTACTGAGAATCATGTCGTAGGTGTAGCCTTCAAGCGCTGCATGCTGTGCACCGTACTGACTCATACCTACTCCGTGTCCGTAGCCTTTTCCGTCAATGTAGTAGGCAGGAACTGCACCTGCGATTTGAGAAACACCCTCTGATGTTATAACCGTAAGGGGTGAGCCGTTTGTGCTTTCCGTTCCGTTTGCCGTGATAATGGGAAGTGATGACGTACTTTGATTTACACCTTTGTACATTCTGTCAATGTTGAAGTTTGAGCTGTAGACATATTTCCCGAACAGGGAACGAACAGCACTTGAGGTTTTAAGAATCACGCTGTTGCCGAGATTGTCTTTGAGAGTCATGTTGTTTATGTATCCACCGTTTCTCTCGTAGGAAACATCTACAACCTTTCCTGTAAGCGTGTTTCTGTAGGAGGAAGAGGGAGAAACAAGCGCATCAAGCTCATCTATTGTAATAAGCTTCTGCCACACACCTCTTGATAAACCGTGATAGCTTTCAAACGGAGTTTTTACAACCGTAAGATACGGATGAGCACCGGGGGAACCGCCCCATGCTCCTGCAGCACTTTCGGTAATACCGCCGCTTATTGCATGGTAAACCGTTTCTGCAAGAGCACCGTTGTAGTAGAGAACCTGTCCTTTTGTTTCTTCAATGGCACGGTCTGTGCTTTCTGCAGTTTTTGTAAGTCCTGCATAAACCTGACAGCAGGTTGTAGGACATACGTCAAAGCCGAGTGAGGAATGCTTTCCTCGAATGCTTTTTAGTGTGTAGGTTCTTGTTGCAACTGCCGCTGCTTTTAAAGCTTCGTTTTCCCATGACGGATAAACTTCGTTTGGAAGAACCCCTTTTATATATCTGTCAAGGCTTAAGTGGTTGATAACCTTTATTCCGCCGTTTGTATCCTTTGTGAATTCCAAAACTCCGGCATATTTTTTGCCGCCGATTTCAGCATACGGAACTCTGCCGTCCTCTGTCAGAACGTTGCCCGGAACTTCGTATGTGTTTTCCGCACCTTCTGCTTCTTCGACTTCTGATGCGTCTTCACGTTCCTTAAGCAAAGCTTCAATCGGATCTTCAAATATGTCCTCGGATTCCACGCTTTTTGCAGTGTAGCTTACAAAAATGCTTTCGCCACTGTCAGAAAGCTTTAGAATATTCGGAGCGGAGCCTTTTGAAGAGTCGGTGTAGGTTACCGCCATGAGGTTTCCAGAATAATCAAGCTCAATGCTGAAAAACTCGTCCTGTGGTATTTGTGCCATGGGAGCAAATCCGTCTTCTTCACTGTATGAACCGACATAATACGTGTCTGAAAAAGAAAGAACTGTGCCTGAACTTATAGCTGAGACGGAATAATACAGACCTACTTTAATTATTCTTTCGGATGCAAGAGCGCCTAAGGATAACACACATGTACATAAAAGTGATAAGACTATATGTTTTACTTTCATATTTTCATTCCTTAAAAATAAATCGCATAAGCCGAATTTATTCTGCTTTGCGGCTTATGCGAAAAATGTGTTTGAAAACCTAATCAGAAGATAAATGTGGGCAGAACAGCCACAAGTCCGGTTATTACAAACAGTGCCGCAAGAATTATTGCGATTATTCTGACAGCAGCTTTTTTTGTTGCTGCTTTTTTCTTTGTGTTAGCCAATTGTATATTCACCCCTTATCATAATATAAGCGTTTTCGCTGAGTACATAAAATCCTCTGCCGTCTTTTCCTCTCGGAATTATGCAGTAGGCGTTTATCGGTATTTCATGACCGCTAAGAAGCTCGTTTCCGTTTGTTATGTCTGCAATTCCCTGTGCTTCAAACGGAGATACAACCGTTACAAGGCTGCCGGGACGTACTATTATTTCAGTAGCACTTTCGCAAAGCACGGTCTGACCTGCTGTCAGCTCTAAAAGCTCGTATGTACCGATGTTCGCTGCAGTTTGATTTGTGTCGGAGATGTCATTTGAAACTACTTTGTTGTCATCATTTTTGTCGGTGTTGTTGCCCGAAAATTCCTCTCTTAACATCGGAAGAACAACATCATTGAGATAGCTGAGCGACACAAGCGGGTCACTGTCCGACGAATAAGCAAGCACCGTGGTAAGGGTAAAAAGCGAAAATACAGCCGCAACGGCAATGCATAAAACAGACGTAAGTATCTTTCTTTTCTTCAATTCAGCCACCATCCTTGATTTTGATAAATTACGATATTATTCTACCACATTTTCCTCTTCATTTCAATAGTTAATGGCACTTTGGTAAATATTGTTTACAACTGTGAAAAAAACTAAGGCATAAATATTGTAAAGAAGTGCATTTTAGTCTTGAAATCAGACAAAATATGTGTTATTATATTATGTAAAGCTTTGTCACAAAGTAAGAAAAAAGCAAAATGTGAAAGGAAAGCTATGAGCAGAATAAAATGTGCATTTGTTTCCCTTGGTTGTCCGAAGAACCTTATGGACTCGGAAACCATGCTTGCAAGACTTGCTTCAGAGGGAATAGAAATTGTAGAAGAAGATATTCATGCAGATGTTGTGGTTGTCAATACCTGCGCGTTTATTGAAAGCGCACAGTCGGAGGCAATCGAAACTATACTTGACGTTGCGTGGCTGAGAGAAAACAGACATCTTAAAGGAATAGTTGTAACCGGCTGCCTTGCAGAGCGTTATAAGGAAGAAATATTTGATAAGCTTCCCGAGGTCGACGCTGTTGTGGGTGTCGGAGATACGGATAAAATTGTTCAAGCTGTAAAGTACGCTTACGAAAACGGCGGAAAGAAGCAGAAGGGACTTTGCCTTGTCACAAAACCCGAAAACCAGATTTTAGGCGGAGACAGAGTTGTAACAACACCTGAAGGCTCAACATATATTAAAATCTCGGAGGGCTGTGATAACAGATGTACATACTGTATTATCCCGTACCTCAGAGGAAAGTTCAGAAGCAGAACCATTGAGGATATTGTTGCGGAAGCAAAGGAAATGGTATCTCTCGGAAATAAAGAGCTTATCCTTGTATCCCAGGATACAACAAGATACGGCATGGATCTTTACGGAAAGCCGTCTCTTTCGGTGCTTCTTCGCGAAATTTGTAAAATCGACGGGCTCAAATGGGTAAGGATACTCTACTGCTATCCCGAACTTATAACGGAAGAGCTTTGTAAGACTATATCGGAAGAACCAAAAATAGTAAAGTATATTGACCTTCCTATCCAGCATATTTCGGATAAGGTTCTGAAAATGATGAATCGTCACGGTGACGGTGCTCTTATAAAGGAAAAAATAGCGCTTTTGAGAAAAAACGTTCCCGGTATTGTAATCCGCTCAACCGTAATAGTAGGTTTTCCCGGAGAAACCAAGGACGACTTTGCAACTCTTGCCGAATTTTTAAAGGAAATAAAGTTTGAGCGCCTCGGCGTATTTGCATTCTCCTGTCAGGAGGGAACGCCAGCGGCAAACATCAAAGAGGGAATAGTGCCCGAAAAGACAAAGCAGAAAAGGCTTGATACGCTTATGCAGAACCAGTTCACCGTGCATGAGGCGTTTAACAAAAAACAGGTCGGAAAGGTTCTTGAAGTACTCTGTGAGGGCTATGATAAAGCATCCGGCGTGTATTTCGGCAGAAGTGCATTTGATGCACCGGATATTGACGGAAAGGTTTATTTCTCGTCTAAGTCAAGAAAGATTGCAGACGGCGAGTTTGTAAACGTAAAAATAGAAGAAGTGATTGATTATGATCTTCTCGGAACTGCTGTGCTTTAAATTGAAAGGTGGTAGCAAAAATGTGGAAAAATATGAATCTGCCTAATAAACTGACAATAATAAGAATTGTCATGGTACCGCTGTTTATGGTGTCGATGATGATTGCAAAGCATGTGGACGGAATTGTTTTGAAGAATGTTCTTTTGCTTGTTTCTGCAGTGCTTTTCGGCGGTGCTGCAATAACGGATTTTGTTGACGGTAAAATTGCAAGAAGTCAGAATCTTGTTACAAACTTTGGTAAGTTTATGGATCCTCTTGCAGATAAATTTATGGTAATAGGCGCGCTTATTGCGGCGGCATATGTTTATGACAATCTCCGTCTTGCAATGCTTATCACAATTGCAATAACCGTTTTCAGAGAGCTTGCGGTATCGGGCGTAAGACTTGTTGCGGTAAACGCGGATAACGTAGTAATTGCTGCGGCAATGCCCGGAAAAATCAAGACTTTCTCTCAGTGTATTTTCATGGAGCTTGTAATACTGGAGCCTATGCTTCTCGGAAAAATTGAGTTTTTTGCAAAGTTCACTCCCCTTACATATGCCTGTATGGCGGTAATGGTGTTCTTCACCATTTATTCGGGTGCTCAGTACCTCAAAGCATACAGTAAGTATATAACAATGTAAAGGGCGGAAAGAAAAATTGTTTGACAGATTAAGATACGATATAAAAGCCATAAAGGAAAGAGACCCTGCGGCAAGAAGCAGTGCAGAAGTTTTTCTGCTGTATTCGGGACTTCATGCCGTAATATACCATAGATTTTCCCATTGGCTGTATAAGCATAACAGAAAATTCCTTGCAAGATGGGTTTCTCAGTTTGCAAGAAGCGTAACGGGCATTGAAATTCATCCCGGTGCATGCATAGGAAAGGGACTTCTTATCGACCACGGCATGGGCGTTGTAATAGGAGAAACCGCGGTTATCGGCGATAACTGTACCATATACCAGGGAGTAACACTCGGAGGTACGGGAAAAGATACGGGTAAACGTCACCCGACGATAGGAAATAACGTAATGATAGGCTCGGGTGCAAAGGTGCTCGGACCGTTCACTGTCGGAGACGGCGCAAAAATCGCTGCAGGTGCGGTTGTTCTAGATGCAGTTCCGGAAGGAGCAACGGCAGTCGGCGTTCCTGCAAGAATGATATATTCAGGTGCTTCTAAGAAACAGGCTGAGCCTTGCAAGAGCGACCTTGACCAGATTCACATTCCTGACCCTGTATCTCAGGAGCTTTGTAAAATGCAGATGCGCCTTGAAGCGCTTGAAAAGGCTCTTGAAGAAAAAAACGATAAATAATGCCGCTTCATTTGCGGTTTGCGAAAGGACAGATAGCTTTGAAACTGTATAACTCAATGACAAAAACAATGGAGGAGTTAAAACCTCTTGACGGCAAAACCGTCAAAATGTATGCGTGCGGTCCTACCGTTTACGACTTTTTCCATGTAGGAAACGCAAGATGCTTTGTAATATTTGACTTTTTAAGACGTTACCTTGAGTACCGCGGATACGACGTAAACTTCACCCAGAACTTTACAGATATCGACGATAAGCTCATCAAGCGTGCAAACGAAGAAGGAACAACCGTCAAAGAGGTTGCAGAAAAGTATATTGAAGAATATTTTACAGATGCAAAGGGACTTGGCATAAAGCCTGCTACTCATCACCCGAAAGCAACCGAGAATATTCCCGAAATCATAAACATAGTTGAAACTCTCGTAAAGAACGGTCTTGCATATGCTGTAGCACCGGTCGAAGGCGGCGAAGATAAGGACGTATATTTCCGTACACGCTCATTCAAAGGCTACGGAAAGCTTTCCCATAAGAACATAGACGACCTTGAAAGCGGAGCAAGAATAGATGTTTCCGATATCAAGGAAGATCCGCTTGACTTTGCCGTATGGAAGGCAGCAAAGCCCGGTGAGCCTTACTGGGATTCGCCCTGGGGTAAGGGAAGACCCGGCTGGCATATTGAATGCTCCGCTATGTCGCAGAAATATCTTGGAAGCAATATTGATATTCATGCAGGCGGCGAAGACCTTGCATTCCCTCATCACGAAAATGAAATTGCTCAGTCCGAGTCGTATAATTCCTGCACAGGCTGCACAGATACTACCTTTACAAAAATCTGGCTGCATAACGCATATATCCTTACAGACGGACAGAAGATGTCAAAATCAGGCATATCCTTCAAGGTAAGAGATGCCGCGGCAAAATACAGCTATGAAGCTATCCGCTTCTTCATTATTTCGGCTCATTACAGAAGTCCCGTTAACTATTCCGAAGAAGCAATGCATCAGGCACAGGTGTCCGTTGAAAGATTCAACACCTGTGAAGAAAATCTTACTTTCCGTATAAAGGCGGCAAAGGAAAGCGGAGAAACTCTTTCTCTTTCCGATAATGAAAAGGCACTTCTTGATACCTTTGCACAGAGACGTACTCAGATGTGCGAGGCTCTTGATAATGACTTTAATACCGCAGACGGTATAGCTTCCGTATTCGAGCTTACACGCGATATCAACCGTGCACTTGGCGAAGAAAAGCTCTCACTCGAGTTTCTTGAAAAAGCAAAGGAAATCTTTATGGAGCTTATAACTCTCTTTGGCTTTGAAAAGAAAGCACAAGAAGCAAATGACGAGGACGCTGAAATTGAAGCACTTGTTGCACAGCGTACCGAGGCTAAAAAAGCAAAAGATTTTGCAACAGCAGATAAGATAAGAGATGACCTCAAAGCGCGCGGAATCATTATCGAGGATACTCCTCAGGGACCTAAGTGGAAGAGAGCATGACGGAAAATGTAATGTCACAAGGCTCAGAGCGTGAGGCTGACGGATACGGCATACTCGCTCTTGCATATATGGGTGATGCCGTAATGGAGCTTTTCGCAAGAGACCTTGTGCTTCATGAAAGCGGCGAAACCAAACCCGGAGGGTTAGTTCGAGCATCAAAGGCGTATGTTACGTGTGAAGCTCAAAGCGATGCGGTTGAAAAAATACTGGAGCATCTTTCTGAAAAGGAAATGAGTGTTTATAAGAGAGGAAGAAACGCAAAAACGCATTTTTCTCCCAAACACGGTGAGCTTATTCAGTACAGACGTGCAACAGGCTTTGAAGCACTTATGGGGCATCTTTATATTTCGGGTAATATTGAAAGGGCAAAGGAGCTTTTCCTGCTTGCCTTTGCAGAAAAACAGGATAAGGAAGAAACAAATTGAAGGATATTTTTGCTCTTTTTAAGCAGATTGAATCGGAGAAAAAGGAAACTGTACCTGTAACACATATGCTTGTGGGACTTGGAAATCCGGGTGATAAGTATACTTTTACACGGCACAATACAGGCTTTCTCTGTCTTGACTATATTGCACAAAAGCTTTCGGTCAAACCCGACAGAGTAAAGTTTAAATCGCTTTGCTGTGAGTGTATGCTTGGCACAAAAAGAACACTTCTCTTAAAGCCGCAGACCTTTATGAATAATTCGGGAGAAGCGGTAAAGGAAGCAGCGCACTTTTATAAGATACCGACGGAGAATATAACGGTTATCTTTGATGATATATCTCTTGATGTAGGACGAATGAGAATACGCGCTAAAGGCAGTCACGGCGGACATAACGGAATAAAGAGTATAGTAGAGCATCTTTCGAGCGATGCGTTTCCGAGAATAAAGGTTGGAATCGGTGCAAAACCGCATCCCGAAATGGACCTTGCAGACTGGGTTCTTTCTAAATTTACCGACAGTGAGCAGAAAACTCTGTTTGAGCTTTTTAATAACGTATATAATGCTGCTACTCTTATAGGCGACGGAAAAATCCCTGAGGCTATGAATAAGTATAACAGCTGAGAAAAAACGGAAATTCAGTGTATTGCAAGAAAAGTTTCGGCAGATAATAGTAAAGAATATTTATCCTTAAAGAAAGGCAGGTGCGTCGGAAAAATCCGGCGAAATAAAATGATATCCTCCGACGCAAAGAAGTTCTTTAAATCCGAAGCACGCAAAACCATATACGGCGACTGGCTTACGCATATTTTTGCACATTTACTTGTGTTTGTGTGCTTTGCGGGAATTGTAAGCCTCGGTCAGCAGATGGGAGTGCTTGCGTTTTCTCTCGGCATAAGCGAGCATTACGCAAGCCTGTTTCTTCTCTTTTATGATGCTGTTGCACTTTTTATGGCAATACCTCTTGTGTACGGTGTCATGTACTTTGAAATGCTGTGCAGTGAGGCAAAAAGACCAAATGCTTCGGTGGTGTTCAGTGCTTTTTCTACACCTAAAACATTGCTTTGTGCATACGAACTGTTTTTTGCACTTTTTATAAGAGTTCTTCCGTGTTTCGCTCCGGCAATAGCTGTGTGGATATATATGCAGTATTATTACAGCCCTGACATTTTTGTTCTTCCTGTTGATATTGGCGGATTTGATGAAGCTTATTTTGTACTGTCAACAGTTTTGGTGGCACTGTTTTTTCTCGGACTTGTGCTTTCATCAAGATTTTTTGTAGGACTGTATGTCTGCCTTAAAAGACCGTATTTACCAAAACGCGATGCTTTTTATATCGGCTCACTTTGCTGTCATAATAACTCATCGGGACTTGTATCTTTGTTCTTCTCGTTTGTTCCTCTGCTTGTAATTTCGCTGTTTACCGTCGGAATACTGTTTGTAGCTTATACGGTTCCGTATATTACTCTTACGTTTATGAATGCGGCAAGATTTCTGTATGAAACCCAGATGAACCGCAAGGATATACAAAATCTTGTCTATGAAGACCGCTGCAATGGCGCGGCTTAATAAAATCAACTATAATAATATCAGCTTTTCAGAAAGGACATTTCAACATGAAGGAAAAGTATTATATTACAACAGCCATACCCTATACTTCGGGTAAACCCCATATCGGAAACACCTATGAGATGATTCTCACGGATTGTATTGCACGCTACAAGCGTCTTTGCGGCTATGACGTATTGTTTCTTACAGGTGCAGACGAACACGGTCAGAAGATTGAGAATGCTGCTGCTGAAAAGGGCATTTCTCCTCAGCAGTATGTTGATAATATCACGGGAGAAATGAAGAATATCTGGAGTAAAATGAATATCAGCTACGACAGATTTATACGCACAACCGACGATTATCACGTAAAGGCTGTGCAGAAAATATTCAAGAAGCTCTACGATAAGGGCGATATATATAAGGGCGAATATGAGGGATGGTACTGTACTCCGTGTGAATCCTTCTGGACAGATACACAGGCGGCAGACTGCAAGTGTCCCGATTGTGGCAGAGAAGTAACAAGAGCAAAGGAAGCAGCATACTTCTTAAAGCTTTCAAAGTATCAGAAGCCTCTTGAAGATTACATTGATTCTCACCCTGATTTTATTGTTCCCGAAGCAAGAAAGCGCGAGATGATAAATAACTTCATAAAGCCGGGTGTTCAGGATTTGTGTGTATCTCGTTCTACATTTAAATGGGGAGTGCCGATTGAATTTGACCCCGAACACGTTATCTACGTGTGGATGGACGCGCTTATCAACTATATCACAGCTATCGGCTATGATGTTGACGAAAAGGGCGAATTGTATGTTAAAAACTGGCCTGCAGATTTGCAGATAATCGGTAAGGATATTCTCCGCTTCCATACAATTTACTGGCCTGTAATACTTATGGCACTTGGAGAACCTATGCCTAAAAAGATTTTCGGTCATCCGTGGCTTCTTTCCGGCATGGATAAAATGAGTAAGTCAAGAGGAAATGTCATGTATGCGGACTATCTTTCTGACCTTATCGGAACAGACGGCGTAAGATACTACGTTCTTTCCGAAATGCCTTTTCTTAACGACGGAAGCATCACATATGAAATGCTTGTTACAAAGTTCAATGCTGACCTTGTAAACACTCTCGGAAACCTTGTTAACCGCACAGTTGCAATGGTTAATAAGTATTTTGACGGTGTTATTCCTGCTCCTTGCGAAAAGGACGAACAGCTTGACAACGACCTTATAAATACCGTAACCGATGGATATAAAAAGGTAACCGACTGTCTTGAAAATCTCCATGTTGCAGATGCTGCAGATGAGATTATGACGGTACTTCGCAGACTTAATAAATATGTTGACGAAACAGCTCCGTGGGTACTCGGCAAGGACGAAGACAAGAAGGACAGACTTGCAACTGTTCTCTATAACCTCGTTGAAGGCATCCGTGTTTGCGCTACTCTTTTAAAACCCTTTATTCCGGATGCAGCAGACACAATTATCACTCAGATTTATTCTCCCGAAAATAAAACTGCTCTTTCCATAGAAAACTGGACAGACGCAGAAAAGTTCGGTTATTCCTATCCCAACGGTGCTATTGTAAATAAAACTCCTACACCTCTCTTTATGAGAATAGATGAGAAGGAGTTTAACGCTCGCCTTGAAAAGGATAGACTTGAGGCTGAAAAGCTTGAGGCAAAGAACGCAAAGGCAGACAGCAAGTCCGATAAAAAGGAAGAAGCCGAAGAAGTAAGCGAAATTACCATTGACGATTTTGCAAAGGTAAAGCTTATTTGTGCTAAGGTTCTTGAATGTGAAAAGGTTGAAAAGTCGGATAAGCTGTTAAAGCTTCAGCTTGACGACGGCAGCGGAAAACAAAGACAGGTTGTGTCGGGTATTGCAAAGGCATACTCGCCCGAAGAGCTTATCGGCAAGAAGATTGTGCTTGTATCAAACTTAAAACCCGTAAAGCTCCGTGGTGTTGATAGCTTCGGCATGATACTCGCAGCAGGTGAGGGCGACAAGATAAACGTTGTTTTCCTTGACGATGCCGTAGAACCCGGTGCATCCGTAAGATAATGATATTCGATTCACATGCCCATTACGATGATGAACGTTTTAACGGAATACGCGAACAAATTCTCGTTGATGTTCATAAAAAGGGCGTAGAGAGAATTACAAATATCGGTGCAAGCCTGAAGTCGAGTGAAAGCTCTATCAGACTTTCCGAAAAATATGATTTTGTATACGCATCAGTCGGTGTTCATCCCTCGGATGCGGTACGTGATATGCAAAATGCTGACTGGCTGACACGTATTGAACAGATGTACAGTCACGAAAAATGCGTTGCCATAGGCGAGATTGGACTTGACTATTACTGGACGCAGGATGATAAAGAGCAGCAGAAGGAATGCTTTCGTGCACAGATGGACTTAGCACAAAAGCTTTCTGCACCTGTTATTATACACGACAGAGATGCACACGCAGATGTTCTTGAAATAATGAAAGAGTTTCCCTCGGTAACGGGCGTTGTCCATAGCTTTTCGGGTAGCTATGAAATGGCAAAAGAGGTTATGAACCTCGGATATTACATCTCGGTCAACGGAGTTGTAACCTTTAAAAACGCAAGGAAAATTGTTGAGATTGTTGAGAGATTGAGAGAACTTCATCCCGATGCAACAAAGAGAATTCTTGTGGAAACCGACTGCCCGTATCTTACACCCGTTCCTTTCAGAGGACAGCTTAACCACTCGGATTATATAAGCTTCACGGCAGACAAGTGTGCAGAGCTTCTGGGAATTACTCCTGAAGAGTTTTGCAGATTGACATATGAAAACGCGTGCCGTTTTTACGGATTGGAGTGTGACATATGAAAACCGTGCTTGTAACAGGCGCTACAGGCGGAATAGGCAATGCAATTGCAACTGCTTTTGCAAAGAACGGCTATAATGTTGCCGTACATACCTTTTCTAAAATTAAAAAGGCAGAGGCACTCTGCACCGAGCTTTCGCAGAATTTCGGTATAAAGGCAATTTCAGTTTGTGCAGATGTTTCAAAACAGAGCGAAGTTGACGCAATGATGAAAGAAATTTCATCGTTCTTTGGCGGTGTGGATGTTCTGGTCAATAACGCGGGCATATCGCAAATAAAAATGCTGTGTGACGTAACCGAAGAAGATTGGGACAGAATGCTTGACGTAAATGTAAAAGGTGCATATCTGTGCACAAATGCTGTCACTTCTCACATGGTGCATAACAAGTGGGGAAGAATAATAAACATTTCTTCTGTATGGGGAGTGTGCGGTGCTTCCTGTGAGGTGCATTATTCGGCTTCAAAATCGGCACTTGTCGGATTTACAAAAGCACTCTCAAAAGAGCTTGCTCCAAGTGGCATTACTGTAAACTGCGTGTGTCCCGGTCTTATTGATACCGAGATGAACAGACATCTCTCAAATGACGAACTTTCGGATATAGTGGCGGATATACCTGTCGGAAGAATCGGCTCGCCTGAGGACGTCGCAAACTCCGTAATGTTCTTTGCTGATGAAAAAAGCTCATATGTAACGGCACAGACACTTAATGTTGACGGCGGATGGATTTAAGAAAAAAATATACTAAAGAAGAAATCTTTGTGGTTTCTTCTTTTTGCTTATAATGCGGATTGAAAACAGTATAACATCCGATTTTCTTAATTAAATTCCATTATTTCGTAATTTACAATGTCGTAAAATGTGGTAAAATATTAATATAAACACAGTAAAAGGAGTTGAATCTGATGAAAAAAATGAGGGTTTTGCTTGTAGCTGCATTGCTTTTGGCTATGTGCGCATTCAGCATAGCTGTCAGTGCGTCAGAAGATATCGGCATGACTTTCACGGCAGAGGACTACTATTTCACAGCGAAGAATATAACAACATTCCCAAAGACATATGAAGCAACTGTTTGCTTTCCCAAGGATATGTCTACATCTGCAACAAGTGTGATATTCGGTAATTCCGGTGATTCAAGTATCAACGTTACGTCATTTCAGGTTACTAAAGACGGATATCCGCAGATTTACATAAAGGATGTTAACCATCCGGACCAAACGCTGGGTGTGCCTTTTTCAAATGTAAGCCTTTTTACAGGAGAAAAAACGCATGTAGCCATAACTGTTGATAACGGAAATTATAAGTGCTACATAAACGGAGAGCTTGTTCAGACGATTCCCGGTGTGGCATATTCATGGTATCCGTTGGAAATTGATTCACCTATGTATCTCGGAGGAGATATAAGAGATGGAAACACATTGTATTTTAAAGGCACTATTTACGATGTTGCAATCTTTGATGAAGTAAGAACGGCTGACGAAATAGCTCTCGACTACGCTTGTCTTGACTATACCGACGAAAGCCTCATGGCAGCATATGATGTTGAAGCAATCAGCGACGGAACAATGCCATTGTTTATTGAGGATAAGAGTGCTAACGGCATAAACCTTGTAACTTCATCGGGCGGTCTTGATTTTACCGCGGACCAATATTATGTTTCAAAGAACAATCTTACCGTGTTTCCGAAAACCTATGAAGCAACCATATATTTTCCCGAAGACATGGAGTCTTCAACTGCGGGCGTGATTTTCGGCAATGCAGGTGACGCAAGCATCAACTGCACCTCCTTCCAAGTGTTCGCAAACGGACATCCCGGATTTTATATCAGAGGTATCGGTGGAGATGAAACACTCGGTGTTGCGTTTTCCGATGTAAACGTTTATAACGGCAAGAAGACGCATCTTGCCATAACAGTAGGAAACGGCTCGTATAAATGTTATGTGGACGGTGTTCTTGCACAGACAATAAACGGAGCGGCATTTTCAAATTTCTCCGTTGATATGAATTCAACAATGTTCATAGCAGGTGATTTCAGAGACGGAAATACACAGTATTTTAAGGGAATAGTTTATGATATTGCTATCTTTGACGATATCAGAACTGCCGATGAAATTGAGGCAGACTTTCAGGGTGTTGCATATACTGACGAGAGTCTCATTGCAGCATATGAACTCGGCTACGACAAAAACGGAAGAAGACCGTCTGTACTTTCCGATAAGAGCACAAACAGATTTGACTTTGACCTTGAAACCCCTTGGATTTACGAAAAGGAAGCTGTTACGGATTACGATTATTCCATGGCAGTAGTGGGTGATATCCAGACAATTACATACTATTATCCCGATAAGCTTCATCATATATTTGACTGGATTTGCGATAACGCTGGAGAAAAGAAAATGTCGCACGCATTCGTGCTTGGCGATATAACAGATAAGGATCTGGACAGCGAATACGAGCTTGCAAAGCCTCTCATTCAGCAAATGGACGAGGTTGTGCCCTATACACTTGTAAGAGGAAACCACGACTCCAAAGAACAGTATAATAAGTATTTCACTTACGACGAGTTCGAAAATGTAAACGGCGGAAGCTACGACGGAACAATGCTTAACACTTATCAGTTCTTTAATGTGGGGGACACAAAGTTCATGTCGCTTGCACTTGATATCGGAGCAGGTGATGATGTTCTTGCATGGGCAAGTGAGGTTATCGAAGAGAACCCCGATACAAATGTCATTGTTTCAACTCATATCTACATGAACAGCGACGGTTCACTTATGACCGAAGGTGTAGAAATGAACCCTGTTACCTGGTACGGCGGCGAAAAATATGCAGATGAAACCTGGACCGATTTCCTTTCACAGCATGAAAACATTGTGCTTGTGCTGTGCGGACATATTTCAACAGACACAATTGTTGTAAGACAGGATAAGGGCGTAAACGGTAACACCGTAACGCAGATACTCGTTGACCCGCAGAAAACCGATAAGACAATAGGTGCATGCGGACTTGTTGCAATGCTGTATTTCAAGAATGACGGTAAAACCGTTGAGGTTGAATATTATTCGACGGTTAATGAAGCATACTTCCTTGAAGAAAACCAGTTTACTTTTGAAATAGACCTTGTTGATACCGAGGAAGAAACACCCGAGCAGGATGAAGTAAGTATTGAAAGCATCACTCTCCTTGATGCTTCATATAATGAAATTGATTTCATTCCCGACAGTGCTTTCTATGCACAGGTTGCACTTACAAACAACACCTACAGCGGATTTGTCACGGTCATTGTTACAACCTACGATGCTGACGGAAGAATGCTTGGTACGGATTTTCTGTATGCTGATCCCGATAAGGAAAAAACCGTTACTTTCGGAACACAGATTAGTAATTCGGACGGAAAGGTTGCCAAAATCAAGGCAATGGCAGTGTCAAATCTTAAAAGCCTGAAGGTGCTTACCGAGTCTGTCGAAATAACAAAATAGACTCCTCTTTTTCCAATATTCCCCGATGCTGCACCTTGTGCGGTGACGGGGAATTTTTCTTTTTCTTTAAAATGGCAAAATATAGTGCAAAAAATGAAAAACGCAGGCTCTTGAATTTGAATTAAAACTAATGTATAATTAATAAAAATATTATTTTGGGTGAATGTGAATATGTATAAAATATCTGTTCCGGTAATGGTAGGTAATTTCCCTAGATGCGGCGGTAAAGAAAAATACCTTGAAGAACTCAGAAGAATAGGTGCACAGCGTGTTTTCTTTGCACTCGGAGGTGTTCCTGCAAATAAAGAGCAGGAGAATTTTGAACTTTCAAGTATAAAAGAAAATGCCGATTTTTTTAAATCTCACGGTTTTGAGGTAGGCACATGGATGTGGACGTATCTCTATAACGGAGAACGTAATTTTACTCCTCTTACTTATGTTAACGGATACCAAAAAAAATCCCATGCCTGTCCTCTTGATGAGAATTATAAAAAGGCTGTCGGAGAGCGTATAATGAATATAGCAAAATGCGGTGTTGACATGATAATGTTCGATGACGATTACAGATACGGCTTTATGACAGGCGGCGAGAGCATACTTTGTATGTGTGATGAGCACATGAAAAGAATCCGTGATATTCTCGGTGAAGACATAATGCCCGAAGAGCTTCAGAAAAAGGCACTTACCGGCGGACCTAATAAATACAGATCTGCATGGATGAAGGTAAACGGTGATTCGCTTCGTGAGTTTGCGGAAAATGCAAGAGAATACCTTGATAAGGTAAATCCGGATATCCGTATGGGCGTGTGTGCCTGTATGTCAACCTGGGACCAGGATGGGTTTGATCCCGCGTCTGTTTCACGGGCTCTTGCGGGTAAAACAAAGCCGTTTCTCCGTCTTATCGGAGCGCCTTACTGGGCTGTTGATAAATCGTGGGGAAACAGACTGCAGAATGTCATTGAGCTTTCCAGAATGGAAAGAGCGTGGTGTGGCGACGGTATTGAAATTTTCTGCGAGGGTGACGCTTATCCGAGACCGAGAACAAACTGTCCTGCGGCTTTCATGGAGCTTTTCGATATGGCAATGCGTGCAGACGGCACAACCGACGGACTTTTGAAATATGCTCTTGACTATAATTCCACAATAGATTACGAACGCGGTTATATCGACAGACACGTGAGAAACGCATACATTTATGACGGAATTGAGAAAGCATTTTCAGGTAAAGAAGCTGTCGGTGTGAGAGTTTACGAGCAAATGAAAAAGCTTGAGAATATGGTAATTCCTCAGGTTGTCGAGGGTAGTGCAAAAATTGAAGATTTGTTTTTCTCACCGTCTTCAAGAATGCTTGCAGATAATTCTGTTCCGACTACTTATTACGGTGAGGGCGTGTGCGGTATCGCTTTTGGTGAGGATGCAAAATATGTGCCAAAAGAAGCTCTTAAAAAGGGCATGATACTCGACCTTCGCGGTGCTGAAATACTTGAAGAACGTGGCATTGATACGGGGCTTGAAAGCCGTGGCGAGCTTGGCAGAAATGTCGGTGAAGAACGCTTTGAAATATATAAAGAACAGATAAGCGTAAATAACGGTCACCGCATCTATGACGTAAAACTCAAAGCTGGCGCAAAGGTGCAGAGCATGTTCTCCTCAAATACACCTGCTTCATACATTTATGAAAACGCCGAAGGCTGTAAATTCCTCGTGTTTTGCTTTGACGGGCATTTCGGAAATGAAAGTCTGAGAAGAAGCTATGTAAGGTCAAGACAGATAAAGGATGCTGTTAAGTGGATGACAGGAAAAGCGCTTCCCGCATATTGCTACGGCAACCCCGACCTTTATATCATGGCAAAGAAGAATGAAAATGCGATGGCGGTCGGTCTGTGGAATATCTTTGCAGATGACGTTATAAGCCCCGTTGTTGAGCTTGATGAAGGCTACACGGAAATCTCGTTTATTAACTGTACGGGAAGAATAGAAGGGGATAAGGTTTATCTTTCCGACATTGCACCGTTCAGCTTTGCGGGATTTGAGGTCAAAAACGGGACATTATAAATTACAGGTAAAAAAGTGTAATATCGGGTTGACAAAATTATTATGTTGTGCTAGAATATAGGCGGTACAGAGATTTGGAGACGTATCAGAATAGACCTTTTTAAAGAAGGTTTGTTTTGGTGCGTTTTTTTGTACGTATAATTTTGGACTTTGGAGGGATACAAATGAAAAAGAACAATATCGTAGATTGGAAAACAATAACTGATTTTGTAATTGACGCTTTTACCGGGTACGGAATCCCGAGAGAAGATGCAGAAATATGTGCGGATGTTCTTCTTGAGTCGGATAAGAGAGGCATAGAGTCACACGGCGTAAACCGCTTTAAGCCCGTATATCTCGATAGAATAAGAGACGGGATCCAGAACCCCGTAACAAACTTTGAAATAATCAAAGAAACCCCCACTACAGCTGTTGTTGACGGACATGACGGTATGGGACAGGTTATAGGTTATAAGGCAATGAAAATGGCGATTGCCAAGGCTAAGGAATACGGCATGGGTATGGTAGTTGTACGTAACTCCTGCCACTACGGTATAGCGGGTTACTATACTTCTATGGCTGCAAAAGAAGGCTGTATCGGTATGACAGGTACAAATGCACGTCCTACTGTTGCTCCTACTTTCGGTGTGGAAGGCATGTTCGGAACAAACCCTCTTACTTTGGGCGTCCCTACAGATGAGCCGTTCGATTTCAACTTTGACGCAGCAAGCTCTACATATCAGAATGGTAAGCTTGAATATTATGCACGTATCGGCAAGGATGCTCCTAAGGGTGCACTCGTTAACACCAAGGGCGAATCTTATGAGGGATCTTCAGCAGATGCTCTCAAAGCTATGGCACGAGGCGAAGCAGCACTTTGTACATTGGGTGGACCCGGTGAAGAAGGATGCGGCTATAAAGGTTACGGCTTTGCCTTGTTTGTTGAACTTCTTTCGTCTGTTCTTCAGGACGGTAGCTACGGTAAGGCTCTTACAGGCAGAGATGCTGACGGAAACAAAGTGCCTTACAGTCTCGGTCATTTCTTCATTGCAATTGATACAGATCACTTCCTGGGAGAAGACGTCTGCAGAAAGAAGGCAGGCGAAATCTGTCGCAGCGTGCGTTCTGCAAAGAAGGCTCCTGATGCAGAGCGTATATATACTGCAGGCGAGAAGGAATACGAAATCCGCCTTGCGAGAAAAGACGGCGTGCCGATAAACGAATCTGTTCAGAAGGAAATCATGCAGGTGCGTGACGAACTTGGTCTTACTCAGTACAAATTTCCTTGGGAGGAATAATTTATGGATATCAGACAGGAATCACTTAAAAAGCATTATGAATGGAACGGAAAAATAGAGGTTATTTCCCGTGCACCCATTAATTCAAGAGAGGATTTGTCGCTTGCATATACTCCGGGCGTTGCTGAGCCTTGTCTTGAAATAAATAAAGATATAAATAAATCTTACGAGCTTACACGCCGTTCAAACCTTGTTGCTGTTATTACAGACGGCACGGCAGTGCTGGGACTCGGAGATATCGGCCCTGAAGCCGGCATGCCGGTAATGGAGGGGAAATGCGCGCTTTTTAAAACATTTGCTGATGTAGACGCTTTTCCTCTTTGTATAAAGTCAAAGGATGTTGACGAGATTGTACGTACCATATATCTGCTTTCGGGAAGCTTTGGCGGTATTAATCTTGAAGATATTTCAGCTCCGCGTTGCTTTGAGATTGAGCGGAAATTAAAAGAAATCTGTGACATTCCGATTTTCCATGACGATCAGCACGGAACTGCCATTGTTGTTGCGGCGGCTCTTATCAATGCATTGAAGCTTGTTAAAAAGGAAATGGGAAAAGTAAAGGTTGTAATAAACGGAGCAGGTTCTGCAGGTATTGCAATAGGAAAGCATCTCATGAATATGGGTGTTAAGAACCTTACCTTCTGCGACCGCTTTGGAATTATCTGCGAGGGTGATGAAAACAACAATCCCGCACAGGAGGAAATTGCAAAGGTAACAAACCTGGAGCATAAGAAGGGAAGCCTTTCGGATGCGCTTTGCGGTGCTGATGTGTTTATAGGTGTTTCTGCACCTAATCTTGTAACACCCGAAATGGTAAAATCCATGGCAAACGATGCAATTCTTTTCCCAATGGCAAATCCTACGCCGGAAATTATGCCCGATGCTGCAAAGGCGGCAGGTGCAAGAGTTGTAGGTACGGGACGCTCTGATTTCCCGAACCAGATAAACAACGTCCTTGCATTTCCGGGCATTTTCAGAGGAGCGCTCGATTGCAGAGCTTCATGTATAAATGAAGAAATGAAGGTGGCAACCTCATATGCTCTTGCATCTCTCATTCCCGATGATGAAATAACCGAGGATAATATTATTGCTCCCGCACTTGATAAGAGGGTTGCACAGGTTGTTGCACAGGCGGTAATTAAAACTGCAAAGGAAACTGGAGTAGCAAGAATATAAACAAATACAGGGTTGTATTTAAGCGGTGAATTGTATGTCACCGCTTGACTTTATTTATAAATGTGTTATAATTACGTGCGAAGAATGTAACAATGCTACGGTATATAATTTTGTTGAAAGAGGCTGTGAAAACAATGAACAAAAGGATAATTGCGGCTGTCAGAAGCGCGAATGAGCTTTTGGATGCTGTAAGGAGCGACGTGTGGATTATTTTCATGCTTGCGCCGAATATAGAAGATATTAAAGAACAGACCGAGCTTGTTCATAAGGCAGGAAAAAAACTGTTTATTCACATAGACCTTGCAGAGGGTATCGGAAAAGACGAATACGGTATACGCTTTGTAAAAAAGCTGGGTGTGGACGGGATTATAAGCACAAGGACAAATATTATAAAGACAGCTGCAAAAATCGGTGTTTGTACGGTGCAGCGTTTCTTTATTGTTGATTCTCATTCGGTGGATACAAGTATAGAAGCGGCAAAGCAGTCAAAGGCTGATATGATTGAAATAATGCCGGGCACTGTGGCAAAGGTTATAAATAAAATGAAAAATGAGCTTGAAATGCCGATTGTGGCCGGAGGGCTGATTGAGAATGAATTGGAAATCAGACAAGCACTCTTGTGCGGTGCGGCGGCTGTTTCCATCGGCAAAAAAGAGTTTTGGAGGAGTATAAATGAGTAATCTTAAAGATAAACGGCTTTTTCTTCTTGATATGGATGGAACCATATACCTTGATAACGACCTGTTCGACGGAACAAAGGATTTTTTGAAACATGTAAAATCAATCGGCGGAAGATATTTGTTTCTGACAAACAATTCCTCAAAAAGCGTTGATAAGTATGTTGAAAAACTGACCGGAATGGGAATCGAGGCAACTGCCGAGGATTTTCTCACATCGGTAAACGCAACCGTTCTTCATTTGCAGAAAAAGGCATATAAAAAAATTTATGCCTTTGGAACAAAGTCTTTTACCGAACAGCTTGAAGATGCCGGCTTTAATATAACAACAAAGCTTGAGGATGATATAGATTGCCTGTGTATGGGCTTTGATACGGAGCTTACCTTCCAAAAGCTTGAGGATGCGTGCATTCTTCTCGGCAGAGGCGTTGACTATGTGGCAACAAACCCTGACTGGGTGTGTCCTACATGGTACGGCTATGTGCCTGATTGCGGTTCTGTTTCCGAAATGCTTTATAATGCAACAAAAAGACGTCCTTTGTTTATCGGAAAACCGCAGCCGGCTATGGCGCTTCTTGCAATTGAGGCAACCGGCTTTGAAGCGGAAGAAACGGTGCTTATCGGTGACAGACTGTATACTGACATTGCCTGCGGCGTTAATGCTGGAATAAGCACGATTTTTGTTCTGAGCGGCGAAGGCACATTGGAGGATTTGAAAAACAGCGAAACAAAGCCTGAATTCGTATATAAGAATATACGTGAAATATATAACGACTTGATATAAAGGTGTAGAAAAGAGAAAATGAAAAAATTCGAGGGGATGCTTCTTTGCACAGACCTTGACGGGACTTTGCTCAGAAACGACAAGACAATATCCAAGGATAATCTTGATGCAATTGAATATTTTAAATCCGAGGGCGGTTACTTTACATTTGTAACAGGCAGAATGCCGTATTTTGTCAGAGATATTTATGAGGCAATAAAACCTAACTGTCCGTTTGGATGTATAAACGGCGGAGGAGTTTACGACCATATAAAGCAGGAATATGTCTGGACGCAGGTAATGCCCGAAGATGTAATTGAGCTTGTTGAATATGCCGATAAGAATGTGCCCGGAATAGGAATACACATAAGTATGTTTGATAAAATATACTTCTGCAGGGAAAATGAAGCTATGGCAAATTTCCGTAAATTCACAAAGGTGCCGAACATAGTGCTTGATTACAAGGATATAAAAGACCCGATTGCAAAGGTTGTTTTTGCTGACGAGAATATGCAAAGCTTAGTGCTTCTTGAAAAGGTGTTAAAATCTCATCCCAGAGCTGATGAATTTGATTTTATACGCTCCGAGAGAACTATATATGAAATACTTCCAAAAGGCATAAGCAAGGGAACTGTTATATCGAAGCTTACACAAATTCTCGGAACGGATATGAACAAAACCATCGCTGTGGGGGACTATAATAATGACATTGCAATGATTCAATGTGCAAAAGTCGGCGTTGCTGTTTCAAATGCCTGCAAAGAGGCAAAGGATGCCGCCGACTACATAACCGTCAGCAATGAGCAGCACGCAATAGCGGCAATTGTTTCGGATATTGAAAGCGGAAAACTGAAAATATAGCTGCGGAGTTTTACAATTAAAAAACCGTTTGAAATGTGAATTATGCGTTTAATTAAGTAACACAAAGAAAACCGATAAATGTTATCAAATTTATAGAAGAATATTCATTTGTACTTGACTTTTCTCGACATATTTTGTATAATTTATAATGGAAGAACATGAAAAACTTTTCGTGTTTTCATGTTTTTTCAAAATGCATTACATAACAAAAAGTACAGGAGGAAGTTATGGATATTTTTATGATTTTGGGACTTGTCGGCGGTCTTGCACTGTTTCTATACGGTATGGACCTCATGGGCGACAGCTTGAAGAAGCTTGCAGGAGGAAGACTTGAATCGGTTCTTGCAAGGATTACATCAAACAGAACAAAAGGTTTTCTGCTTGGTCTTGTTGTAACAGCGATTATTCAGTCCTCGTCCGCAACGACGGTTATGCTTGTCGGTTTTGTAAACTCCGGTATTATGAAGCTTGGACAGACCATAAGCATCATAATGGGTGCAAATATCGGTACAACTGTTACATCATGGCTTCTCAGTACCGCTGAAATTGATGGCGCTGCCTCTTTGATTCTCAAACTCCTAAAACCCGATTCCTTTACTCCAATCTTGGCTCTTGTCGGACTTTTTATGACAATGACCGCAAAGAATGATAAAAGAAAGAATCTTGGAACTATTTTCCTCGGTTTTGCCATACTCATGTTCGGTATGTCTGCAATGAGTGATGCTGTTAAGGATTTGCGAAACAATGAAACATTTGTAAATATGCTTACTATGTTCTCAAATCCCATTCTCGGTATTCTTGTGGGAACAGTGTTTACCGGTATTATCCAGTCGTCCTCCGCATCAATCGGTGTGCTTCAGGCGCTTGCACTTACCTGTGCAATTCCTTATTCTACCGCAATTCCCGTAATTCTCGGTATGAATATAGGTACTACAATAACCCCGATAATTTCTTCAATCAGCGGAAACACGGATTCTAAAAGAGTGGCATTCACGTGCTTGTATATTAAAATGGTAGGCGTTGTTATTGTTTCGGCAATATTCTATGCTTTGAATGGAGTGTTGGGTTTTGAAATAATGAAGCCTGATGTCTATGCAAGTGCATTCAATATAGCCGTTGTTCATACGCTCTTCAATATTTTCTCAACAATAATCCTTATTCCTTTCTGTTCGCTTTTCGAAAAGCTCGCAATAAAGACTATCAGAAGCAAAAAAGACGAGAAGGAAGCAGATGCTTTTGCAATGCTTGATGAGCGCTTTCTTGCAATGCCGGCATTCGCTGTTGAAAAGTGTAAAGAGCTTGTAGGCGATATGGCAAACATTTCGGTGGATTCCTTTAAAAAGGCAACAACGCTTCTTGACAACTTTGACATCCAAATGTTTGAGGAAATTGAAAGACTTGAAAAAACAGTTGATAAATACGAAGATAAGACAAGCTCTTACCTTGTAAAAATAGCCGAAACGCAGATGTCTTCGAAGGACAGTAAGGTTGTAACCGAGCTTCTTCATTGCATCGGAGATATTGAACGTATATCCGACCATGCACTCAATATTGCAGAAGCTGCAAAGGAAATTTACGATAAGCAGATAAGCTTTTCGGATAAAGCAAAGAAAGATATCGCAATTATTACAAGTGCCGTATCCGAAATACTCGACCTTGCAGTTCTCTCGCTTGTTAATGACGATCTTCTTGCAGCTCAGAGTGTTGAGCCTCTCGAGCAGGTTATTGATAGACTCAAGAGAAAAATCAAGAACGGTCATATTACAAGACTTCGCGAAGGAAACTGCACCATGGAGCTCGGATTTATTCTCTCCGACCTTCTTACAAACTACGAAAGAGTTTCCGACCATTGCTCGAATATCGCCGTATGCTTTATTGAGATTGCAAATGACACATTTGAAGCTCATGAATACCTCAGCCACGTAAAATCGGGCGAAGAAAAAGAGTTCAGCGAAATGTATGAAAGCTATAAGCAGAAGTATTATATAGCGTAAAAGAATAATAAAACCGGCGCTTTGTGCGGCCTGAGGCTGCATAAGGCGCTTTTTTGACGTGAACTTGTTCAAACAGCTTAAAGCTGCGTCAGTTAGTATTATTGACAATGTTTTGATTTTATGGTAAACTTATAAAAAAGAGGTAGAGTTATCCCGGCATTAACAAATAAAACAGAAAGGAAGTACAATGAATGTTAAAAGCAACATCTGAAAAATTCATTGAACAAAGCTACAAAATTGAAGAAGAAGCGTTGAATGCCTCTTTGTTTACCACGGGTAACGGCTACATCGGAGTAAGAGGAAGCTATGAGGAATATGGCTCGATACGTATTCAAGGAGCGTATATACGCGGTGTCATTGATGAGATAATCGAGGTAATGGAACCTTTTGCAGATAATGAGTACATGAAAAAGTACTATATCGACGAAGATAAGCTCAAAAACTTTGAATATCAGGACAGCGTTGTAAACAATGCCGATTTTCTGCTTATTAGAATATCGGTGGACGGTGAAACCTTTTACCCTTGGGAGGGAAAGCTGCATGATTGGCAGCGTTATATCGATATGACAAACGAATGTCTTGTCAGAAAGGTGCGCTGGGAAAACAGCAAGGGCGATATCACCGACATTTGCTTTGAGAGATTTTCATCCTTTGACAATGACCACGTTTATTGCATAAAAGTTTGTATAACACCTGTAAATCACAGTAAAAAAATTACTGTGATGTCTGGAACCGATAAAAGAGTAAAAACCGGTGGCCAGAAAATCACATCGGTAATAAACGAAAAGGCATGGGAGAATAAAACCTTTGTTCACATGCTTATGGGTAAGAAATACGGATTTGAAACGGCTATAACGACAGTGACGGATATATATCCGGAATCACCTGAATGGAGGTTCGAAAATGAAGGCGGAATGATTTATAATACTGCGGAATATGTTTCAAAGCAAGGTGAAACTCAGACGGTTGAAAAGTGCATTTATATAACCTCTTCAAGAGAGGAAAGCATAAATGAGCCGACAGTGCTTGATGAAAGATACGAAACTTATTACGAGAAACATATCAAAGCATACAGAGAAGTATTTGATATGATGGACATAACCATAGAGGGTGATGAAAAGGCGGACGCAGGCGTAAGATTTGCAAACTATCATTCGGCAATTTCCGTTGCGAGAAATGACAGCCTGCATAGCCTGTCTGCAAAGGGACTTACCGGCGAAAGATATAATAACTTTGTTTGGTGGGACTGCGAGGTTTATCAACTTCCGGTGTTTATATATGCAATCCCCGATGCTGCAAAAAAGGCTCTTATGTACAGATATGACAGACTTGCAAAGTCTAAGGAGAATGCAAAAGAAGCCGGATATAAGGGCGCAAAATATGCATTCTGTTCGTCGGTTGAAGGTGACGAGCGCGTATGGGAATATGCAAGACATCCGTTCATGCAGATACATATAAATGCCGATATCGCATGGGGAATTATACACTATTATACCGTAACGGGTGATACCGAATTTTTGAAGGATTACGGTTTGGAGCTGCTTACTCAATTGTGCGAATATTGGTGCAGTAGGGTGGAAAATTGCGGCGACCGTTATGAAATAAGACGTGTTACAGGAACAGACGAGCATCATCCGTATGTAAATAACGATGCATATACAAACTATCTTGTAAAATTTGTTCTTGAAAAAACCAGTGAGTACTGCAAAAAATTCGGAATTGATAAGGATTATACAGATGTTGCCGAAAAACTGTTTCTTCCTCTCGAAAAGGGTGGTATGATTCCTCAGTTTGACGGTTATTTCAATCTCAGCCGCACACTTGAAGAGGCAGGCGGAAGTGATGCCAAAAAATTCCAAATGAAATCCTCGGGACTTTATCATAAGAGTCAGGTTATAAAGCAGCCGGACGTAATGCTTATATACAGCTATCTGAACATGTATCCTGAGAATTCGGATTATACCGCAAACTGGGATTATTATGAAAAAATGTGTGAATCTTCATCATCACTGTCGTTTGCACCGCATTCAATATGTGCTGCCGATAACGGCAGAATGCTCTCGGCCTATAATTATCTTATTGAAACCTCGTATATTGACGTGTATGACATACATAAATGCGGATGGCAGGGTGTTCACTCAGGCTGTCTTGTAGGTGCGTGGTATGCAATGTTCAGAGGTGTGGCAGGAATTGTATGCAGAGAAGATTGTATTGAAATTAATCCTCACATGATGCCTTGGTGGAACGGTGTTAAGCTCAGATTTATGTATCACGGAAGTAAATTTGAGGTTGATATGAATAATGAAACGTATACCCTTAAAACTGACAGTAAAAATGCTGTTTCCGTAAAATTCAGAGGTGAAGACGTCACTGTTGACAGCAATTCCGAAATGTCTAAGAAAATGTGAGGGTGTACAGATGAATAATATAAAAGCGGTAATTTTTGACCTGGACGGCGTAATTGTATCAACGGATGAATGTCATTATCTTGCATGGAAAAAAATAGCAGATGAAGAAAATATATTTTTTGACAGGGAAATAAATAACAGGCTTCGAGGCGTAAGTCGTATGGAAAGCCTGGACATCGTCCTTGAAAAAGCCGCAAGAGAGTATACTCCCGAAGAAAAAAATTCTCTTGCAGAAAAAAAGAATAACTTCTATAAAGAGTATATAAAGAGCCTGACGCCTGCGGACATACTTGCCGGTGTTATGGAAAACCTTGAAACACTGAAAGCTAAGGGAATTAAAATTGCGATAGGATCTTCAAGTAAGAATACACCTGCGATTTTAAAGCAGATAGGGCTTGAAAACTATTTTGATGCTATATCTGACGGAAATAATATAAAGAAATCCAAGCCCGACCCGGAAGTGTTTGTTAAAGCTGCGGATATGCTCGGAATGAAATACAGCGAATGTATGATAGTCGAGGACGCCGATGCGGGCATACAGGCGGGTAAAAATGCCGGAATGCTGACGTTGGCGGTAGGCAAGGCAACCGGTGCCGATGTTAAAATAGAAAATCTTGGCAAAGCAAGCATTTCAGAGATTATTGGATTGTAAAGAGAATCAATAGTTTAAAATAAAGACAGGGACTGCAGTGTTTGTTACAGTCCCTGTTTTGTATTAAAATCATTATACGGATTTTTCACGGTTGTTATATTGTTGTATATTCAAAGCTCTGCGTTCTCGACTCCAGCACCTCAAGATACTTCTTGCTTTCCTCTTTAGCCTTTGAAAGCTCGAGTGTTCTGTAGTTTCCGCACTCGATTTCCGAGCAACCGAAAACCTCGCCTTCGTATGCGGATATCTTTTTGAGTACGTCTTTGATTACACACAATACCTTTTCATTGTCTGCGTTTCTCACGAGCAGATAAAAACCTGTTTGACAACCCATGGGGCCAAAGTAAATGACGTCCTCCGATATTTCCGAGTTTCTTACAAAGGTTGCAAACATGTGCTCAAATGTGTGCATTGTTACGTTGTCCATGACATCGCCCGAATTAGGTACTCTCGTTCTCATGTCGTATGTTACAATGTCGCCGTCAATGCGGGAAACATATATTCCAGGAATCAGCTTTGTGTGGTCGACGGTAAAACTTGCTATTTTCTTCATTTTTGTGCTCCTTGATGGTTTGTTGAAATAATAATAACACAGAAAAATGTGCTTGTCAATTACGCATTTTCTGTATATAAGAGTAAATTTGACTAATAAAACACGGCACATGATGCATCTTGTTTGGCAAAAAAGAAAAAATACGAAAAAAAGTAAAAAAACACTTGATTTTTTTTGAGAGTTGTGGTAAAGTATAGTACAGAAGGATATCAGAGTACAAAGAGCGGTCGCAAAACCGCTCTTTAAAATTTATTTTGGAGCATAAGAGGTGTTGTATTTGGCTGAAAAGAAAAAGGGCAATATCGCGGCAAGAGTTACAGAAATGATAAAAGATGCGGTCGAGGAATGCGGCTGTACTCTCTGGGACGTTGAGTTTGTCAAAGAGGGAACGGATTTCAATCTTGTGGTTTATATCGATAAACCCGAGGGAATAAGCCTTGATGACTGCGAAATGGTAAACGATGCGATTGAACCTATAATCGATGAAAACGACCCGATTGAGGGAAGCTACTATCTTGAGGTTTCCTCACCCGGACTTGAGAGAGAGCTTAAAACACCGGAACATTTTGCGGCGTTTGTCGGTGAGAGAGTGCTTGTAAAGCTCTATGCACCGAAGGACGGCAAAAAGGCGTTTGACGGAAACATAGCATCGTACGACGAAGAAAAAGACGAGCTGATTCTTGACTGCTCGGGCATAGAAATTGCACTTTCCCGTAAGGACTGTGCAAGCATAAAAACAGTTTGCGAATTTTAAGATAATTAAGTATATACAGGAGGAATAACCGGAAAATGAATAAGGAATTTTTCAAGGCTCTGGATTTGCTCGAAAAGCAGAAGGGCATACCGAAGGAGTATATGAAGGAGAAAGTTGAGGCGGCACTTCTCAGCGCTTTCAAGAAGGATAACGGCTTTACAAACGTAAGAATAGTGCTTGACGAAAAGAAAATGGACGTAAGAGTTTATAAGCAGCTTACGGTTGTTGACCCGGATGCCGAGGAAGAAATTCCGCTTGAAGAGCTTTTCCCGGAAAGATTCTACGCTGATGAAGAAATTGAGGATGAAAAGCTAGAGGATGAAGACCTTGACAAGGAAGAAGAGGCTGATGAAGAAGCTGAAATGGAATTGCCTATGCTTGACGAAAACGGCGAGCCTATAAAGAGAACCAGGAAGCACGTTTTCAATGAAAGAACCGAGATTACCCTTGAACAGGCACGTGAAATTTCTCCTAAGTACAATCTTGGAGATGTTGTTGAGATTGAAGTAAAACCCAAGAACTTCGGAAGAATATCGGCTCAGACCGCAAAGCAGGTTATCATTCAGGGCATCAGAGAAGCTGAACGTGACATTATGGTTCGCGAGTATGAGAACAAAAAGGAAGAGATTGTAACAGCGCTCGTTTCAAAGGTTGACCCTGTTACGGGAAATGCACTGCTTGAGCTTGGCAGAAACGAAGTTACTCTCTTCAAGAATGAGCAGATACCCGGTGAAACTCTTACCGAGGGTGATAAGGTTAAGGTTTATGTAACAGTTGTTAAAAAGGAAAACAAGGGACCGACCGTTGTTCTCTCAAGAAAGCATCCCGGCCTTGTAAAGCGCCTGTTTGAGCTTGAAGTTCCGGAAATTCAGGACGGAACGGTTATTATCAAGGCAATTTCCCGTGAAGCAGGCTCCAGAACCAAGATTGCCGTTTACTCAAGAGACGAAAACGTTGACCCGATTGGCTCCTGCATAGGTCCGAGAGGATTGAGAAAGAATAACATAACAAACGAAATCAAGGGAGAAAAGATTGATATAATCAAGTACAGCGAGAACGCAGAGGAATTTATAAAAGCTGCTCTTTCTCCTGCACAGGTTGTATCTGTGACAGAAACAGGCGAGCGCTCCTGCTATGTGCTTGTTGAGGATGATCAGCTTTCCCTTGCAATTGGTAAGGAAGGTCAGAACGCAAGACTTGCAGCCCGTCTTACCGGTTATAACAAAATTGATATCAAGAGCGTATCTGCTGCACGTGCAGCCGCCTTTCAGGATATAATGGAAGGTAAGAACCAGGCGAACAGCTCCTTCGGAGGAAAGCTTGCGGAAGCTCTCATGGGCGAGCAGGAAAACAACGAAGAATAATTAAAGCATAAGTAATTACCTTGTAAACACAGGTGTGTATTTTTTCGGGAGGAAAGGATACGAAAAAAGTGTATCCGAAACAAAATGCCGCAGAAAACAGTTAAGAAAATACCTGAACGTAAGTGTATGGGGTGCAACGAAAAGCATCCGAAAAAAGAGCTTGTAAGAGTGGTGAGAACTCCGCAAGGTGAACCTCTCTTTGACTCGACAGGAAAGATGTCCGGCAGAGGCGCATATGTTTGCCCTAAGATGAAATGCCTTGAAAAGGCAGTGAAGACCGGAAGGCTTGAAAAGTGTCTTGAGGTCAAAATCCCGGACAGCGTATACGACGGTATGCGTGACTATCTTTCGGAGGTGAATGTAAGTGGTGACACTTGATTTTACCGAAGAAGAAATGAATGCAGCTCTTGACAGAATAATTTCAGCTTTCGGGCTTGCTCTCAGAGCTGGAAAATGCTCTGTCGGAACGGAAAAATGCGTAGAGGACATGAGAAGCGAAAAGATAAAGCTTCTTGCAGTTGCCTCGGATAATTCCGATAATACAAAGAAAAGGCTATCGGATACAGCCTTGTTCCACAAGACAAGAATTCTGTTTCTGCCCTGCGATAAAAAGAGTCTTGCAGAAAGGCTCGGTAAAAAAGGAGAAACCTCCTGCGCGGGAATTCTTGACGACGGTTTTGTTAAGATTATTGAAAAGCTTTACGGACAAGTACACACAAGACATACGGAGGTGCAGCAGTAATGGCATTGGCAACCAATAAAACAAAAATAAGCAGTTTTGCAAAGGATATAGGCGTTAAGAGTAAGGACATCGTTGAACTTCTTAAGGAAAACGGTATTGACGGCAAGTCAACCTCCTCATCTCTTGAGCATGACGAACTGAACATAATTCTTCAGCACTACACAATGAAGAGCAGTGTTGAGGACATTGCGGCTTATCTTAATCCTGCTCCAAAGAAAGAGGAAAAGGCAGAAGAAAAAGAGCCGGTAAAAGAAAAGAAAGAAGAAAAGAAGGCACAAGAGGCTAAGGATGTTGTAGAAAAGGCAGAGGAAAAGAAGCCTGAACCCGCAAATGCCGAAGCAAAGCATGAAACAAAACCCGAAGCAAAAGAGCCGGCACAAAAGCCAGCTCCGAAATTCGAGCGCAATATGTCTGCACAGGGACAGAATGCTCCTGCTCAGACAAGAAAGCCTTTTGAACAGGGTAAACGTCCGTTTGATGGCGAGAAGAAGCCCTTTGACGGTGAAAGAAGACCTCGGTTTGATCAGAACAAGCCTTATGGCAATAACGCTCAGGGCGGACGCTTTGGCGGTAATGCTCCTCAGAACGCAGGACAAATGAGCGAGAGACAGCTTGAAAAGCAACTCAGCAAAATGTCTAAAGAGGGCGCTGCTATTGCAAAGCAGGAGGGCAAGACTTTTGAACCCAAGTTTGATAAAAACGAAAGATTTGATAAGTATACAAACGTCAAGTTCACAAAGGACGGTTTTGTAAATGTAGAGCCTGCACAGAAGACACAGCAGAAGCCTTCCTTCAAGAAGCCTGCATTTAATCCCAACCGCGACAAGGACGAGGATTCTCAGTCTGTACGTCAGCCTTCTCTCAAACCCGTGTTTGATAAGGACGGACGCATCAGAAGCCGTTATGCAGGTCAGCGTATAGAAGGCGCAACACCTGCACAGGATAGCGAAGGTCGCGTTGTAGTCGATATGAGAACGGGTGAAGTTGACCTTTCTAAATACGATGAGAGACTTGATAATCTTGTTCCGGACGCACTCAGCGGTGACGAAAGAGTGGGCAAGGGCGGAAAGAAGAAGCAGCAAAACGGCGCAAAGACAGGTGTTGGCGGAAGAATTAACAGAAATGAAGCGGCAGCACGAGACTTTGCTCCCGCAAGCTTTAACAAGGGTAAGAAGGGCAAGAAGAATGCAAGCGCTGCTCCTGTTGAGCCTGCAAAGAAATTCTCAGGTCCCATCACTCTTCCCGAAATGATAATGATAAGCGACCTTGCAGCAAAGCTCAAGATTACAACGGGCGAAGTTATAAAGAAGCTTCTTGCTATGGGTCTTGGCATGGATGCAGTGGGAGCAACTAAGATGGTAGACTATGACACTGCATACCTTCTTGCGGACGAACTCGGCATCGCCGCAGAAAAAGAAGTTGTTCTCTCTATCGAGGATAGACTCTTTGCGGATGACGATAAAGAGGAAAGCGAAGGCGAGCTTATCGAAAGAAGCCCTGTTGTGTGTGTTATGGGTCACGTTGACCACGGTAAAACATCCCTTCTCGATGCTATCCGTCACACCAACGTAACTGCGGGCGAAGCCGGCGGTATTACCCAGCATATCGGTGCTTACCGAGTAAGAATCAACGACCGCGATATCACGTTCCTTGACACTCCCGGTCATGAGGCGTTTACGGCAATGCGTGCAAGAGGTGCTCAGGCGACTGATATTGCGATACTCGTTGTTGCGGCTGATGACGGTATCATGCCTCAGACAATCGAAGCTATAAACCATGCAAAGGCTGCGGGCGTATCCGTAATTGTTGCAATAAATAAGATTGATAAGCCCGGCGCAAATGTAGAAAACGTAAAGCAGAATCTTACAAATTATGAGCTCATACCCGAAGAGTGGGGTGGAGATACTATATGTGTACCTGTGTCTGCACTTAAGCGCCAGGGTATCGAAGAGCTTCTTGAAATGGTACTTCTTGTTGCCGACGTTAAGGAGCTTAAAGCAAATCCCAAGTGTGCGGCTAAGGGTATCGTAATCGAAGGTAAGCTTGATAAGGGACGCGGACCTGTTGCAACAATCCTTGTCCAGAGCGGTACACTTCACAGAGGCGATGTTGTTATTGCAGGAACTGCTATCGGTCATGTAAGAGCAATGACAGACTATATGGGCAAGACCGTTAAGGAAGCAGGACCTTCTGTCCCTGTTGAAATCACAGGTCTTTCCGAAGCACCTGAGGGCGGTGACGAATTCAGAGTTGTTGCAGATGAAAGAATGGCAAAAGCACTTGTCGAAGAAAGAAAGGCTAAGGCTAAGGAAGCAATCTTCAATGCCAATGCAAAGGTTTCTCTTGACACATTGTTTGACCAGCTTTCCGAGGGCGTTAAAGAGCTTGCAATTATTGTAAAGGCAGACGTTCAGGGTTCTGCAGAGGCAGTAAAGCAGTCACTTGAAAAGCTTTCCAACGAAGAAGTTCGTGTTAAGGTTATCCATTCGGCAGCCGGTGGTATTACTGAAAGTGACGTAATGCTCGCAACAGCATCCAATGCTATTATTGTAGGCTTCAACGTAAGACCTGATAAGGGCGCTATGGATTCTGCTGAAGATAAGAACGTAGATATCAGAACCTACAGAGTTATTTACGACTGTATCGAGGAAATCACAGCGGCTATCAACGGTATGCTTGCTCCAGAATTTAAGGAGGTTGTCCTCGGTCACGCTCAGGTAAGAAAGACCATTCATGTACCCGGTATTGGCTTTGTTGCAGGTTCCTATGTGCAGGACGGTAAGATTACACGTGCTTCACAAATCAGAGTTGTCCGTGACGGTGTTGTTATTTTTGAAGATAAGATTGATTCGCTTCGCCGTTTCAAGGATGACGTTAAGGAAGTAGCAACAGGCTACGAGTGCGGTATCGCGCTTGAACGCTTCAACGATATCAAGGAAAATGATATTCTCGAAGCGTTTGTAATGGAAGAAATCAAGAGAGAAATCTAATTAAGCTTAAAAATTTGCGGAGGTACAAAATGCCTGCAAAGAAAAAAAGCACTCACCATTCCGGCAGAGTAAACGAAGATATAGCAAGAGAGCTTATGTATATCCTCAAAGACGTTAAAGACCCAAGGGTATCAAAGGCGTTTATAAGTATAACCCGTACGGAAACAACCGCTGACCTGAAATATTGTAAGGTTCACTACAGTATCATGAATGCTGACAAGGATGAGGTTAAGAAAGGACTTGCCTCAGCTATGGGTTTTATCCGTCATGAGCTTTCTTCAAGACTTGCTCTGCGTAATACTCCGGAGCTTAGCTTTGTGCTTGACGAGGGAATGGAACACGGTGCAAAAATTGCACAGATACTGAAAAATATCTGATAAGACTAAACGGCGATGGACAGAGTATTGTGAAAGACGGTATTTTGCCGCATCGCCTTGTCTTTATTAAAATGGGAAGGGAAGGATGAAAATATGAAAAAACGCAGCGAACTGATGCCTGCAATTGAAACTCTGATTGCGGTATTGCTCTTTGTGTCAATGCTGCTTATTTGCGGAAAATACATAGATATTAAAATAAACGGTATAAGCTCGTCACTTCCCGATATACCCGATAAGGATATGCAAATACTTATGCAAATCTCATCAAACGAAAGTCCTCTCGAAAAGCATACGCTTGCTGAACCCGTTTCTGTCGGTATAAAAGTTGGTGATGCAAGGCTTATGGCACATTCAAAAGAGGCACGCACGGCTCTTATGGACTATGCAAGAAGCAGGGTAATCCGCTGTTTTTCCGGTCAAAGCGAAAAGCTTGAATTTGATAATGAACAGAATATGCATATGTATCTATCACAGCTTTGTAACGATAGTGATTATCTGTTCTTCGCTTTCTACGGAGATATTCCCGCAGCTTCATTTTTGCCCGCCCTTGCCAGAGAATATGAAGGCAAAGAAAGCAGACTGGATTTCAATGTGCAAAATTTGTTTCTTTTTTCAGGTAATGACCAAAATCTTTTTGCTGTTGCCGTTTCTTCAGGAAAACAGTTGAATATTCTGAAACCATCCGAAGCCGTTCTTTTCAAACCGTCGGACTATGGTGCATATAATGATGTTACAGGCTTTGCTCCGTTTGAGTATGACGATGGAAATTGCCTTTTGCCTGTCTTTTCAAGATCGCTGGAACAGAATAACTATTTAATAAAATACGCACATGAAATTTTTGGAATGAGTGTTGATGCACTTTGGATACAAAATACCCTTGATGTGTTTGGTCTCAACAAGAGCTTTTCAAAGACCTTTGTGACAAAGGATAATTCACTTATAGATTTTGTTGATGACACAATAGAGCTTTTGTTTTCGGCAGACGGCAGTGTTGTATATAACAGTAACGGAAACGGTCTTGGGCTTTATGAGCTTCTCGGCTATCACCCGTCAGGTTCTTCCTATACCTTTTCAGATAAAACGCTGGCAGTAAAAAGACTTTTCAACGAAATTGATGCCGATCTTAGCGGAAATGAAGCAAACCTTGGAATAACTAACGTGTATTATGATGAAATCAGTGCAAAGCTATGCTTTGAAATGAAATATTTTGTTTCCGGAATAGCGCTTACGCACAATGCTTTTGATGCTAAAGTTGAAATTAATGACGATAGCATAACGTATGCACAGTTTTACGCATTAAACTGCAGCGGTCTTGAAGAAACATCTCCCTCTCTTCCTCAAAAGTATTCGTTTTTCTCTGATAACACAACGGATGTCTTATGTCATTACAGAGTTCTAAGTCCTATAGAGGGAAGGAACGGAAAATACAGTGTCACTTATGCAACGCTCACAACAGTGAATAAGGAGGGCGAGTAAAATGCAGGCTGCGGGTGTCAGAAGATTACTGATAGTGCTGTTTGCACTGCTTAATATCGTGTTCCTTTGTATGTATGCATATGAGCAAAGGTCCAGCGAATATGTAAGCGAGGATTTTGTACAGGCGGCTGTTGATAACCTTTCAAAACGCGGCATTTCTGTTTCAGAACAAGTGCTTGAAAGAGGCATACCAAGCATTGCCGCCGGAAAGATTGTTCTGACCGATAAAGAAAACGCCGGTAAAAAAGTTTCGGATTCTGTTGTACAGTATGCACTTGACGGAGCAAAAGTGAGAACCGTCGGTTTTGATACACCGGACGGCGCATCGCTTTCCTATTACAGCGCCGATGAAAGTGTTTCAAATATACAGCTTGCGAAAACCGAATATAATAATGATGATTTTTCTTTCTCGTATTCGGATTTCAGATACGAAAACGAAGCAGAAGCACCGGATGAAATGCTTGAAACATTGCCGGACGAAATATCCTATTCCGAAAAAAAACTACTTGAAAATTTTCTTCTTTGCTTTGAAAAGTCAACGAGTCTCGGATACCGTATTTCCGGCTGTATGGAATACGAGGACGGAACTGTGTATACCCTTGTTCAAACCTTTGGTGATGCTGATATAAAAGACATGTATATGAATGTTCTTGTATGGAATGAAGAAATTTTGTCTGCAAAGGGAAAATGGATTTCTGAAAAGGTGGCAAAAAATTATAAATACGAGATGACAGACGGTGTAAATGCTGTGTTTTCACTTGACCTTGAAGAGGTCGGAGAAATCCTGTCCCAGCGCTGCGTCTATACGTTAAAGCGTGCCGATGAAAATACGTATTATTTGCTTCCTGTATGGGAAATAAAATATCTTGATGTTGACGGTGTTGAACACTCCGTTGTCGTCGAATCGGCGTTTGAAAGCAGGTAAATAAAAAATCTTAAGAAATATTAAAAAAAGTATTCCATTTTGTGATTTTTTGTGCTATAATATAGTAGAAATATGTAATTATAGAGTATTGTGCCTAAAATCGAGTGTTGTTTCGTAAGATTTCGGCACAAAAAGTTTTTTATCGCATACAGCTTGGTGTAACAAAACGCATGATAAGCGCCGCATGTGTTTGAGATGTTAACGGCGCAAATAAATATTCCGGAGGCTTATGATTGATGGATAAGATCGTTGTAAGAGGCGGTAACCCCTTAAGCGGCAGCATCGAGGTCAGCGGCATGAAAAATGCGGCAGTGGCAATCATATTCGGTACCATTCTAACAGAAGATAAATGTATTCTTGAAAATATACCGTGGATAAGTGACGTTGCGGACTCGTTTGAGATACTCAGCGAGGTCGGAGCAAAAATCAGACAGATAAATAAAACAACCTTTGAAATTGATACAACACATTTCAGAGCAGGCTGTGCTCCGTATAATCTTGTCAAGAAGATGAGGGCGTCGTATTACATACTCGGTGCAGAGCTTGGCAGATTCGGCAGAGCAAGAGCTGCGTACCCCGGTGGATGTGAAATAGGTCTCAGACCTATTGACCAGCATATCAAGGGCTTTGAGGCGCTTGGTGCATCTGTTGCAGTTCAGGACGGTGGTTATATCAATATTACCACCGAAAAAGGCTCGCTTACGGCAAATTCCGTGTATATGGATATTGTGTCTGTAGGAGCTACAATAAACGTAATTCTCGCTGCTGTTAAGGCAAAGGGCACTACGGTTATTGAAAACTGTGCAAGAGAACCCCATGTTGTTGACCTTGCAAACTTTCTTAACGCTTGCGGTGCCGATATAAGCGGCGCAGGTACGGATACAATAAAAATCCGCGGAGTTGATAAGCTTCACGGCGTGCATTACGATATTATTCCCGATATGATAGAAGCGGGTACATACATGGTTGCGGCGGCGGCTACAAAGGGCGAGCTTATGATAAACAATGTTATTCCAAAGCACCTTGAGTCGGTTTCTGCAAAGCTTATAGAAATGGGCGTTGAGGTTGAAGAATACGATACGGCGGTCAAAGTTGCTTATGCAGGCGAATTGACACCTACTAATATTAAAACGCTTCCGTATCCCGGTTTTCCGACCGATATGAATCCTCAGATGGGAATTTTGCTGTGCCTTGCAAAGGGTTCGTCTACACTTCGTGAAGGTGTTTGGGATAACCGTTTTAAGTATGTTGATGAGCTTGTGAGAATGGGTGCTGAAATCAAGGTGAATGACGGTAAGTTTGCTCATTTTGAAGGCGTTGAAGGGCTTCACGGTGCACCTGTTTCTGCATGCGACCTCAGAGCCGGAGCCGCACTTATTATAGCAGGACTTGCGGCAGAGGGGGTAACCGAAATTGATAATATCAGACATATCCAGAGAGGATATGAGGATATTGTAGGAAAACTCAAGGCTGTTGGTGCGGATATTGAGCTTGTTACTGTGCCCGATGATAACGATGCACTCGACGCAGGCTGATAATAAAATAATTTAAAATTGACGGAGGAAAAGAATATGGAACTCAAAGGCTCAAAGACAGAAGCTAATCTCCTTGCAGCATTTGCAGGAGAAAGCCAGGCAAGAAACAAATATACATACTTTGCAAGTGTTGCAAAGAAGGAAGGCTACGAGCAGATTTGCGAGCTTTTCCAGAAGACCGCGGATAACGAAAAAGAACATGCAAAGATGTGGTTCAAGGAACTAAAGGGTATCGGCACAACTGCTGAAAACTTAAAGCACGCAGCAGAGGGTGAAAACTACGAATGGACTGATATGTATGCAACCTTTGCAAAGGAAGCTGAAGAAGAAGGCTTTACTGCAATCGCTGCTAAGTTCAGAATGGTAGCCGCTATTGAAAAGACACATGAGGAAAGATACCTTGCACTTCTCAATAATGTTGAAATGCAAAAGGTGTTTGAAAAGGCTGAGGAAACCATGTGGGAATGCAGAAACTGCGGACATCTTGTTATCGGCAAGAAGGCTCCCCAGATGTGCCCTGTATGCGCTCATCCTCAGAGCTACTTTGAAGTAAGAAAACAGAATTATTAATTTTCTAAAAAAATCAAAGCCGTGTACGCCAAAGCTTGGTCTTAGCTCAGACGTATGCGGCTTTTTCTTATGTCTTGAGAATACTTATCTGTACCCGTACTTGTAGAACAATGCATATAATATAACAGACGCGTTTTAATTTTATGCGTCGGAAATTAAAAACTCATATTGTACAAAAGGGTGAAATACATTGAACGAGTACATTTCAATGAACGAGCTTGAGACGGGGCAGACGGCAAAAATTCTCGGACTCTCGTCAAAAGGAGCGCTTCGCCGCCGCTTTTTCGATATCGGACTTGTTCCGGGAACTGAGGTTTCATGTGTTGGTGTCAGTCCTCTCGGTGATCCGAAGGCATATTTTGTAAGAGGAATGGTGGTTGCCGTAAGGGAAGATGACGCAAAGGGCATAGCTGTGGAATATAGCTGAATTTTGCACTCCGAACGGAGTGCTTTATGTTTTGGCGTTGAAAAGCGGGCTTGTGTAGAGAATATATAAAAATATCAAAAAGACGATTCTAAGTAATATGAGCGGATGTTTTAGTTGCGTAATAATATAAAGACGGAATAATTATTCTCCAAACACCTTCTTTATGCATACACTGACATAAAGGAGGTTCATTTTATGCAAAAAAACAGTGAGAACCTGACAAAACAAGAAACAATGTCCGAGAGAACGTTTGCTGTTGCACTCGCAGGCAGTCCCAACGTTGGAAAAAGTACGGTTTTCAATAACCTCACCGGGCTTCGCCGTCACACGGGAAACTGGTGCGGAAAAACCGTTGACATCGGAGCAGGAGACTATGCCTTTAACGGAGAAAAATATACGCTTTTAGATTTGCCCGGTACTTATTCACTTTATTCCCATTCCGCCGAGGAACAGGTTGCACGTGATTTTGTATGCTTTGAGGAGCATGATGCAGTGGTGATTGTCTGTGACGGATCATCGCTCTCAAGAAGTCTAGGACTTGTGCTTCAGATACTCGAAAGACGCGACAGAGCTGTGCTGTGCGTTAATCTTCTCGATGAAGCCGAGAGAAAGCATGTTAAAGTTGATACACAAAAGTTGTCGAAGCTTCTCGGCATACCTGTTGTGGGAACGGTCGCACATAATAAAAAGAGCCTTTTAAGGCTCAAAGAAGCTGTAAGCAGTGTGTGCGGCGGTGAGAAAACTAACACATTTATTCCCACATATGACGAAGAAACCGAAAAAGCACTGCATGAAATATCGGACATTGTTTTACCGTATGCCTTCGATGAAAAATATTCGCGCTGGGCATCTTTAAGACTTCTCGAGGGCGGAGACGATGAACTTACCGACAGGATAACAGAGTCACTCTCACACGGCGATGAACAAATAAAGGAGAATATAAATTCCACCGTAAATTCAGTGCGTGATTCACTTTTGGAAAAAGGTATTAATGCGGAAAAAATAAGAGATGCAGTTGCAGGTGCTCTTGCAAAAAAGGCAGAAGAGATATGCTCTGAGTGCCTTGAGCAGACAGCCGACGAAAAAGAATCACTCGACCGAAGAATAGATAAAATCCTTACGGGAAAATTCTTCGCATTTCCTGCAATGCTTGCACTTTTAGCACTTGTTTTCTGGATAACCATTACAGGCGCAAACTATCCGTCTGAGTTCCTTTCAAATCTGTTTACAAGCTTTGAAAAACCGTTTGAAAATGCACTTCTTGCAATACATATTCCCGAAAGTATAGCTTATCTTCTTGTTTACGGAATGTACCGCGTGCTTTCATGGGTGGTTGCTGTAATGCTTCCGCCTATGGCAATATTTTTTCCATTGTTTACGCTGCTTGAGGATTCGGGATATTTGCCGAGAATAGCTTTTAACCTTGATAAACCCTTTAAATGCTGTAAGGCGTGCGGAAAACAGGCGCTTACTATATGTATGGGCTTTGGCTGTAATGCCGTCGGAGTTACAGGCTGCAGAATTATTGATTCACCGAGAGAAAGACTTCTTGCAATAATCACAAACAGTTTTGTTCCATGTAACGGACGTTTTCCAACAATTATCGCACTGCTTTCAATGTTCTTTGTCGGCTCTGTTTTTTCGGGAGTATTTGAAACACTTCTGCTTACGCTTGTGATTTTAATAGGAATTGCGCTTACCCTTGTTGTGACAAAGATTCTTTCAGAAACGCTTCTCAAAGGACAGCCATCGTCTTTTACCATAGAACTTCCGTCGTACCGAAAACCGCAGATAGGCAAAGTGATTGTACGCTCAGTTCTTGACAGAACGCTGTTTGTGCTGGCACGTGCCGTAAGTATTGCAGCACCTGCAGGAATTGTAATATACCTGCTTTCAAATATACATGTTTCAGGAACGTCTTGTCTTTCTCATATATCGGAGTTTCTTGACCCGTTCGGACGCTTTCTCGGTCTTGACGGCGTGATACTGCTTGCATTTATTCTTGGATTTCCCGCGAATGAAATTGTTGTTCCTATAATGCTCATGTCCTATATGGCAAGCGGCACGCTTGTGCCGGTAGGGGAGCTTTCACAGCTAAAAGCACTTCTTGTCGCAAACGGTTGGACACAGCTTACTGCAGTCTGTACGGTTTTATTTACCCTTGTTCACTGGCCATGTTCCACAACGCTGATAACAGTATGGAAGGAAACAAAAAGCGTAAAGTGGACGCTTGCTGCTCTGCTTGTGCCTACGGTAACCGGAATGGGTCTGTGTGCAATTGTGAATTTTGTCGGTAGATTGTTTTTATAATGAAAAGTGCCCATATGTAGCGTTTCTTTAGGGAAACGCTTGCAGCGATATAAATTCCTTGCGAAATTTGCGATATACCGTCGGTGCGATATATCCTGACGGATGCGATATGTCCCTTCGGGACGTGATTTTGGAATTTATATCATATCGCAACCGAATGAAATGAGGTTATATCGCATTTTGCAAAGCAAAATATATTGCGTTTGCCCTTTGGCAAACATATCGCCTGATACAAAAATAATCCGACAAGCTACAATGTTTGTCGGATTGGTTGTTTTTCTTTATGAGAGCTTTCAATACGGGCACTTTGTTTATCATTCAATTATTCCTCCGCCAAGAACATAATCGCCGTCATAGAATACAGCACTCTGTCCGCTTGTAACAGCTCTCTGCGGCTCATCAAACTCTAAGACTACACTGTTTTCTCCGCTTTGGAAAATTCTAGCTTTTTTCTCTTTCTGGTTGTATCTCAGACGTGCAAAAATTTCAGCACCGTCGGGAACACTTTCGGAAATAAAGCTTACTCCCGATATGTTTACAACACTTGTATACAGTTCGCTTTCTTTTCCAACCGTAACCGCGCATTTTTCAACATCCTTGCCAACAACGTACAGCGGCTCGGAATAGGAAAGTCCAAGTCCTTTTCTCTGACCTATAGTGTATCCGATAAGACCCTTGTGCGTTCCGATTTTTGTTCCGTCGGTAAGAAGAAAATCACCTGTTGGGAATTTTTCTCCCGTCCGCTTTTCTATAAATTCACGGTATTCGCCGTTTTTTATAAAGCAAATGTCCTGACTGTCCTTTTTGTGTGCGTTGACAAATCCGTTTTCCTCGGCAAGAGCACGTATCTCGGATTTTTTAAGCTCTCCGAGAGGGAAGACGGTACGTGATAAAATGTCCTGTGTCAGCATGTAAAGAACATAACTTTGGTCTTTGGATTCGTCAAGTGCCTTGCGAAGTAAAAACTTGTCGCCGTTTTTTTCAATTCTTGCATAGTGGCCTGTTGCAATGTGTTCAAATCTAAGACTGTCTGCACACTCAATAAGCTTTTTGAACTTTATGTGTCTGTTGCACTCAATGCAGGGGTTTGGAGTTTGGCAGGCAATGTATGTTTGTGTAAAGTAGTCCATGACGTGACGGGAAAAATCTTCGCGGAAATCAAATCCGTAATGCGAAATTCCAAGTTTTTCCGCAACTGCCTTCGCATCGGCAAGGTCGTTTTCGTTTCCTTCACAAAGCCTGAAGGTTGCACCCGCTACATTTTCATATTCATTTTTAAGTAAAAGCGCCGCGGCTGAGGAATCTACACCTCCGCTCATGGCAAGAAGAACACTTTTGTTCATAAGTAAATCACCTTTTGCTTTATCTGTTGTAAGGTATTATACTACTGTTGCATAATCATATCAAGTCCCAAATAGAAAATTTTCTGACGGTAATTGTATCCGATTTTGACACATAAATGCTATTAAATGCCCCGATTTTTTTGACAAATAAATAACGCATGAAAAGTCGCTTAAATAACGTCAAATTCTGTTGACTTTGACTTGAAACTGTGGTAAGATTATCATATAGTTTTAAATGAAGGGTGCGTTGAAATGGCATATTCTGCAGACGTTGTTGAAAAAGTGCGCGAGGATTTTGAGAAAAAAAGACAGCGTGCTTACGATGAATCGGTATTGCGTCAGGAACAGGTTTACGCAAAATGCGCCGTTGTAAAAGAAATAGATTATGCACTGTCGCTGACGGGAATTAATGTTTATAAAGCTTCGCTCGAAGGGCGTGAAGGTCTCTCACAGCGTATAGAAAAGTTGAAAAACGAAAACCTTGAGCTTCAAAAACAAAAACGCGACCTTCTTAAAATGAGCGGCTTTCCTGAGGATTACACTGATATCAAATATGAATGTAATAAGTGCAATGACACGGGGTATATCGGTATTGACATGTGTAGTTGCTTTAAGAGTGCACTGAGTAAAGCATCATATGAAATAAGCGGACTCGGTAAGGTTCTCTCAAACCAGTCTTTTGAGAATTTTAAACTTACATATTATTCAGATGTTGCTCCCGAAGGAAAACTGAGCGACAGAGAAAATATGAAAAGCATTGTTGCAAAGGCAAAGGCGTATGTTAAGGACTTCGGTAAAGAGGGTAAAGAATCAAATCTTCTCTTTGTCGGCGAAACGGGACTCGGTAAAACCCATATTACAACCGCTATTGCCAAAGGCATTATTGAAAAGGGATATAACGTTGTATATGAAAGCGCACAGAATATAGTACATGCATTTGAAAGCAGACAGTTCGGTAAGGAAAACCCGGAAAACGCGGATACCGAAAGATTTTTTGGTTGCGATTTGCTTATAATCGATGACCTCGGAACTGAGTTCAGAAGCAGCTTTACACAGTCTGTTCTGTACAATCTCATAAACACGAGAATAAATTCGGGTAAGTGCATGATAATCAGCACAAACCTCGATACAACCGAAAAGTTTGTCAAAACCTACGATGAAAGAATAGCATCCCGACTTTTGGGGTCATTCAGAACACTCAAATTTTCCGGCAAGGATATAAGAGTTCAGAAGGTTCAGCAATCAGGTAAATAAGATTATTAAAATTTATATATACAAGGAGTAAGAAATTATGAAAATGAGTTTTCGCTGGTACGGCGACAGTGACCCTGTAACTCTGGAATACATATCACAGATACCGGGCATGAGAAGTGTTGTAAGTGCGGTATATTCCGTGCCTCCCGGAGAAGTGTGGCCGGAAGAAGCGATTGCTGATATCAAGGAAAAGTGCGAAAAGCACGGACTTATCTTTGATATAGTAGAAAGCGTTCCCGTACATGAGGACATAAAGCTTGGAAAACCGTCAAGAGATAAGTATATCGAAGTTTACTGCGAGAATATCCGCAGACTTTCAAAGTATGGTGTTAAGGTTATCTGCTATAACTTTATGCCCGTATTTGACTGGCTCCGTTCCAATCTTTCCTATAAGAATGAGGACGGCTCGACATCTCTTATTTACAGAGAAGCTGAAGTTCTTGCAATGGACCCGAGAAAGGGCGACCTTTCGCTTCCCGGTTGGGATTCTAGCTATACCGCTGAAGGACTCGGCGCACTTCTTGAAGAATACAAGTCCGTTGACGAAGCAAAACTCTGGGAGAACATGGAATATTTCCTTAAAGGAATTATCCCGACATGTGAAGAGTGCGACGTTAAGATGGCTATTCATCCGGACGATCCGCCATGGGGCATATTTGGTCTTCCGAGAATTATCATTGATGAAACAAATCTTGACCGCTTCTTGAAGCTTGTTGACTCTCCTTGTAACGGACTTACTCTCTGCACAGGCTCTCTCGGCGTAAACCCGAAGAACGATATTGTTGCACTTGTTCGTAAGTACGGTGCAATGGGCAGAATTCCGTTTATGCACGTGAGAAATATCAAGCATTGCGGTGAAAGAAACTTTAACGAAACTGCACATAAAACAGAGTGCGGCTCACTTGATATCTATGGCATCATGAAGGCACTTCACGATGTTAAGTTTGACGGCTATCTGCGTCCCGACCATGGAAGAATGATATGGGGCGAAGAAGGAAGACCGGGCTATGGTCTTTATGACAGAGCACTCGGTGCTGTATACCTTAACGGTCTTTGGGAAGCACTCGAAAAGGGCGACAAGTAATCCATTATGGAAACAAAACGCTTTACCAAAAACGATAACGGGTTTACGTGCGTTAACTGTGGTTTTGAGGTTTTGCCTCTTGTAAGGACAAGCCGAAACCATTGTCCGAGGTGCCTTTGCTCGCTTCATGTTGACGTGCTTCCCGGTGACAGAGCAAATACTTGTGGCGGAGTATTAAGACCGCAAAGAGTTTTTCCCGATCCCAAAAAGGGCTTTGTTATTCGATATAAGTGCGATAAGTGCGGTCAAGAGGGAAATAACAGGGCGGCACTCAAGGAAACCGCAAAGGATACGCTTCCCGATGAGCAATATGATGATGAAAGACTGCTTATTGCGCTGACGGCGGTGGAAGGGATTTAAATGTTTTAGAGCGTTGCTTATAAGTGGCGCTCTTTAAATTTCATATTTAAATTTATCCTCAATTAACACACAATTCACATACTTGTGCTATGATAACCAAAACAAAAGATTTGAAAGGACAAACAGACATGAACTTTTTCAACTACATGCTTGACACAGCACCTGCAGCAGATGCAGCAGCCGGCACAGCAGGCGGCGGAATGACCACAATGATTATTTACCTTGTGCTTATTGTAGCTTTCTTCTATTTCTTTATGATAAGACCTCAGAAGAAGCAGGAAAAGCAGACAAACGACATGAGAAACAGTCTTGAGGTTGGCGATGAGGTTACAACAATCGGCGGCATTATCGGCAGAGTTACTCACATCAAGGATGATGTTGTAACAATCGAAACAGGTGCAGACAGAAATAAGATTCGCTTTAAGAAGAGCGCTATCGCAAGCATCGAGAATAAAAAGGCTGAAACTAAAGCTCCTGCAGGCGGCTATAAGGTTAAGGCTAAAAAGGCTGAAGATAAGCCGGAAATTAAAGAATAAACTGAGAGCCTTTGCGGGCAATTCGCGGCTCGGTATAATTAAAACAATTCTTATTGTAGGGGAGATTCACGAATCTCCCTTTTTCATTTTTTAAAGTTCAGCTTGAAATTTCAATGATGTTGTAGGGGCGACCCTGCGCGGTCGCCCGAAAAATGTGTATATGAATTTTGATGTAACGTGCCCCCACGGCAGTGGAAAAGCCTAAAATTCTGCTTACAGTATATTTCCGATAGGCACGATGTGTAACACGAACAGATGAATACTTTCTTAAAACCTGTCATATTATTTATCAAATAATCTTTTCAGAGGTGTTTTTTTGTGAAAAAGAATAAGACAGCAAAACGTATAAAGAAAAAGGTAAACAAACCGCCGGAATCGCAGAAAAACGGTGCAGGTGCATTTAAAGCATCGCTTACGGGACTTGTAACATATCTAATACTTGCACTAATTATCAGCCTGTGCCTGTCGGCAGCAATTTCAGGTACACCAAACCCTAATATGTATGTTTTGCCGTGTGCACTGGGTGCAAGCCTTGTTTCCGCAGCAGTTTCCGGAGCTGTTTTTAATGCTGCATCAAAAATGTCAGCACTTGCTTCGGGGATTATAAACGCTGTTTGCGTTGCGGCAATGACACTCTTACTTTCTCTGATGCCTGTTATGAACAGAAATGATACAGGCTCGCTTGGAAAAGCACTTCTTATGGTAGCGATAACTCTCGGCAGCCTTGTCGGTTCAGCAATAAGTGCAAAAAGGGCAGAGAAACCTAAAAGACGCACACGCTAATTGTAAAAAAAATGTAAATACGGCAAAATCGCTGTTCCCTTTATTATACATTTGTGTTATAATAACATCCGTTGGTTTATGCCAACGGAAATTTTATTTTATCACACACACAGTTTTTCTGCGGCAGGGGTGTTGCAAAGTGCAATATGCCGAAACCGGAAATCTGTGGTGGAAAAAACCCAAAGGAGGACATGAAAATGTCAGTAGTATCAATGAAACAGCTCCTCGAAGCTGGCGTCCATTTCGGACATCACACAAGAAGATGGAACCCTAAGATGGCTGAGTACATCTTCACTGAAAGAAACGGTGTATATATCATCGACCTTCAGAAGACCGTAAAGAAGCTTGAAGAAGCTTACATGTTTGTTCGCGAAGTTGCAATGGAAGGTGGAGATATCCTCTTCGTTGGAACAAAGAAGCAGGCAAGCGACGCTATCAAGGAAGAAGCAGACAGATCTGGTTGCTACTATGTAAACATGAGATGGCTCGGCGGTATGCTCACAAACTTCAAGACCATCAAGAAGAGTATCGCTCGTCTTAACGCACTCCACAAGATGGAAGACGACGGTACATTCGATCTTCTCCCCAAGAAGGAAGTTATTTCTCTCGTTAAGGAAATCAACGACCTCGAAAGAAACCTCGGCGGTATCAAGAACATGAAGAGTCTTCCCTCTGCAATGTTCGTTGTAGACCCCAAGAAGGAAAAGAATGCAGTAAGCGAAGCAAAGAAGCTCGGTATTCCGGTTGTTGCTATTGTTGACACAAACTGCGACCCTGATGAAGTAGACTATGTAATTCCCGGCAATGATGACGCTATCCGCGGCATCAAGCTTATCCTTTCCGTAATGGCTGACGCTGTTCTCGAAGGCAAGCAGGGCGAACAGTTTACAGATTCTGCTGAAGCAGAAGAAGCTGAAGCAGAAGAAGCAGCTGAATAATTTCAGTCTGTAAAAGAAAAAACTATCTATCAGGAGGAAATAAATATGAATTTCACAGCTAAAGACGTATCAGATCTTCGCGCTACAACCGGTATCGGTATGATGGAGTGTAAGAAGGCTCTTACAGAAGCAAACGGCGATAAGGAAGAAGCAATCAAGATCCTCAGAGAAAAGGGACTTGCAGTTGCTGCTAAGAAGGCAAACAGAATTGCAGCAGAAGGTAAGGTTGCTATCAAGGCAACAGCTGACGGCAAGAAGTCTGCAATAATCGAAGTTAACTGCGAAACAGATTTCGCAGCAAAGACAGATAAGTTCATCGAGTTCACAGATAAGCTCCTTGACCTCATTCTTGACGGAAAGGCAGCAAATGTTGAAGAACTCCTCGCTGCAAAGTACGATGCTGAAAACACAGTTGACGACTACCTCAAGAAGGAAGTTATCAATACAATTGGCGAAAACATTTCTATCAGAAGATTCCAGGTTGTTGAAGGTCTCCAGGCATCCTATGTTCATGGCGGCGGCACAATCGGTGTTATCGTAACCGGTGAAACTACAGGCGACGAAGAAACAGCTAAAGAAGTTCTTAAGAACCTCGCACTTCAGGCTGCAGCTATGAACCCGAAGTATCTTGACAAGGATTCTGTTCCTGCTGCTGACGTTGAAGCAGAAAAGGAAATCGTTATTGCTACAATCAAGAACGATGAAAAGAACGCAAATAAGCCTGAGAAGGTTCTTGAAATGATGGCTGCAGGTAAGATGGGCAAGTTCTTTGAAGCAAACTGCCTCATGGAACAGGAATACGTTAAGGGTGATAAGGAAAGCGTTGCAAAGTATGTTGCAAATGCTGACAAGAACCTTAAGGTAACTGGCTTCATCAGACTCGAAAAGGGCGAAGGCATCGAAAAGAAGGAAGAAGACTACGCTGCAGAGGTTGCAAAGCTCGCTGGTCAGAACTAATCCGAATCAAATGTGCATTCAAGAGGAAATCCAAAACGGGTTTCCTCTTTTTTGTTTATGCTTGACAATAGGAAAATCTTGTGCTATGCTAATGACAGTTTGAAAAACTCAAATCGCTATCAGCAAAAATACAGGAGAAACAGAATGGATATAAACAGAAAAAGGGCAACAGAGCTTTGCAGTAAGATGACTTTAAATGAAAAGGTTGGCCAGCTTGCACAGAACTTTTACGGTTTTAATGCCTATGAAAGAGACAAAAACGGAGAAATAGTGCTGACAGAAGAGTTTAAGGAATATGTCAGAAAATTCGACGGTATAGGAATGCTGTACGGACTTTTCCGTGCCGACCCGTGGAGCAAGAAATGCTACGACAATGGCGGTATAACGATAGAAGAGCGTGAAAAGGCATACAACCTCATGCAGAAATTTGTGGTAGAGAACACAAGACTCGGTATACCGGTAATCCACGAAGACGAGGCGCCCCACGGAAGGCAAGCCCTTGACAGCGTAATATACCCCGTCAACTTTAACGTTGGTTGCTCCTTTAATCCTGAGCTTTATAAAAAGCAAGCCGAAATGATAGGTAAGGAAGCTAAAACAGGCGGTGTTGATATAGTCTTTCTTTCGGTGCTTGACGTTGCTCTTGATCCGAGATGGGGAAGATGCGAAGAGAGCTTTGGAGAGGATCCGTATGTGGTGGCAAGCTTTGCTAAAGCGGCGGTAAAAGGTGTGCGTGACGGCGGTGCAATGCTCTGTGCCAAGCATTTTGCAGCTCAGGGAGCAATGGTTGGCGGTCATAACAGCGCCGAGGTAAATATCGGCGAAAGAGAGCTGAGGGAAATTCACCTTCCGGCGGCAGAGGCAATTGCCAAAGAGGGCTGTGATTTCGTTATGGTTACCTATAACGAGATTGACGGTGTACCATGCAATGCTAATGGTTACCTTAACAATACCATTCTACGCGATGAGTTCGGTTTTGACGGCGTTACAAGGGCTGATGGCTGTGCTGTTGATTTTATGTCGGTTCATTATATGGACGACAAGGTGAAAACGGGCGCAATCGCAGTGAATAACGGTGTTGATTGCGGCTTCTGGGATGAAGCCTATACTCTTCTCGGAAAAGCTGTTGAAATGGGGTATATAACAGAGGAAACCGTTGACAGGTCTGTTATAAGACTTCTTGAGAAGAAGTTCAAAAGCGGTATTATGGATGAGCCTTATATCGAGGAAAACGGCCAGTCGAAAAAATTCATTATGTCAGGTGAGGGACAGAAAATTGCCTACGAAATGGCAACAGAAAGCCTTGTTCTTCTTAAAAACGAAGAGAATATTTTGCCGTTGACACAGGATAAAAAGATACTGCTTATAGGCGAAAACCTCGACTCAATATATTATCTTTTGGGCGACTACACTCCCGAACAGAAAAACTCGGTTACGGTGAAGAGCTATTTTTGCGAAAAGGGTGCAAAATATATTGAAGGCTGGAGCTTTGAAAAGGGCATAACTGCTTCGGAGAAAAATCTCGAAAATGCTGTAAGCAATGCAGATGTTATACTTTTCGGCTTTGGAGGAAGCAGCGTACGTGATTTCAAGAGTCAGTATAATGGTGCAGGAACGCTTAAGGAGTCGTATATTTATATGGACTGCGGTGAAGGACGGGATTTAAGCAATTTAGAGCTTGTTCCGTGTCAGAACGAGCTGATAAAGACGCTTAGAAAATTCGGAAAACCGATTATAAGTATAGGCATCGGCGGCAGACCGTATATGATTCAAAATGTATGCGACTGTTCTGATGCTGTTCTCTGGTGCGGATATCCCGGTCAGGAGGGTGCAAGGGCGATTTATGATACACTGTTTGGAAAAGCCAATAATTTCGGTAGACTTTCAATAACTTTCCCGAAAAGCGTTTCACATGTGCCTTGTGCATATAACCGCAGGTATTATACTGATTATATGGATATGGACAGTAAGCCTCAATTTGCTTTCGGATACGGTCTTTCATATTCCGAATTTGAATACAGCAACCTTGAAATTATCAAAAAGAACGCCAAAGAGATAAGAAACGGCGAAAGAATCGGGGTAAAACTGAAGGTTAAAAATGTTTCGGATGTTTTCGGAAAGGCTGTTGTTCAGCTCTATATAAGGAAATATGGAGGTACGGTTACGCACAGAATGCTGGAGCTTTGCGACTTTGATAAGGTTGCTCTTTGCCCCGGCGAAGAAAAAAGTGTGTGTTTTGAAATAGGATTTGACGAGCTTCGTGAGTGGTCTGTTAATAAAAAGTACGAGCTTTTTGAAATGGATGTTGATATCAAGGTCGGCAAGTCGAGTGACAGAATTGTTCTTGCCGAAAAGATACATATAGGTTGAGCTTTATAAACGCATAACTAATTTTTGTTCTGCAAAATATTAAGAGGAGATCCGCTGCGGGTTTCCTTTTTTGCTTTTAAAAGGTCACATAATTATGTTCTTGACTTTCAATTTCAAACTTTATATAATTAAATAAAAACAATAACAGTTATAGGCATATTAAAAAGAGAGGTACAGATTTTGAAAATAGCTATAGTTGATGACAATCCTACAGATATTGAAAAAGTTAAATGTATGCTCATCGATAGCGTGAGTGACAAGAAAAAAATTGAAATTTTCGAGTACTTGGGTGCGGATGAGTTTTTGAGAGAGATGCAGGAAAAGCAGTTTGACGTGGTTTTTCTTGATATTGTTCTTAAAGAAAGAGACGGAATAGCAATCGGTAAGGAAATAAACTGCAAATCCCCTTATACAAATATCGTCTTTGTTTCAGCTCATCCCGGATACTTTAAGGATGTATATAAGGTGTCACATGTTTATTTTCTCACAAAAGAACTCGAAGAGATTCGATTTAAGGACGCAGTAATAAAGGTGCTTAACAGTGTTCGTGAAAGACAGATATATTTGCATTTAAGAAACGAATATATCAGTATTAATTCAAATGATATCATGTATATTGAATCAAAACTTAAAAATGTGATACTGCATATGAAAAGCGGGGAATTACTCGAGTATAGGGCAAGTATGAAAAAAATAGAGGCAATTCTTCCGGACGATACATTTGTAAGAACGCATCAAAGCTTTATTGTTAACATGCATTTTATCACAAAATACAGCCGTCAAATTATATTTATGTCTGATGAAAGGCAGATTCCCGTCAGCAGAGCATACATAAATTCAGCTAGGGAAAAGCTCGCGTTTTATCTTGGAGGTACTATATGAAATGGTTACTTGTTGCACCGGGATACATAGTTGAATCACTCATCTGTTTTCACTTCTGGTCATCACTTCTTGAAAAAAGGTTTTCTAAAGAAAAGACTGTTATTATTTTTTCTGTATTTCAGTTTTTTAATATGATAAGATATGTCCTAATGTTTGATATTGTTTCAATAAAGGCGGCAGTTTCAACGGTATTTGCACTTGTGCTTATGCATATTTTGTATAAGGGTAAATTCTATAAAAAAATAATTGTTCAAACTGTAAATATGGTCTGTGTAATATGTTCTGAGTTTTTGGCACTGGTATTTGCAAAATATTTGTACCACTGCAATATGGTTGATATGGCAGAGTTTACAATAAAAAGCTTCGTATGGCAGGGAACAGTATATTTGTTTATTTTTGTATTCAATACGGTTGCTGTGTTGTTGATAAAGAACAAAATAATTAAAGCTGAAAGAGATTCTACTCAATTCGTTTTCTTGTACATTGCTATTCAGTGTCTCATTCTATTTATGTTTGCCATGCTTGTGTTTGAACATAAGGTTACATCAATATACATACTTGTAACAGTTGTAATAGTTATGATACTATCTGCAGTTGTTGCAGTTTGGATATACAAAGCAGCTAAAGCTGCAACTGCTGCAAGGCTTGAGGCTGAATTCATGAAGGAACAGGCAAAAATCAAAGACAGACATTTCAGGGATATCAAAGAACAGTATGTAGAATACAGAAGATTAAAGCATGATTTTGCAAATCACTTAAAAGTTATGGGTACGCTCAATAACTCGCAGAAAGTGCTGGAATACGCTGACGAAATCAAAGAAAAACTTGAGAAAATAGAGCAGCAAAGCTTTTGTGACAATTTGGCTTTAGATGCACTGCTGACACTTAAAAATAAAGAAGCAGAAAGAGCCGGAATTAATATCAGCTATGAGATTTGCAGTTTTGACGGAGTTACAATACCTGACTTTGATATGTGTACAATTATGTCAAACCTTTTAGATAATGCTATTGATGCGTGCCATAAAACGAGTGAGAAAAGAATAAAACTGCATATAAACAGAAAACTCGGAAGACTGATTGTAATGTTGAAAAATTCAAGTCTTCCTGTAAATGAAGACTTGAACACCTCCAAAACCGACCGTGACAATCATGGAATAGGCGTACATCAAATAAAGGCGATTGCCGAAAAGTATGACGGCGAATATGTATACAAGTACAGCAACTCCGAATTTGTAGGGATTGTAAGTATGTCTGTTGATAAAAACGGTTAAATATTCCATTAAAACGGTTATTTCTGCCAAAAGGTGGTTTTTGTGAGTTATTGATGATATAATAATCCAAAAAAACGAAAAGGAGCATAACTGTGAAAAAGTGTATTTTTTCAATAGTATTTGTTGCAATATTTATGGCGATTTCAGTCTGCGGCTCGGTTGTGATAGATGCCAAGGAGTATCAGCCTGTTGATTTTGAAACATTATACGGAGATTTTGCAAAGGTTATCGAAGAAAGCAATGATAATGTCGATGCAATGATGATGACTGACTTAAACCGTGACAGTATACCTGAACTGTTTACTTTATCGAGCTGCGGAGTTGAGGAATGGGAAAAGAATTCGTTGCTTTTTGAACGTGGATACTATATTTCTGCCGATAAAAACAGATACGGAGGGGAATTTGCCGGCATAAGTGTAAATGATTGCGTTGTGGAGAGCTCACCGTGGCGTGATGAGAATGATACTGTACCGATAAAGAATCGTATGACTATAAATAAACTACGTGATGACCCTTTTGATTTGCCGACAGAGACTTTTATTTCTACTTCTACGCGTGTTGATGGAATAGAATGTCTTACAATGTATGATATTGATACTGTTAAGCAGGCAGAGTATAATAATTTGGCATACTGCCTTTCGTCTATATGGCTTGAAGAAGACGGCTTTGATTATAAATTAGAAGAGTTTACCCACGAGTACTTTAATGAGTATTCCGGCAGCAACGCGGTTATGGTTTCTGTACGACTTCGCAATGTTGAAAGTGGAGAAAGAATTTCCGTAAAACAGGCGATGGAAATTTTGGTTGATGCTTTTGTTGAAGCTGAAAAGAGTAGGATTATTTCGTCGGATTGGGCAAAAGATGAGCTATATGAAGCAAAGCGCGAAGGTATCATATCCGCTGAAATGCTGAAATGGGATATGACGAAAAAAATAACAAGAGCAGAATTTGCCGCACTTATTGCATGTGCAGACACCCGACAGGGCAAAAAAGGCGAACAATATTTATCTGATGTTAATATAAAAGATATTGATGAAAGCGAGTACAAAAGCGAAATACAATATGCTTTTTCTAAAGGCTATGTTAACGGAACATTATTAGATGAACAAAAGAAAGAAGCATTTTTTTCGCCCGACCTTGAAATAACACGTGAGCAAATAGCAACGATGCTGTTTCGGATATTTGACGATTCGGTACTTATGTTGCCATATGACAATGTTGAGAATTTCCATATTCCTTTTTCTGATGCGGATGAAATATCTGATTATGCAAAAATTGCTGTATATGTAATGCATGAAGAAAAGGTTTTAAAAGGTGAACAGAAGATATATTCTTACGATTCTACAAAAGATTCTGAATTAAAAATCAATTGTTTTTATCCTAAACGCAACATGACTCGACAGGAGGCCGTTGTTGCGGTTAATAGACTGTATAAGATTATAGATATAAAACATTAACTTTAAATCTGGAGGACTAAGGAAATGAAAAAGAGGCTAATTGTATTATCAGCTTTTATTATGCTTGCCGCAGCTCTTTCGTTTTCCGCTTTTGCTGCAGAGGTGGCATCGGGTGAATGCGGAGAAAACGCAGTGTGGAAACTCGATGATAATGGAACTTTGACTATTAGTGGTGCCGGATTGCCTGAATTTCAGTTCCATTCGGATGGAAATGCTGCATACAAAACAAACATACCTTGGTTTGAATATAGAAAAAGCATTAAAAATGTAATAGTTGAAGAAGGTATTACCCACATTTCATCGTATATATTCTGGGAGTGCAATATGTCATCTATATCTCTTCCGGATAGTGTAAAGTCAATAGGGCAACATGCTTTTTGGAAATGCAAAAATTTAAAGTCTGTTACTCTTGGTAAATCAATAGAGAATATCATGTATGGTGCTTTTATTTATTGTGAAGGCTTGGTTTCGGTTACAATTAAAAATCCGAAGGTTTTTTTAGGCGAATATGTTTTTTATGGTTGTAACAGTGTTGAGCAGGTAAACTATGTGGGATCTGAGCACGCATGGAAGGAATGCCTTGGTTTTTCAACAAGTGATGATGGGCTTGAAAACGCAAATTTTACATATCACTATGAAGAAACTACTTCAATGCCGACATTGGCAATTCCTACATTAAACAAAAAGCTTCCGATGATTTGCATAGATAGAAACTATAGTATACTTGTATCACTTGATGGTAAAATGTGGATTTGGGGTGGCAAAGAATTAGATACTCCGACTAATATAATGAATGACGTTGCAGATGTTTCTGCTAAAGAATACAACATTCTGGCAATAAAAAACGATAAAACTCTTTGGTATATGGAATTTCCAAATGAACCCGAAAAAATAATGGACGATGTTGTATATGCCTGTGCAAGCTATTCTCGTTATGCTGCAATTAAAACGGACGGTAGTCTTTGGATGTGGGGTAGTGCTTACCTGGGCGATGGATCATCGGATTCCTCATCCACACCGATAAAAATAATGGATAATGTTGCATCTGTGAGTTTAGGAAAATACCATAGCGCTGCACTAAAGACCGATGGTACTCTGTGGGTTTGGGGAAATAACCAAAATACACGAGTCGGTCACGGTAGCGATGTTCCGTATTGGATACAAAAACCCGTACATGTATTAAGCAATGTAGTATCTGTTTCGTTGGGATATAATTACAGTACTGCTATTAAAAGTGATGGAAGCTTATGGACATGGGGAAGCAATGGATACGGTCAGGTTGGCAATGGAAGCGCGAAAACCAGCAATATTCCGGTTAAGATATTGGACGAAGTAAAATCTGTTAGTCTGGGGTCATTTAACGCATCCGCTGTTAAAAAGGATGGAAGTCTTTGGGTGTGGGGTGTAAATGAATATAAAAATTTTGGATTCTATAGCAGAGACAAAAAAGTATGTAATCCGGTTAAAATAATGGATGGTGTTGATACAGCTTGTGTAAATGATAAGAATGTTGAAGTATTAAAAAATGATGGGACGCTGTGGATAGTTGGTCCTGATTTTAACGGGAGCAAAGGTGATGGCAAAGACAGGAACTATAATTGTGATCCTGTAAAAATTTTAGATAATATATCAAAAATTGCTCTTGGTGATGAATTCGGTGCAGCAATTAGTAATGATGGTATTCTTTACATGTGGGGAAATAATGAAGCTGGTCAGTTGGGAAATAACACTATTAAATACTCAGGTTATCCAATTGAGACAGAAGTGTCTCTTGGGTGTGTTTCGGTATATTTAAATGATGAAAGAATCAAATTTGATGTTCCACCTGTAATAGAAGACAACAGAACTCTTGTGCCGATTAGAGCGATATTTGAAGCTATGGGGATGGTTGTTGACTGGGACGGCGCAACGTCAACTATTACAGCGACAGGTAATGGGAATACCATTATTATGCGCATAAATGATACAAAAGTTATTGTAAATGGTAAAGAGCGTATTACGGATGTACCCGCGAAGATTATTAATAACAGAACTATGGTTCCTGTCAGGTTTGTTTCTGAGAGCTTGAATGCTTATGTGAATTGGGATAATAAAACTCGCAGAATTGATATTACATATGAAATCCCTTCTGATTATAAGGAATTCCTTTTCTGTTATGAACAAAAAATTGATGCATACTATTTTGATTCAGGGTATTATTCAGACTCTTCTGTCGTTTTACCTATATTCTTTGGATTTGATGATAAATATGACACATCCATTTCCGGAATTCTTAGGGTATGGGAGGATAATATAAATCAACCTCTTCTGGTTAGATATGATTTTACAAACAAACCAAACGGTCACTGGGAGAATATTGAGATATCATTTGAAGACGGAACCCTATTAAAAGATTCTATTTATAATGATTATTTTAATAAGACTACTATTCAGATGACATGCAGGGACGGAAATACATATGTGAACTTGGAAGATTTGTCCTGGTTGACAGGTTTTGACATTGTGAATGATTATGATATTTTACCCGAAACATTGTCAAACACTGTTTCATCAGTTATAGAAAATGATTTTTTATCAAATCCTGTTTTTGAAGGAAATCTGAAATGGGGATTTGATTCAGCACATTTAGGTTGGTCGGACCAGCAGCTCGAAAAGTACATATCGTCGCAAGAACTATGGGGAGATATTGCTTTAGGATCTTTAGCATTATTTGATGGAGAGCCTTTTGGACTTTTTGAACAGCGTATAAATGAAATGGTTGATATATTGGTTATGCCATCTGATTATCAACTTGCTGAAAATATAGAAGATAGTCTTGCTTTAACTGAAGCAGGCGAAGTTGTTGCAAATATAGGTACCATTGTTTTCGATGTCGCAGATGAATTGATTGATAGTGAAAATTTTCCATTCTTGTCGGATTTGTTTAAACGTAATACGGATATGTTTATTTATGAAGGAAATATAACGATTAAATTATCTGAAGCATATTTTGATACTGTACAGGAATTTCTTTCAATACAGGCAATAATCCAATGCAGCGAGAGCAATAGAAAGGAATTGGAAGAATTTATTGAATATTTGCCTGATAGTTATAAAGAACAATACCCGAAAGCTTTTGAAATTATATCTAAACGATTGAAACAATATGACAATAACAAATATGGATGCTATTTTGTGGATCAGGTATTGAAAAAAGGGTTTAGCTTTGTGGTATCAGAAGTAACATCTGCTATAGTTGAAAATGCCGGTGGTAAGTATTCTATAGGGCAGCTCGCGTTATCGTTAGCAAGAGGCGCAATTGATGTTTTTGCAGGAGATATTTTACAAGGCATGAAAGATGAAGGTGTTTTTCACGCTCTCTATGATTTTAGTAATCTATCTACTGAATACTATACCGAACTATGGAATGCAAGAAATGAATACGTACGTGATTTTCCAACAGAATATCAGAATAAGATTAAATTAGCCGCTGTTTTTTCAATTAAAAGTTCAAATGATGCACGCAAATGCTTTATCAAGGCTCGAACACAGATGCTATCTGATGAAAATTTAAAGAAAAATAAAGTCGGACACGATTCTCTTTTAGAATTTTGTAAAAAAATTGATTCATTGATATATAATGAATGGTTTTATGCAAAGGTTGAGTAATATTAATGTTTGAAATCTAAAGAACGCAAAGAATGGTCAAAAATACTCATTTTTGTATATAGGATAAAACCACCCGCCGCACTTTATTGTGCGGCGGGTGTTAACATATCACTATTTTTTATATCCCACAAACCCATAACTCTCAAGTATCCCGAAAAACTGACACAGCCTCTCATACAGTGGCTGAGCCTTTTCTCCGAAATGCTCATCTACCTCAGAACCAATGTCGTAAATGCTTTTTTCACCGTCGATAACCGACCATACAAACGAGCCGAATTCGTCAAGGTGAATGTAGCTTACTTTCGGCTTTTTCAGAATAAGCTGGAACAGCCTGTTGAAAAAGCCTTTGTTTTCAATTTCAAGAGTTATGAGATTTTCGCCGTCGGTTTTCCATGTGAGCTTTTCCGATCTTGTAGGAATCTTTTCAAGATAGTTTTCTTGTTTCTTACTCATGGCTTATTTTCTCTTTTTCCAAAGGGAGAATTTGAGAACTGTAAGGATTATAATACCGAACAGAACAAGTCCGCCGATGTTTGAAACAGGAGCGGGAATGTTGAATCTTGCAGAAAGGTCAATTACCTTGTCAATTCCGAAGATTGCAAATATGGCAAGAAGAATACCAACAAGTCCTTCACCTGCAATCATGCCCGAGCAGAAGAGAACGCCGTCGTTTACAATAGCTTCTTTTTCTTCCTTTTCCTTCTTCATCTTGTCAAGAGCAAGTCTTATAAGACCACCGACCATGATGCACGCATTGAGCTGAACGGGGAGATATATGCCGATTGCAAAGGGAAGCACGGGAATACCGATGACTTCAACAACAATTGCTATAAATACACCGATAAATACAAGTCCCCAAGGAAGATTTCCGTCCATTATACCTTCAATGATAAGCTTCATGAGTGTTGCCTGTGGAGCAGCAAGAGCTTCAGAACCAAAACCAAAGCCTCTGTCTAACAGATAGAGTGTTCCGCCGATAGCCAAAGCTGCTGCAACAACACCTACGATTTCACCTATCTGCTGCTTCTTGGGAGTTGCACCGAGAAGATAGCCTGTTTTCAAGTCCTGGGATGTGTCACCTGCGATTGCGGAAACTATACAGATAATAGAGCCTATTGCAATAGCACTTGTCATGCCTGCAATACCGGTTGTTCCTGTGAGCTTGAGAATGAGAGTTGTAATAAGAAGAGTTGCGATTGCCATGCCGGAAACGGGGTTGTTACTGCTTCCTACAAGTCCTACCATTCTCGAAGAAACGGTTGCAAAGAAGAAACCGAATATTACAACAATTACAGCACCTAAAAGCGATACGGGAATTGCGGGAATGAGCCATACAAGAAGCGTGAGAACTGCAATTGCAATTATTACGGTTACAATGTTCAAATCCTTGCTTGTTCTGTCTGTACTGTCCGCTTTAGCACCTTTCATGCTCTTTATCGCACCGCCAAAAGTGGATATGATAGTGGGCAGTGACTTTATAAGACTGATAATACCGCCGGCAGCAAGAGCGCCTGCACCGATGTATCTGATGTATGAGCTCCAGATTCCGCTTGCACCGCTTGCAGCGAATATTTCGCCGATTGTCTCAGTTCCGGGATACATTACAGTACCGCTGCCGAAGAGAACAATCATAGGAATGAGTACAAGCCAGCTTAAAACGCCGCCTGCGAACATGTAAGAGGCAATTCTCGCACCGCAGATGTAACCAACGCTCATAACAGCAGGATAAATCTGTGTACCAATTTCACCTGCATAACCCTTAACACTAGCAGATACTTCACCTGCAACAAGCTTCAAACCGTCGATAATGAACTTGAAGAGTGCTGCAAATCCCATGCCTGCAAATACGGTGGACGCATTAGCTCCGCCTTTTTCACCTGCAAGAAGAACGTCTGCACATGCACTTCCTTCGGGATAGGGAAGAACACCGTGTTCTTTTACTATAAGAGCATTGCGAAGAGGAACCATAAAGAATACGCCGAGAAGTCCTCCGAGAAGGGCAATAAGCGTAATTTCAAGAAGTCCGGGCTTGTCCGCTTTTCCTTCAGCTGCCCATAAGAAAAGAGCCGGAAGAGTGAAAATTGCACCTGCCGCGAGCGATTCACCTGCAGAGCCGATAGTCTGAACAATATTGCTTTCGAGTATCGAGTTTTTGCGCAGGATAACGCGGATAACTCCCATTGCGATAACTGCAGCGGGGATTGAAGCGGAAACAGTCATACCGACTCGAAGTCCGAGGTATGCGTTTGCCGCGCCGAATATAACGGAAAGAAGAATACCCATGATAATCGAGGTTACGGTTATCTCGGGAGTTACCTTCTCAGCCGGTACATAAGGCTTGAAGTTTGTTTGCTTGTCCATGTTTTTCTCCGTTCCGCCGCAAAATTTGCGACTTTTGTTTTTTAACCAAGTAATTATACCACAACAACCGACAAAAAGCAAGGTGTTTTGGGCAATAATGAAAAAATCCCCATCTTGCGACGGGGAAAGGTTTTATCTCATTTTTTCAAGTATTTTCAATATAAGCTCAAAAGTTTCCTTAACCGAAGAAATACTAAGCCGTTCATTTACCGAATGAATATCGTGGGCAACAGGTCCGAATGAGATGCAGTCTAGCCCCGGAAGACCGGACGAGAACATTCCGCATTCAAGTCCTGCGTGAATTGCTTCAACTGTCGGCTTTTTGCCGAACATTTCTTCATAGGTTTCAATGTAAAGCCTTTGCATTTCGCTGTCCGACACAAACTCCCACGGCGGATAGTGGCCGCTGCTTTCACTTCTTGCATTAAATACAGATGCATATGCGTGTATTTTTTCTTCAAGTGCGAGAAGGGCGGATTGCTTGTTGCTTCTGAGGGCATAAATCATCTCGGCTTGAGTTTCATCCGTTTTCACTATACCGAGATTGAGTGAGGTTTCAACAAGACTGTCAATGTCGGCACTCATCTGTATAACGCCGTTTGGCGCACAGGCAAGAAAACTTATAATTTGCTTTGCACTCTCGTCTGTAAGCACGCTGAAGTTTTCGTTTTCACTTGTGGAGACAGAGGGAGCAAAATTAGGTTCTCTTGTCTTTATTTCTTCCTTAATTGTATCAAGATACGCTGTAAGCTTTTGAGTAAAGCCTGAGGCGTTTTTTACTGTAAGAGAAGCTTTGCACGCAGGGGTTATAACGTTGTCCTTGTCTCCGCCGTTTATGCTTATAATGTCAAATTCTTCCTCCTTTTGCATGTGAAGAAGTATTCTTCCCATCAGGACATTTGCATTAATTCTGCCTTTGTCTATTTCAACTCCGGAATGACCGCCGAGAAGTCCTTCGAGTGTAACAGTAATCTCTGTTCCCTCGGTCTCTTTTCGCTCTATAGGCAGACAGCATTCAACACGTGCACCGCCTGCACAAGAAACTGTAAGCACATCAATGCATTCCGAGTCGAGATTTAACATTCTTCTCGATTTGAGCTTTGACATCTCAAGCTTTGAAGCGCCTATCATTCCGATTTCTTCGTCTGTCGTAAATACTGCTTCAATAGGGGGATGCGAAATGCTGTTGCTTTCAAGTATAGCAAGAATCATTGCAACTGCAATTCCGTTGTCAGCACCGAGAGTTGTGTCTTTTGCTTTAATGAAATCGCCGTCAATGTAAAGAGATAGACCGTCTTTTTCAAAATCATGCATGCTGTCTGCAGTTTTCTGACATACCATGTCAAGATGCCCTTGAAGTATTACAGGCTGTGCATTTTCAAAACCCTCTGTGCCGTCCTTGTAAATAATAACGTTGAAAGCTTCGTCGCATTCATATTTAAGACCGTGAGAACGCGCAAACTCCGTGCAGTAGGCTGCAATTCTCTGCATGTCTCCCGAACCTCTCGGAATTGAGCTTATTTTTTCAAAATATTTAAAAACCCTCTCGGGAATGAGTCCTTTTAAAATGTTCATGGTTACTCCTTTGTTACTATTCTCATTGTAGTTTGGCATAAATTATTATATAATATGATTTTTAGCCCTGTAGAATTGTTTTTTAATTGCTTCTGAGACCTTTCGGATAATGGTTTTTCACTATACCCGAAACTGCTTTTCCACCGCCAAGAGGTATTCCGTGACAGGTTACTGCGCACCATCCGTCAGAAATATCCGCTTCTATACATTCTCCGTGAAGATACTTTTCAAGCGCTTCTTTGTTATCGGATATTTCAAGCTTGTTTTTGAATATGTCAGAAAAGCATTTGAAAAAGCTGTGGTGGGGAGCAATGTAGCTTTTAGAAAATTCGCCTATCTTAACACCGCAAGAAAACACATGCTTGTCGGGAATAAAGGAACTGTTTTCACAGTAAATTATATTCTCGCCGTATTTGAAAATTTTGCTGTAATCGAGAGGGGAGCACAGACACTTGAAAAGCTTGTCAAGTGCGGCTTTTTCTTCTTTAGATATACCTTTGAGAATTTGTTTGTCATGATTCTTTTTGCATCTTGGTACGCTGTCTTCTGAAACAGCCTGTTTTTGCATAAGGGCAATGAACTGACCTTCGCCTTTTGACAGGTGCGGATAAAAACGGCGTGCAAGGTTTATGTTTTCTGTTTTGCATCCGTCAAAGCTGTACGCATCTGCCGTAATGCTTCTGACTGTGTCTGTTACGGGAATAAGGTGAAAATCCGGGTGACGGCATAAAAATGCATCAACTGTCATTTCGTTTTCTTCAAGACTGAAGGTGCAGGTTGAGTATAAAAGCTTTCCACCGGGTGCGACACATTTTGCCGCGTTGTCAAGGATTTTTGCCTGTCTTTGTGCACATAGCTTAACGTTGTCTTCGCTCCATTCGGATATTGCTTCTTCGGGATATTTTCGGAACATTCCTTCACCCGAGCAAGGAGCGTCGGCGATTACAAGGTCAAAGCTTTCTTCATACCTGTCGGATAAAAACGTATCATTGGCTGCATCTGAGTTTACACATATTACATTTGAAAGACCGAAACGCTCTATGTTTCCTACAAGTGTTTTGCAGCGTGATACGCTGTATTCGTTTGAAACAACAATTCCGTTTTCTCCTGTTTTCAAGGCAGCAAGTATTGTTTTGCCTCCGGGAGAGGCACACATATCGAGTATTTTACTTCCTTTTTCTATAACCGTACTGCACACCGTACTCATGGCTGACGGGTCCTGAACATAAAACGCGCCTGCATGATGAAGCGCACTTTTTCCGACTCCTTCCGATTCAAAGTAAAAACCGTTGTCGCAGAAGGGGACACGTGTGAGCACATCATCAAAAATGCCGCAAAAGCTGTCGGGACTGATTTTCTCTGTATTTACAAACAGTGCACGTGATGACGTGCCTGTAGAAAGCTCGGTGCGGAATGCTTCGTATTCAATTCCGAGCAGTTGTTTCATTCGGCTTAAGAATTTTTCCGGAATGCGGCTTTCTGTCAAATCAATCTCTCCATAAATCAATATAGTTGCTTAAATAAAAGTTTGCAAGTAAAAAATACATGTAAAGTATAGCATTGCGGTGTTTGTTTGTCAATGAAACTGAAAGAAAATTTGTAGAAATTTTGACAAAATGTACTTGACAAATTTTGTTTTGGGTGTGATAATATAGATTGTGATTTTATAAAATTAAGAGGTGCAAGATGCAGAAGGATCTGTTTAAAATAATCAGCGACAGATTTGCGGGTATGTCAAAGAGCCATAAGCGTATAGCGTCGTATGTTACCGAACACGGTGATATTGCGGCTTTTTTAACTGCTACAAAGCTCGGAAATAATATAGGAGTATCTGAATCAACTGTTGTAAGATTTGCGATTGAGCTTGGTTTTTCGGGGTATCCGGAATTTCAGAGCGAGCTGCAACAAAGCCTCAGAACAAAGCTGACGAGCGTTCAGCGTATAGGCGTTGCAGATAATATGATAGGTGAGGGTGATGTGCTGTCTGCAGTACTTCAGTCGGATATGTATGACATCAAAACAACTCTTGCCGAAATTGACAACGCTTCTTTTGAAAACGCTGTTGATACAATTTGCAATTCTAAAAAGATTTTCATTATCGGTGTGCGTTCTTCAAGTATGCTTGCCGATTTTCTGCACCATTATCTTTGCTATATGTTCCCAGAGGTAAGACTTATGCTTTCAAACAGCACGGATGAGCTTTTTGAACAGATTTTTCGCATGGACGAAAAGGACTGCCTTATTGCAATCTCATTTCCCCGTTATTCAAGCCGTACAAAGCTTGCTGCCGAATTTGCCCGCAGAAAGGGAGCTAAGGTTATAGCAATTACCGACAGCGAGGTGTCACCCATAGCACCGTTTGCAAACGCAAAGCTCTTTGTTAAGAGTAATATGGCGTCCTTTGTAGATTCCCTTGTTGCACCTCTCAGCATTATAAATGCTCTTATCATCGCACTCGGAAGAAAGAAAAATGATACGGTAAGAGAAAATTTTGATGAACTCGAAAAAATCTGGGAAGAGTATGAAGTGTATGAAAACACAGAAAAACAGTAAGAGTATATGCGTTGTAGGCGGCGGTGCTTCAGGACTTATGTGTGCAATCGCTGCAGCTGAAAACGGTACGCAAGTTACACTTTTTGAAAAGAACCGTTCAGAAAAGAAAATAGCCTCTGAAGAATACTATGATAACGCATATCTCGGAAAAAAGCTTCTCATAACGGGAAAGGGCAGATGTAACGTTGCAAATGCAAGTGCACTTTCCGATATCATGAAGCATATTCCCGTAAATCCGAAGTTTATGTATGCTTCCTTAAATGCATTTCCGCCCGAAAAGCTCATGGAGTTTTTTGAAAGCGGCGGCTGTCCTTTGAAGATTGAGAGAGGAAACAGGGTTTTTCCTGTTTCAGACAAAGCACTTGACATTCTTAAGGTTTTAAAGAATAAACTCCGTGAAAACGGAGTAACTGTTGTAAATAAAAAAATAATCGACCTAAACCAGCAGGACGGAGTCTTTTTCTCGGTAACAGACGAAACAGGCAAGGAAAGCAGGTTTGACGCTTGCGTAATTTGCACCGGCGGACTTTCATATCCTGTTACGGGCTCCGACGGTGACGGATACGCATTTGCCGAGAAAACAGGTCACAGAATAAGCGACACATTTCCGTCACTTGTTCCTCTTACAAGCGAAGACTGCGTTTGTAAAGCGCTTCAGGGACTTTCTCTTAAGAACATAACACTTTCCGTATATGACACACAAAAGAAAAAGGTAATCTTTGAAAAGCTCGGAGAAATGCTGTTTACGCATTACGGTGTATCGGGACCGCTTGTTCTCAGCGCCTCGTCGCACATGAGAAGAGTTGAAAAGGGAAGATTTGTACTTCGTATAGACCTTAAAAGCGCGCTTGATGAAAAGACACTTGATGAGCGTCTAGTATCGGAGTTTTCACATAACCCGAACAAGGATTTGCAGAATGTCATGTCGCATCTGCTTCCGTCAAAAATGGTTGTTCCGTTTATAGAACGGTGCTCCCTTACGCCGTCAATAAAGGCTAACAGCGTAACAAAAGAGCAAAGAAGAAAGCTTATTGAAAATTTAAAGTGCTTTGAAATATCCGTGTCGGGAACACGTCCGATAGCAGAAGCGGTTATTACATCGGGCGGCGTAAATATTAAAGATATAAACCCGTCTACGATGGAGTCTAAAGTGGTGAGAAATCTCTACTTTGCCGGCGAAGTAATCGATGTTGACGCGTATACGGGCGGATATAATCTGCAGATAGCTTTTTCAACAGGATATCTTGCAGGAATTAGAGCTTCACAGAAAATAGAAGAATAAGAGGAAAAAATATGTACAGTATAGCAATAGACGGGCCTTCCGGAGCAGGCAAGTCAACTCTTGCAAAAGCTCTTTCAAAGCAGCTCGGATATCTTTATGTTGATACCGGTGCAATTTACAGAACCGTCGGACTTTTCGCGAAAATTAACGGCATTGATCCGTCAGACGAAAAAACTCTTTCGTCCAGGTTTTCGGATATAAAAATAGAGCTTGTCTGGAAGGAAGGCTCTCAGCACGTTATTCTTAACGGATCTGATGTGTCAGAGCTTATCAGAACTCCCGAAATGTCAATGTATGCTTCCGCTGTTTCGGCTTTGCCGAAAGTAAGGGAATTTCTTCTTGAAATGCAGAGGAACTTTTCCAAGGAAAATGACGTCATAATGGACGGACGTGATATAGGTACGGTAGTGCTTCCTGATGCAGACGTAAAGCTTTTCCTTGTGGCAAATCCCGAAAACAGAGCAAGAAGACGATATGAGGAGTTGCTTGCAAAAGGACAAACCGTAACGTACGATGACGTTCTCTCCGATATGATAAAACGTGATAAAAATGATTCCGAGAGACAGACGGCACCCTGTGTTGCCGCACCCGACGCAATACTCTTTGATAATTCGGGACTTACTCCCGAGGAAACTACAAAAAAAGCATTGGAGATTATAAATGGAAAAATCAATGAAGCTGTATAACGGCGCTACAAAGGTTCTGTCAGTATTCGTAAGAGCGCTTTTCAGAGTAAAGGTGATTGGCGCTGAAAACGAAAACACAGTTGAACTTAAAAGTGCAATTGTCTGTGCAAACCATATTTCAAACTGGGACCCTGTAATTCTTGCATGCGTTACAAAGAATCCTGTTAGCTTTATGGGTAAAGCCGAGCTTTTTAGAATTCCCGTTCTCGGCTTCCTGCTTAAAGCACTCGGAGCTTTTCCGATAAAAAGAGGTACCGGTGACATTGCAGCAATTAAAACAACTCTTGGTCTGCTAAAGGACGGTCATAACATTTGCCTGTTTCCGCAGGGAAAACGCTGCCTTGGTCAGAATCCAAATGACACCGAAGTAAAGAGCGGAATAGGACTGTTTATAGGTCATTCAAAATCCTGCGTACTGCCTGTCGGTATTTATACAAAGGATTACCGCATAAAGCTGTTCGGACGAGTGTATGTTGTTATAGGAAAGCCTATTTCTTATGAGGATTTCAGCTTTGTTGAAAACAGCAAGGAGGAATACCAGATTGCCAGCGAAAAGGTTTTCTCCGAAATATGCAAGCTTTCTGAAAGGGCTGGAAACGGTGAGTTCGATAAAAAATAATTATAAGATTGTTTGTGCAGAAAATTCGGGCTTTTGCTTCGGAGTAAGACGTGCGGTTGATACGATATATGAGCTTCGGAACAAAACAGATAAGAAAATATATACTATAGGCGAGCTAATACATAATGAGCATTTTATAAAACGCCTTGAAATGGATAACATATTCAGCATAGATGAGCAAAACATTACTTCACTTGTTCCCGAAAAGGACAACTGCGTTCTTGTTGTCCGCACACATGGAGTTAGGCGTGAAATTATAGCAATGCTTGACAAGCTCGGCTTTACGTATGTTGATGCAACCTGTCCGTTTGTCAAACGCATACACGATATTGTTGATGAGAATTCTAAAGGTGCGGATGCTGTTATTATAATGGGAGATAAGAATCATCCTGAGGTTATCGGCATACAGAGCTATTCTCATACACGCACATTTGTATGCTGTGATGAGCAAGAACTGCTTTCAACTGTTAAGGAAAATTTAACGACAAATGAAGATTGTATCGTTTTAACGTCCCAAACAACATATAATAATGAAAAATATGTAAATTGTCAAAATCTTGTAAGAAAACTATATACAAACGCAAAAATTTTTGATACAATATGTAATGTTACGGAAAAACGTCAGAATGAAGTTGTCAGACTGTCGACTGAGTGTGACTGCATATTGGTTGTGGGCGGAAAGAAAAGCTCCAATACCGCAAAGCTTGCAGAGATTGCAAAAAAACAATGTGCAAACACATATCTTTTGCAGACTGTTTCCGATTTGCCGCAAGAAGAGCTTCTTAAAGCATATCGGGATAAAACGGCTGTTTCAGATGAAGTTTTCACCGTAGGGATAACAGCAGGTGCTTCAACACCTGATGATATATTACAGGAGGTAAAAACCGGAGTGACGGTTCTTTTAAAGGACGGTTCCGGCAAAACAAAACAATGAACACAGAAATCAATGAAAGCATGAGCTTTGAGGAGATGCTTGACGTATCCCTTAAGATGTGCAGACCCGGCGAAAGAGTAAAAGGAGTAGTAACGTCCGTATCGGCAGGCGAAGTGCATGTCGACCTCGGTATTAAATACACAGGAATAATTCCCTTTGCCGAAATGACTGACGATCCTTCCGCTAAGATGGAGGATTTAGTAAAGGTAGGAGACGAGATTGAAGTTATTGTTGAAAAGTTCAACGATGCTGAAGGTACAGTTCTTGTATCCAAAAAGAGAATTGACTCCGATAAGAACTGGATTGCCGTTGAAGAAGCTGAACAAAGCGGCGAAATACTTAGCGGTAAGGTTATCGAAGTAACAAGAGGCGGCGTGGTTGTTGTATGCTCTCTCGGCAGAGTATTCATCCCCACATCCCAGACAACTCTTCCCAGAAGAGAAGAAGCATACGAAGAAAAGGATCTTATGCCTTTCATGGGTACAACAGTTTCCTTTAAGATTATCAGCACCAACAAGCAGAGAAAAAGAGCCGTTGGTTCTGTAAGACTTGTTATTCGCGAACAGAAGGCAGCAGAAGAAGCTAAGTTCTGGGAAACAGTTGAAGTTGGTCAGAAGTTCACAGGTACAGTTAAGTCCATCACAAGCTACGGTGCATTCGTTGACCTTGGTGCGGTTGACGGAATGGTTCACGTTTCCGAGCTTTCATGGAAGAGAATCAAGAACCCCACAGAGGTTGTTAACGTTGGTGACGTTATCGACGTATTCATAAAGGCTCTTGATGCTGAAAACAAGAGAATTTCTCTCGGCTATAAGGCTGATGAAGATAATCCTTGGGTAATTCTTTCCAAGAACTATAATGAAGGCGATATTGTTGAAGCTAAGGTTGTAAGCCTTACACCCTTTGGAGCATTCGCTGAAGTTATTCCCGGAATTGACGGACTTATCCACATTTCTCAGATTTCCAACAAGAAGATTGCAAAGCCCGCTGATGAACTTTCCATTGGTCAGGCTGTAACCGTTAAGATTACCGCAATCGACTATGAAGCAAAGCGTGTAAGCCTTTCCATCCGTGCACTTCTCGAGCCGGAACAGGCAGAAGAAGCTCAGGAAGCTGTAGCAGAAGAAGCTGCTGCTGAAGTTGTAGCTCCTGCTGAAGAAGCAGTTGAAGCTCCCGCTGACGCTGAATAATTAAAGCACATTTAAATTTCCGGGGAACGCAGAAATACTCTGTGTTCTTCGGATTTTCTTTTAATAATTGTTTGTTAAGGAGGAAATAACTATGTCAAAACCTCTTTTTGGTCCCGGTGGAAACTCGAACAGCTTTTTTGAAAGCGGAAAAAAGAGCACAGTAGATGCTCCTGCTTGGGTGAAAAACTTTGGGCTTGATGCGTATGAATATGAAGCAGGCAGAGGAGTTATGGGAAGTACAGAAACTTTCCGAAAAATCGGAGAGAATGCAAAAAACGCAGGTATCAGTCTTTCAATTCATGCTCCGTATTTCATTTCTCTTTCGTCACTTGAGGAGGAAAAGAGAAAAAACAGCTCAAAGTATATTATCGATAGTGCGAGAGCACTCAAAGAACTTGGCGGAAAAACTATAGTAATTCACGCAGGCTCTTGTGCAAAGCTTGAAAGAAGCGTTGCCGCTGATTACGCAAAAGAAGCGCTTCATTATGCGATTGAGCGTCTTTCCAACGAGGGACTTTACGGCTTTGACCTCGGTATTGAAACAATGGGAAAAGTCAATCAGTTCGGCACACTTGATGAGGTCATAGATATGTGCTCGGTTGATAAAACCGTTGTACCTGTTGTTGATTTCGGACACATGAATGCAAGAGAGCTTGGCGGAGTTTTCGTGACAGCAGACGATTATAAGCGTGTATTTGACGAAATATCAAAACGTGTAACTCCCGAGGCTGCACAAAATCTTCACTGCCATTTTTCCAAGATAGAGTATACCAAAGGCGGCGAAAAACGACATCTTACTTTTGAAGATACGCAGTTTGGACCTGAGTATGATAATTTGATGAAAGCAATTTATGACCTTGGTGTTACTCCAACAATTATTTGTGAATCTGACGGTACTCAGGCGGAGGATGCACTTGCAATGAAAAAGTGCTATGAGAAAATTGCGGAGGAAAATGCATGACGGAAAACGTTAAAAAGATATGTGAAAAGCTCTGTGGTAAAGCAGATGCATTGCTTTTGCTCTCGTATGTTAACAGAAGCTATGTAACGGGGTTTCCGTCTTCTGACGGGTATTGTATAGTTAAACCCGATGAAGTGGTTTTCATTACAGATTTCAGATACTTTGAATCGGTTCAGATTAAGCAAAAAAATGGTTTTGTGGATAAGGACATAAAGCTGGTTTTACAAGGCAAAAATGTGTGGCTTCAGGTTAAAGAAGTGCTTTCTGACTGTAAGAGAATAATGATTGAAGAATCATATGTAAGTGTGAGCACGTTTGAAAATCTGAAAAAGACATTTTCCGAAAGTGAACTTTTAATAGGCGGCTCGGCATTGCTTTCCGAATGCCGCGGTGTAAAAACCTTGCATGAGCTTGAACTGATGAAAAAAGCTCAGAGTGTAACGGATAAAACATTTTCTTATATGCTTTCGTTCATTTCGGATAACGTCGGAAAACCCGATTTTACGGAAAAAGCACTCGCTCTTGAGCTTGAGTATTTTATGTTCAGAAACGGTGCCGATACCAAGGCTTTTAACACAATTGCAGTATCCGGTAAAAAATCTTCGCTTCCGCACGGTGTTCCCGAAGACATTCCCGTATCAAAAGGCTTTTTGACAATGGACTTCGGTGCTAAGTGCGACGGCTATTGCTCGGATATGACAAGAACTGTTTATATCGGAAAGCCGTCCGACGATGAAATAAGAGTCTATAATACAGTGCTTTCTGCACAGAAAGCAGCATTTCCCGTTATTCACGGCGGTGTTATGGGAAGTGAAGTCGATAAGGCTGCAAGAGATGTTATAGACGGTGCAGGATATAAGGGTACATTCGGACACAGTCTTGGTCATAGCCTCGGCATGGAGGTTCATGAAAGGCCGAATTTCTCGCCGTCTGAAAAGGGAATAATACCTTGCGGTGCAGTTGTCAGCGTTGAACCGGGCATTTATTTAGAGGGGAAATACGGTGTCAGAATTGAAGATGTTGTTTTTGTGACAGAAAACGGATATGAGAATTTGACTCACTCATCCAAGGAGCTTTTCGTTATATAGTTTTTAATGTATTGTAAAAATCGAAAAATATTTAAGATTTTTTCTCAAAACACTTGAAAAGCTTGTCATAATATGGTATACTGTCTACGAAAATTTATGCATTTGCTAAATGCAATTATATTTTGGAGGATTTAACACATGGTAACAGCAGGCGATTTCAGAAACGGCGTAACATTCGATATGGATGGAAGCGTTATGCAGATAATCGAATTTCAGCACGTAAAACCCGGTAAGGGCGCAGCTTTCGTTCGTACAAAGCTGAGAAATGTTATAACCGGTGCAGTTGTTGAAAAGACATTTAACCCCACAGATAAGTATCCGCTCGCACATGTTGAGAGAAAGGATATGCAGTATCTCTACACAGATGGAGAGCTTTTCTACTTCATGGATATGGAAAGCTACGAACAGCTTCCTATTGACTCTGATAAGCTTGGAGATGCATTCAAGTTCGTTAAGGAAGAAATGATGTGCAAGGTTGTTTCCTATAAGGGAACAGTTATTGCAGTTGAGCCTCCTATGTTCGTTGAGCTTGAAGTAACCGAAACAGAGCCTGGCTTTAAGGGTGATACAGCTACAGGAGCTTCAAAGCCTGCAACACTTGAAACAGGTGCTCAGATTAAGGTTCCGCTCTTTATCAATATCGGCGACGTTCTTAAGATTGATACAAGAACAGGCGAATATATCGAAAGAGTATAACTAACCGTACCGATAAACAACCGCGGTGTATTCACCGCACAGTGATTGTGAGGTAACAATTATGGAAATTAAGGAAAAGGTTGCTCATCTTAAAGGTCTTATGGAAGGCATGGAATTTGACACAACTACAAAGGAAGGCAAAATCCTTTCTGAAATAGTTGATATTCTTTCCGACATGAGCGAAGAGCTTGAAATTGTCAATGACGACATCGATGCACTCTATGAGTATGCTGATGAGCTTGACAGTGACCTCGGCGATGTTGAGTCCGAGCTTTACGGCGATGATTGCTGTGACTGCGACGATGAAGACTGGGGCGAATGTGAGGACTGCGAAGAAGAAGACTGCGCTAACTGTCCTGCGCTTTGTGACGACGAGGAATAATAACCGTATTTACAGATAAGCGGCACAGTTGTGCCGCTTAAGTTTTATCCAATGCTTTGTGAAAGGAAAAATAACTATGCATCCACATATTTTATATTGGAAATGGAATGAAGAAGACCTAGACGTGAATGTGGCGCTTGAAAAGGCAAGAGATATAGCAAAAAGAAGTATTTTCAATCTTGTTTATGTCAGCCTCCATTCTGCACCTGCGGAAAAGTGTATGTACGCAAATCCGCACCTTGCAAATAATGTAAAGGCAGTTGCCGATGAATTTAAAAAGCACGGCATAAAGATGGCAATTGACATAGATATAACGCGTGAAAAATATGAAGCACAGCCGGAGGACAGAATTTGGTTTGTACTTTATAACGACGTAAAATTTGACGAAAACGGAAGTGTTACACTCTATCTTGGAGAGCTTTATGACAGAGTTGTGCGTTGCTGGAGTGTTGTAATGGACGAAGACGGCAAGTTCTGTGATAAGATTGATGTAACTGATAAAGTGCAGTTTGACGGTGTTAATGAGCTTTGCGTGAACGCAGGCAAGGAACATGCAGGAAGAACACTTATCTATTATGTTGCAAAATACAGTGAAATTGATATAAATTCCGATTTATCCAGAAAGTATACGAGAGACCTGTTTGAACTTGTTAAGGATTCCGGTGTTGACGGTGCTTGTGTTGACGAATGCGGATACCGCTTGAAGAACAATTGCCGCAGAAGCAATAAGTTCAGAACTATTATAGATGACCTTGACCTTGATAAGGTAAACTTCTTTGTTGACCATGTTACTTATTCTCCGACGATTGATAATAGCTATAAAAAGCACTTTGGAGAATCTCTTGCCGATAACCTTATTTACCTTTGGTTCACCGAAAAGGGCAATGAGGCAAAAAGCTATGAAGTCATTAATAACTACATAGAAAACATGAGACACCTTATGCTTGAATGTGAGAGCGTGTTCTATAATCTCACAAAGGAATACTTTGGAAAGGACGCTTTCTGCGGTGTTCATTCAACCTGGTGGGGAGGACCTTATGACTATAATCTTGAGCCTATCCGCAACGGTCTTGACTGGTGGCAGATAAAGAGAGACTACGCTCAGACTGATGAAGCTTGTCCAATTGCTGTAAGAAACGCACTTGCAAGAAGCTGCCCCGAGGACAGATGGTATAACATGTGGTATTCCGGACGTACAATGCTTCTCAAATCATATTTCACCGAAACCTGGACAAATGCACGCTTTGGCGGACGAACACATCACCTCGGATATGAATGTAAAGAACCCGGTGTTGTTCTCACTCTCATACAGCCCGGACGACTTGAAGCAATATCCGAATGTGAGGAAAAAATTGCAGAGCTTAATAAGCTCCAGAAAACCGCACCCGACAGCCGTGTGCTTGTAATTTTCGGCTATGAAGCAACAACAAACTGGAAGATGTCTGACCCTGAGGAAAGAGTAATTAACAGAGCAGGAAAAACACAGTATAACGTGTTTAAGCTTATAAATGACCTGTTTGACTTCCCTTATCTTTGCGAAATGGCTCCGTCTTACGAAATTGGTTGTGGAAACATAAAACTTGAAAATGGAAAAATAAGCTACCACGGTCACGAATACGATGCAGCTGTAATGCTTTATCCCGACGGATCAAAGCACGAAGTGCTTTCATTCCTTAAAGAATATGACAAGATTGGAAATCTGCTTGTAATGGGTGATGTGAAGATAGGACATGACGGTAAAGCAAGCAGCTTTGATGCAAAGAAAGAGTTTACAAACTGTATAGATGTTACCGAAAATGCAGAGGACATTGCAAAGTGGCTTCTTTCAAAAGGAATCAAGCAGAATGCAGGCAAGAACTACAGCGTATTCGAGGACGGCAGTATTACCGTAACAACACTTGGCGATAAGAAGAGTGGAAACGGAGTTTATTGCGAAGAACTTGGAATCGATGAGCCGAATGCAGATATAGTTTATATTGCTCCCGACGGAAGTAAAACTGTTATTTAAGTCAACGCGCAAACTTTTCTTTAAGACAGTGTTTCGACTTATACACAATACTCCGACAAGCATGCAGCTTGCCGAAGTATTCGCTTTTTAGAGGATGTTCCTTTAATTAATACTATCATACCGCTAAATTAAGCAACTCCTTTGAAAAACGGTGCTTAAATATTCACAATTAATCTCTTGACAGAACTAAGTTTGTTTGATATACTATCAAACGTTGAAAACACTGTGAATATTGAAATTCGGACAGGGTAGAATTCTTGATGAAAGACGTGTTTGTAAACAAAATCACTGTGCTCTCCTGTCAGTGCGCGGTTATATAATACTGACGGGTATCAAAGTGGTCATAACGGGGAGCACTCTAAAGCTTCTACGTCTAACGGAACTCATATAGCCCGAAACCCTTGATTTTATGCGGTTTCTGTAGTTTTATTTTTAACTTACTTTTGCTTGTTTTGCCCTGATATTTGCCTTAAATTTTATTTTTGCCAAAATCGTCAGGGCTGACATATAAAACAATTTCATATCCGGAGAAGTATCGAAGTGGTCATAACGGGGCGCACTCGAAATCCCCTCGGTTACACTGTAACTGTACCCCTACAAATGGCTTAACCGTACGGGTTTAAGCGAGGTTCAAACCTTGTTTTTACACCCTTATCTAGCGGTTTTTCTAGCCATTTCTAACATTTTTCTAACAAAATTTTATAATTTGCTCAGTTTTTTCTCCG
>JAZQGP010000029.1:0-62642 GCA_045540015.1 Eubacteriales bacterium
TCCTTTCAGAATTCGCATACAGTCGTGCATAGGTAAGAAAACTATGGCAAAAGCCCATATTCACGATGATATTGAGATGGTTTATGCAACAGAGGGAGCGTTTGATGTTTTTATAAACGAAGAAAAGTACTGCTTTGGCAAGGGAGACCTTCTTATCATAAACTCGCGTGAAGTGCATAGAATAGTTGCCAAAACCGAGGACAATAACTCGTATTACTGGATGAGATTTCCTGCTGAAATGATATACAGTGCAGAGCAGAGCCTCTTTGAAATTAAATACGTGCTTCCGTTTTTGCTGTCAGAGTATGCTTACGAAAAGGTAATATACTGCAAAGCTCTTAAAGACAGCGGTATCCCTGGGGCAATAGAAAACCTATATAAGGAATACACACAGAAGGAATACGGTTATGAGCTTGCCGTCAGAATTGATATCTGTAAAGTGTTTTTGTGGATACTGAGGTTCTGGCAGAAGGACGGTGTAAACCTTAATATTGACGAGCATAAAAGCGGAAAAACTGCTGTCGATTTGTCCGGCGTGTTTTCATATGTAGCTGAACATTTTGCCTCGGACATTACGGTTTCCGAAATGGCAAAGCTCTGCTGTATGAGCTACAGCTATTTTTCAAGGATTTTCCGCGAAATAACAGGACAGACCTTCAGTGAGTATGTCAACTTTATCCGAATGCGTGAAGCGCAGCGGCTTCTTGTAACAACGGAAATGTCAGTTACAGAGATTGCTTTTAGTACAGGTTTTTCTTCATCAAGCCATTTTATCTGCCGCTTCCGTAAGATAAAAGGTATGACACCAAAACAGTTCAGAAAGCAGTTCGGAAAATAAACAGGCATTGACAACCCCCGACAGATGATGTATACTGTCTGCTGTTAGTTTTAAAGTGAAAGGAATATATAATGATACTCAGCAAATATATAGGCGATAAGGCTTTTTATAAAAAGGTAATGCTTTTAGCAGTTCCAATAATGATTCAGAATGGTATAACAAACCTTGTAAATATGGTTGACAATATCATGGTCGGAAGAATCGGAACAGAGGCAATGAGCGGAGTTGCAATTGTAAACCAGATATTCTTTGTTTTCAATCTTTGTATATTCGGTACGGTTGCCGGAATTGGAATTTTTACGGCTCAATATTTCGGAAAGAATGATGACGTAGGTATACGCCATACTTTCAGACTTAAAATGATAACCTCTGCAATAATAGGAGTGCTTTCCGTTATTTTGCTTTTCTTTGCAGGCGATACTCTTATTGAGACTTTTCTTCACGAAGGAAGTGAGGATGTAGACCTTGTCCTTGCGTTTGCACAGGCAAAGGACTATCTTTCTGTTATGATAGTAGGTATTCTGCCTTTTCTTGTCACCCAGAGCTATTCAAGCACACTTCGTGAAACGGAAAAACCGATAATACCCATGATATCGGGAATTATTGCCGTCTTTGTAAACCTGTGTCTTAACTATGTTCTTATTTTCGGAAAACTCGGTTTTCCTGTCTGGGGAGTAAAGGGTGCTGCAGTTGCGACTGTTATATCAAGATTTGTAGAATGTCTTATAGTTGTAATATTTACTCATACCACGAAAAAAGAAAACCGCTTCATTGAAGGCGCGTACAGGTCGTTTAAGGTGCCGATTGGTGTTGTGAAGCTGGTACTGCCCAAAGCAATTCCTCTGCTTGTAAATGAAACAATGTGGTCATTTGGAATGGCACTTCTCACTCGTTGCTATTCGCTTCGTGGTCTTGCTGTTGTAGCAGCGTCAAATATATGCTCTACAATTACAAATGTATTCATTGTTGCACTTATTGCTTTCGGAGACTCAATTGCTATCATTGTTGGCGGACTTCTTGGAGCAGGTGAAATTGAAAAAGCAAAGGACACAAACAGAAAGCTCACAGCGTTTTCGCTTATGGTGTGCCTTGGACTTGGTGTAATTATGGCTGCAACCTCTTCACTTTATCCAATGATATACAATACCACGGATGAGGCAAGAGAGCTTGCAAAGCTGTTTATTATCTGCTACGCTGTATATCTTCCGCTTAATTCTATTATCAATTCGTGCTATTTTACACTTCGTTCAGGCGGAAAAACTCTTATTACGTTTTTGTTTGACAGCGTGTATATGATTTGTGTTGTTGTATTGTTTACATATGTGCTTGCAAAATTCACGGCTGTTCCTACAGTTGTCGTGTACGCACTCAGTCTTGCAATTGAAATACCGAAAGCAGTTCTCGGACTTGTGCTTGTAAAAAAAGGTACGTGGATACAAAACCTTGTAGGAGCTTCAACCGAAAAATAAAGTGTATATCCATCCGCTGAGAATGGCACAGAAGCCAAGGGCAATAAAGCTCGCAGGCAGTGAAAATCCGTTTTTTTTGACGTTTGCCGCTGTGTAATATAAGCTTATTGTATATATGATTGTGTCAGATGCGCCCATGAGTATGCTGGCGCAAAGTCCGGCTTTGCTGTCGGGACCGACAGAAGCAAACAGAATGTCCGCAACAGCCGTTGTACCGCTTCCCGAAAACGGCCGTAATAACAATACGGGAAGTATGTCAGACGGCAATCCGAAAAATGCCGCTATAGGCTCAAAAACTCGGCAAAACACGTCAATTGCACCTGATACCGTAAGCATCCTTACACCCGAAATAAGCATGACAAGCCCGGGTATAAGGGAAACTGACGTTTCCAGTCCTTCTTTGGCACCTTTTAAAAACTCACTGCCTAAATCCTTTTTTGAAAACAAAATAATTACGGCACAGATAAATACAATAACCGGAATAGAGGCGCTTGCTATAATTTCAGCCATTGCTTTTGCCGTCCTTTTTTATATGTAAATACGTGAAAACTCTGCATAGGAGAATTGTAAAAGCTACGGTAATCAGAGAGCATACCCAGACAGGAACAATTATTGCAAACGGATTTGCGCTGCCGTGGGCATGTCTCAGAGCAATGAGTGTCGACGGAGTTAACTGAAGCGGAACTGTAGAAAGAGTTGCAAAGGTTGCCATGTCGCATACCGACTGGATTCTGTTCTTATTCTTTGACAGACTTTTCATTGTATTTATTCCAAGCGGAAGTGCAGCAGAACCAAGTCCGAGAAAGTTTGCCGCAAAACTCGCACTTATAAAGGATAGGGAGTTTTCAAGAGCTTCTTTTGAGTAAATTACCCTGAACAGCGGTTTTGTGATTTTAGAAAAAAACGCGGTAGCTCCTGCTTTGTCAAGAACTCTCATCATTCCGTTCCAAAAGCACATTGTGCCCGTAAGAGAAATGCATAGTGTGACGGCATCCGAGCTTGCCGATATGAGAGAAAGCCCGATTTCAGACATTCTGCCGTTTGCCGCACCGAAAATAAAACTTGTAATTACAAGCACTGAAAAAACTTTTCCAAGCATAAATACCTCCAAATCAAGTAAAGGAGAATGAAAAATGAAATCAAGCGGAAATGCAAGATCTGTTGACAACCTCGGAAGGATAGTAATTCCGTCCTCCGTAAGACGCCAGATGGATATAAAGAGTGGAGATTTTCTTGAAATCTATACCGACGGCGACGGAATTTATCTTAAAAAATACTATCCCACCTGTGTGTTCTGCAATGAAGGAAGAGATGTAGTTACATTTTCGGGAAAGCCCGTGTGCAGGGCGTGCCTTCGTGAGATAAATAAACTGCAGTAGTATATTTATTGTGAAAAGAGAATAATTATTCATGACGCAAGGGAAGCCTTGCGCTTTTTTTGTGTCAAGGTACGAGTTTTGAGAATACAATACAGTAAAATACCATTTCGGAGGTTTTTGTATGCCATCTGTATTTTTGAGCCCGTCAAACCAGGATTTTAATCAGTATTACGACAATTCCGGCTCGGAACGTGATTATATGAACCTTGTTGCCGATGCCATGGAGCCGTATCTTACGGCATCCGGAATAACCTTTGCAAGGAATAATCCGAACGGAAATGTAAGAGATTCTATAGCTCAGTCAAATGCAGGAAACTACGATCTGCATCTTGCACTTCACTCAAATGCATCGCCCGAAGCGCTCTCAGGTCAGCTTCAGGGCAGTGATTTTTATTACTATACACGAAGCCGCAGAGGCAGGGATGCTGCAACTATCTTAGCCGATAACTTTATGGAGATTTATCCCGATCCGTCGAGAGTAAAGATAGTTCCCACTTCATCACTTGCCGAGGTTGTAAGAACAAGAGCACCGTCAGTGCTTGTTGAGATAGCTTATCATGATAACCCGGAGGATGCAGAGTGGATTAAGAATAATATAGATGCCATTGCAAGAAACCTTGCACAGGGCGTAGCAGAGTTTTTGGGAGTGATTTTTGTAATGCCGGGAGAATACACAGAATACAGAAACGGAGTAGTTGTAACAGAGGGTGGAAGACTTAACATAAGAGAGCGACCGTCAATGGATGCACCCATTCTTGCACAGATACCAAACGGCGAGCAGATAAGTGTTTACTGTTCGTCAGGACTTTGGTATGTGATTGAATATAACGGCGTTCTCGGCTTTGTTTCGTCGAGATATGTCGATTTAATGGAGGGATGAAAGAAGGGCTGCGAATGCAGCCCTTAACTGTTGTTATAGAATTAATACTCAAATTCGCCCTCAAAAACCTTGTGAGCGCTTCCCGAAAGAATAACCTTTTCATCGGTATAATTTACAATGAGATCTCCGCCGGAAAGTTTTACGGTGATATCCTTAGATTTTTCGCAAAGTCCGTTTTGTACAGCTGCAATAACCGCGGCACAGGCACCTGTTCCGCAGGCAAGTGTTTCTCCGCTTCCGCGTTCCCATACTCTCATTCTGAGCGTAGTGCTGTTGATAAAGCGGACAAACTCGGTGTTTATACGCTGCGGGAACAAAGCATGGTTTTCAAACAGCGGTCCTGTTTTGGATAAGTCAATGGTGTCAATCGCGTCGCAGAATACAACACAGTGCGGATTTCCTATGCTCACACATGTAACCTCGTATTTTTCTTCTCCGACCTTTATCGGATAGCGTATGAGCTTTTCCTCGCTTACATTTGCAGGAATGGAAGCAGCCAGCAACGAAGCTTTGCCCATATCAACGGATACGGAATTAACTTTGCCGTTTCTTAGATAAACCTTCGCAGTGCGTACTCCGCTTAGAGTTTCAATTGTTATTGTTTCGCTGTTTACAAGTTTGTTGTCGTAGAGATATTTTGCAACACATCTTATATTGTTTCCTGCCATTTTACCAAGACTTCCGTCACGGTTGAAGGAACGCATCTTTGCATCTGCAACATCGGATTTTTCGATAAGAACAATTCCGTCCGCACCTATTCCGTAGTGTGCTTTGCACAGGTTTACGCAAAGAGATTCGGGACAAGTAATTTTGCCGTCGAAGTTTTCTATGAAAATGTAATCGTTTCCGCAGGACTGCATTTTGGTAAAATGTATCTTCTGCCTTGACTTGCGCATCGAGTTTATGTCAACAAGCTCAGTGTTTGAAAGCGTAAAGCGGCTTTCTATAATCTGTGCAAGCGCACCTGCAGTATCGAGTGAAGTAAGGCAGGGAATACCAAGCTGCATTGCTCTTCTGTGAAGAAGCGTGTAGTCGCCGACAGTGGAGTCTTTGACAGCTCCGGTGTAGATGATGTAGGCAAGAACTCCGCTTTCCATAAGGTTTGCAATATCGTCGTTTTCGGTAGCGTTTGCTACAGATATTACTGGCGTTCCAAGCTCACTTATAGCTTTCGCTGTGCCGCTTGTTGCGTAGAGCGTAAGACCTGCATCGTGGAAACGCTTTGCAAGGGAAATGATTTCCTGATAGTCGTGCTCTTCAACGCTTATAAGCACTCCATTTTTGACGGTGTCATGTGCCGACGGAACGGAAAAACCTGCCGCCGTAAGACCTTTGAAAAGTGCCTCGGGCATTGTTTTGCCAATACCCAGAACCTCGCCAGTACTCTTCATTTCAGGACCGAGAATTGAATTTGCATCCGACAGCTTTTCAAACGAGAAGACAGGAACCTTTACCGTGTAGTAGGGAGGTGTTTTGTAAAGTCCTGTGCCGTAGCCGAGGTCTGTCAGCTTTTCTCCGAGCATGACGTGAGAAGCTATGTCAACCATCGGAACGTTTGTAACCTTGCTTATGTACGGAACAGTTCTTGAAGCTCTCGGGTTTACTTCAATTACATATAAATCGTTGTCGTAAATGAGGTACTGAATGTTTACAAGTCCTTTTGTTCCAAGAGCAAGAGCAAGCTTTTCGGAACACTCGCAAATCTTTTCCGTGAACTTGTCACTCAGGTTGTAAGGCGGGTAAACAGCAATTGAGTCTCCGCTGTGAACACCGGCACGCTCAATGTGCTCCATAATACCCGGTATAAGAACGTCCTTGCCGTCGGAAATAACGTCAACCTCAAGCTCTGTTCCCGGCATGTACTTATCAACAAGAACGGGGTTTTCTATGCCTCCTGCAAGAATTGCTTTCATGTATTTTGTTGTCTGCTCATCTGAACGCGAGATTGTCATGTTCTGACCGCCGATAACATAAGACGGACGCAGAAGCACGGGATAACCGAGTGTGTTTGCCGCAGATAGCGCTTCTTCAAGCGTGTTAACTCCCATACCTTTGGGACGCTTTATACCAAAACTTTCAAGAAGTGCATCAAATCGGCTTCTGTCCTCGGCTAAATCAATTCCGTCAGCACTTGTTCCAAGGATTTTTATGCCGTTTTCGTCAAGGAATTTTGTGAGCTTTATTGCGGTTTGTCCGCCAAACGCCACAACAACACCGATAGGCTTTTCGATGTTTATTATGTTCATTACGTCCTCGGGATAAAGAGGCTCAAAATACAGCCTATCGGCGGTGTCATAGTCGGTAGAAACCGTTTCGGGATTGTTGTTTACTATAACAACGTCATAGCCCATTTCGCGAAGCGTCCAGACGCAGTGAACCGAGCTGTAGTCAAATTCAATACCCTGGCCAATGCGAATAGGTCCCGATCCGAGAACCATGATTACAGGCTTTCCGCTTCTCTTGAAACGACTTGACTCACAGTGTTCATCACATGAAGAATAGAAATAAGGCGTCTGTGCATCAAATTCCGCGGCACATGTGTCTACCATCTTATATGAGTATTCGCACTTGTCGGGAAGCAAAGAAAGACCGGTCATTTTCTTTAGAGATGTGTCTGTGTATCCCAGCCTCTTGGCTTTCTTGTAGCTGTCTTTAGAAAGTCCGTTCTTTGCGATACCATTTTCAAAATTCGCAAGGTTCAGAAGCTTATTTAAAAACCATTTGTCTATTTTTGTGATGCTGTATATTTCATCAACGGTAATACCGTTTTTCAGCGCTTCAAATACCGTGAATATTCGTCTGTCGTTTTGCTCATAAAGACGTTCTTTCACGTTCTTGTCATTAAGAGGCGCACAGTTAAGCGTTTCCAGCGAGATTTCAGCACCGCGGACAGCTTTCATAAGAGCTTCTTCAAAGCTTTGTCCGATTGACATAACTTCGCCCGTGGCTTTCATTTGCGTTCCGAGCTTTCTTGAAAGAGTTGCAAACTTTTCAAACGGCCACTTCGGGAATTTTACTACAACGTAGTCAATTGTCGGCTCAAAGCACGCACAGGTTTTGCCTGTTATATCGTTCTGAATTTCGTCCAGTGTGTATCCGAGAGCTACCTTTGTTGTGATTTTTGCAATAGGATATCCCGTTGCTTTTGAAGCAAGAGCAGAGGAACGCGAAACACGCGGATTTACTTCAATAACGGCATATTCAAAGCTGTCTGGGTTGAGAGCAAACTGACAGTTGCAGCCGCCGACAATTCCGATAGAGGAAACAATGTCGAGGGACGCTTGCCTTAACATTCCGTATTCCTTGGGTGAGAGCGTAAGAGCAGGGGATACAACAATGGAATCTCCTGTATGTACGCCGACAGGGTCAACGTTTTCCATCGAGCATACGGCAATTGCGTTTCCAGCGCTGTCACGCATGGTTTCAAACTCTATTTCTTTCCATCCGGAAATACATTTTTCAACAAGTATCTGTGTAATCGGGGACATATCAAGTCCTGTTTTTGCTATAACTCGAAGCTCGTCTTCTGTTTCCGCAATTCCTCCGCCGCTACCGCCGAGAGTAAATGCAGGGCGGACTATTACGGGGTATCCGATTTTATCTGCTATTTTAAGAGCTGTATCTAAATCCTCTGCAATATCGGAGGGTACGCAGGGCTGACCTATTTCTCTCATGGCATTGCGGAAAAGCTCCCTGTCTTCGGCTTTGTCAATAGCATCAACGTTTGTGCCAAGGAGCTTTACGCCGTATTTTTCAAGCGTTCCGTCGCGTGAAAGTTGCATAGCAATAGTAAGACCTGTTTGTCCGCCAAGACCTGCTAGCAGTCCGTCGGGACGCTCTTTTTCTATAATTCTGGTAATAGTCTGTGCATTTAACGGCTCGAGGTAAATCTCGTCCGCTAGATTTTTGTCCGTCATAATGGTTGCAGGGTTTGAGTTTACAAGAAGAACCTCAATGCCCTCGGATTTGAGCACTCTGCAGGCCTGAGCTCCTGCATAGTCAAATTCCGCTGCCTGACCTATAACGATGGGACCCGAACCGATAACAAGTACCTTTTTTATGCTTTTGTCCTTAGGCATTGTTTTTTCCTCCCATCATTTTTATAAATTCGCCGTAGATAAATGACGTATTGTTTTGTGTGATAACAGTATCCGGGAAAAATTGAACTGTAAGACAGTTTTTGTCGGGATAAAAAATTCCCTCACAGGTGTTGTCGTTAGCGTTTATGTATACTTGCTGTGCATTTTTTGGAAGTGTTTCGCATTTAACGGAATAGCCGTGGCTCTGACTTGTGATATATGTTTTTGTGCCGTTTTTTTCTTTTACGGGTATGTTCGCACCACGGTGAGCGTTTTTGAGCTTTTCGTGTTTTGCACCCTGTGCAAGTGCTGCAAGAATGTGTCCCGTACCAATTCCGAGAACGGGAACTTTTCCAAGCAGAGATTTTACACATTCGATGCAGTCATTTTCTTGGAGTACGTTTTCAGTGCCGCTTGAAAGAACAATTCCGTCGGGGTTGTCATTTAAAATCTCGTCTGCACTTGTATTATACGGAACGACTTTCACATCACATCCAAGGGACGAGAGTTTCTTTATAAGACTGTTTCTTGTTCCATAGTCTATCAGCGTAACGCTGAATTTCTTTTCTCCCGATGCTGAAACTGTATAAGGCTTGTCGCATGACACCTGTTTTACAATTCCTTTGACTGTATGCTCCTTGATAAAAGATAAATCAGTCGGGATTTCGTCGCAAATTGCAGCGTTCATCGAGCCTTCTTCACGAAGTACGCGTGTAAGTTCACGGGTATCAATCCCGCAAAGACCGCATATGCCGTTCTTCTCAAGAAAAGTGTTTAAATCATACTGAGAACGGAAATTTGAGGGTGTATCGCATAATTCTCTTACAATGTATCCGCCGACAGTGCATTTTCCTTCCGAGTCATCTTCCATGACACCGTAGTTGCCTATGAGAGGGAAGGTTTGAACAACAATCTGTCCTGCAAAGCTTGCATTGGTAAGTGTTTCGATATAACCCACCATGCTTGTTGTGAAAACAAGCTCTCCGACACTGTCTTTTTTAGCACCTATTCTTTGTCCCTCAAAGCAAAGTCCGTTTTCAAGTATGAGATATGCCATTAATTAACACCCTTTCGTGTATAAGGTAAATAGCTTAAATATCAGAGCGTTGCCGCCATTACCGCTTTTATTGTATGCATTCTGTTTTCTGCTTCGTCAAAGACAATAGAGCGCTCGCTCTCGAACACTTCGTCTGTAACTTCCATGCAGTCGATGCCGAATTTGTCGTATATTTCTTTTCCTGTTTCTGTCTTTAAATCGTGGAATGCGGGTAGACAGTGCATGAACTTGCACTTTTCTCCTGCTTTTTCCATAAGGTTCATTGTAACTCTGTAGGGACTAAGCTCGTCAATTCTTTCTTTCCATACTTCGGCAGGTTCTCCCATTGAAACCCAAACGTCAGTATAAATAACGTCTGCATCCTTTACTGCTTCTTCGGGGGTTTCGATAAATGAAAGGGTTGCACCTGTCTGCTTTGTGATTTCTTCACACTCAGCAATAAGCTCTTCACTTGGGAAATACTTCTTGGGTGCACACGCAACATAGTGCATACCCATTTTTGCGCAGCCTACCATGAGAGAATTTCCCATGTTGTATCTTGCATCGCCCATGTAAACAAGCTTTTTGCCCTTGAGTGAACCGAAATGCTCGGTAATGGTTAAAAAGTCCGCTAAAATCTGTGTCGGGTGAAACTCGTTTGTAAGTCCGTTCCATACGGGAACACCTGCATATTTTGCAAGCTCCTCAACAATTTCCTGTCCAAAGCCGCGGTATTCAATACCGTCAAACATTCTGCCAAGAACTCTTGCCGTGTCTGCAATGCTTTCCTTTTTGCCTATCTGAGAACCCTTAGGGTCAAGATAAACGGGGTGTATTCCAAGGTCGGATGCAGCTACTTCAAAGGCACATCTTGTTCTTGTGCTTGTCTTTTCAAAAATGAGAGCAATGTTCTTACCTGAAAAACTTTTGTTGAGTTTTCCGCTCTTTTTTTCAGCCTTGAGAGCTACTGCAAGGTCTATTAAATACTGTATTTCCTCTGTCGAGAAATCGAGAAGCTTTAAAAAGCTTTTTCCTTTAAGATTTATGCTTGACATTTTGTTATTCTCCTTTGGCACATTCTTCTTTTATAATTTGGACTGCTTCCTTTATTATCTCAAAAGGAATGTTAAGAGCAGGGAGCAGTCGCACCTTGTTTTTTGCCGTAAGACACAGAACGCCTCTTTCCATGCAGGCTTTAACAATATCCGATGCACTTTTCTTTGTCGGGAGTATACCTATCATAAGTCCCATACCGCTGACAGACTCAACTCCGTCTGCACCCGAAAGTGTATCAAAAATGTACTTGCTCTTTTCTTTAACTTCAGAAAGGAGCTTTTCGTCAATTCTTTCAAGTATGCTCAGCGCTCCTGCACAGCAAACGGGATTTCCGCCGAAGGTTGAGCCGTGGTCACCGAATCCAAACACGTTCTGAACTTTTTCATTCAGCATGCATGCACCAATCGGAAGTCCTCCGCCAAGGCCTTTTGCTGTAGAAACTATATCAGGCATTATGCCGAAATTCTGATACGCGTAAAGCTCACCTGTTCTTCCGTTTCCTGTCTGTACTTCGTCAACAATGAGAAGTATATCTTGTTCACGGCAAAACTCATATAGTCCTTTTACAAAGTCCGCTTCAAGTGCCAAAACACCGCCTTCGCCCTGAATACATTCTATCATGATAGCCGCAGTCTTGTTACCGAGAGCAAGAGCTTTTGCTTTTTCAAGGTTGTTTGCAGGAGTGTGAATGAAACCTGGAGTTAACGGCTGAAACAGCTCGTGATAATGGTCTTGTCCTGTTGCTGAAAGTGTTGTAATTGTTCTTCCGTGGAAGCTGTTTTCAAGCGTTATTATTGTGTAATAATCTTCGCCTTTCTTTTCACAGGCATATTTTCTTGCCGCTTTTATTGCACATTCGTTGGCTTCTGCACCCGAGTTTGAAAAGAAAACCTTCTTCATGCCTGTTTTTTCACACATGAGCTTTGCAAGAAGTGCACAAGGCTCGGTGTAATAAAGGTTTGACATATGCTGAACCTTTGAAATTTGCTTGTTTACAGCCTTCTGCCATATTTCGTCTGCAATTCCAAAAGCAGTAACACCAATACCCGAACCCATGTCTATGTATCGCTTGCCATCTGCGTCAAAAACTTCGCTTGAGTGTCCTTTTACTATTTCAATCGGAAAGCGGTTGTATGTTCCGGCAATGTATTCCTTATCTGTTGATATAATATTTGTCATTTTGCTTTAACTTCCTAACTGTTTATTTTAGTCGCAAACAGGCGGTCATATAAGACCGCCCGTGCAAAACTTTGTTTTATGCTTTGTCGGACTTGACCATTGTACCGGCACCTTCGTCGGTGAGAATCTCCATCAGGATTGAGTGGGGAACACGTCCGTCCATTATAATTACATTTTCAACGCCCTTTTCAAGCGCTTCGATACAGCAGTCAACCTTGGGTATCATGCCGCCCGAAATAACGCCTTCGTCATACAGCTTTTTAGCCTCGGAAATTGTTATTTCAGGTATAAGCGTTGATGGGTCGTCTTTATCTTTGAGAATTCCTGCAATGTCCGTCATCATGATAAGACGTTCTGCGTTCATTGCTCCTGCAATGTAGGCGGCTGCCGTGTCGCCGTTTATATTGTAGGCGTTGCCCTCTCTGTCACAGCCGAGTGTTGATATAACGGGAATGTAACCCTTTTCAAGAAGGTCCATAACGGGCTGAATGTTTATATTTGTAATCTTTCCAACATAGCCGAGTTTTTCGTCCTTGACTTCGGACTCAATAAGTCTTCCGTCCATACCCGAAATACCCATAGCCTTGCCGCCGTTCATTTCAAGAAGATTTACAAGCGTCTTGTTAACTTTTCCCGCGAGCACCATCTGAACAATGTCAACAGTTTCCTTGTCGGTAACTCTAAGTCCGTCAACAAACACAGCTTTTTTTCCGAGCTTTTCCATGGTTTCACTGATTTCAGGACCGCCGCCGTGGACAAGCACAACCTTGACACCTATGAGCCAAAGAAGAACAATGTCCTCCATAACCTGCTGCTTAAGCGACTCGTTAATCATTGCGTTTCCACCGTATTTAACGACTACAATCTTTCCGTTGTATCTCTTTATGTAGGGTAGAGCCTGAGTTAAAACCTCTGCACGTTGTGCATTTGAAAAGTGTAAATCCATTGTATGTGTAAATCCTTTCTTTGACGATAAGAAGACAATCAGGTTCTGTAGTCGCCGTTAATCTTTACGTAATCATATGTAAGGTCACAGCCCCAGGCAGAAGCACCTGCTGTTCCGCTCTGAAGCTCGACAAGAATATCAATTTCCTTTTCAAGAAGAATTTCCTTTGCTTTTTCCTCTGAAAAATCTACTCCTGCACCGTTTACGCAAACAGGAATTTCGCCCTTTGCCGAACGGAACGCAACATTTACCTTGTTTACATCAACATCCGCACCACTGTAGCCGATAGCACAGAGAACGCGTCCCCAGTTAGCATCAGCTCCGAACATTGCGGCTTTTAAAAGGCTTGAACAGATAACGCTCTTTGCAACTGTCTTTGCGGTATCAATGTCCTTTGCACCCGAAACCTTGCATTCAAGGAGCTTTGTTGCACCCTCACCGTCTCCTGCTATCATACGGCAGAGATGAACTGTTATAGTGTTGAGAGCTTTCATGAACTCATCAAAATCTTCATTTTCGCAAGTTATTGTTTTGTTTCCTGCAAGACCATTAGCAAGAACGGTTACCATGTCGTTTGTGGAAGTATCTCCGTCAATGCTTATCATGTTAAAGGTGTTTGCAATGTCACTTGACAGTGCTTTCTGAAGCATCTCTGTAGAAATGGAAACGTCTGTTGTAATAAACACGAGCATTGTTGCCATGTTGGGATGAATCATTCCGCTGCCTTTTGCAATACCGCCCATGTGGCAAACTTTTCCGCCTACTGTAAATTCTACTGCAATTTCCTTTTTTGCAAGGTCTGTGGTCATGATAGCTTCTGCTGCAAATTCTCCACCGTTTTCACTAAGACCGTCTGCAAGAGAATCCATTCCGTTTGCAAGGGGAGTAATGTCAAGCACCTGACCGATAACACCTGTTGATGCAACAACTACGTCGTCTGCCGATATTCCGAGCTTTTCTGCTACAAGCTCGCTCATCTTTTCTGCAATTTCAATGCCGTTTGCATTGCATGTGTTTGCGTTTCCGCTGTTGCAGATAACAGCCTGTGCATAACCGTCGGAAATATGATTTTTTGTGACGGTAAGGGGAGCACCTTTTACAAGGTTCGTAGTGTAAACCGCAGCGGCATTTGCTTTAACCTCGCTGTAAATAAGAGCTAAATCTCTTTTTGTACGGTTTTTGCGAATACCGCAGTGAACTCCGTTTGCCTTAAATCCTTTTGCGGCACAAACTCCGCCGTTTGTTATCTTCATTTTATAGTTTCCTTTCATTACTTTGTGACAAGTCCTGTTGTTTCGTCAACACCCATAAGTATGTTGAGGTTCTGAATTGCCGAACCCGAAGCGCCTTTTCCGAGGTTGTCGTATCTTGCGGTAAGGATTATTCTTCCGTCTGAGCCGTTTGCACATATCTGCATGTCGTCTCTTGTGCTGTATGCGTTCGAAGCTAAAAATCCGCCCTCGTCTGCATTTTCATCAAAGTGTACAAGTCTTTCGCTCTTGTAATAATCTCTGTATGCATTCTTTATGTCTTCAAGAGTACCCTTGATGTCACATTCAAAAAGAGGAACTGTTACTTCCATGCCGCTGTAAAAATCTCCTACAACAGGGAGGAATATAGGTTTTGTACTCATTCCCGTTATAACAGACATTTCCGGAAGATGCTTGTGCTTCTGAGCTATTCCGTAAGCACGCGGTGCATCAAGAAGACTGTTTCTGCTTTTATTCTCGTATTCAGCTATCATCTTTTTTCCGCCGCCGGAATATCCTGTAAGTGAAAAGCAAGACAGACGTGCATCTTTGGATATTACTCCTGCACTTACAAGCGGTTCGCAAAGTGCAATAAATCCGCTTGCATGACAGCCTGGGTTTGCTATTCTCTTTGAATTTCTTATTTTTTCACGTCTTGCACCTATTTCAGGGAAACCGTAGTCCCATGCAGGATTCGTTCTGTGTGCGGTTGATGTGTCTATAACGGCAGTAGAGCTGTTTTCTATGAGAGAAACTGCCTCTATTGCCGCGTCATCCGGAAGACAGAGAAGTGCAATGTCTGCACTGTTAAGAGCTTCTTTTCTTGCCGATGTATCTTTTCTTACTTCGTCCGGCAGAATAATAAGCTCTATGTCTTTTCTACCTGTAAGCCGTTCGTTTATGCGAAGACCTGTTGTTCCTGCTCCGCCGTCAATAAAAACCTTTGTCATGCGTCCTCTTTTCACGTAAAATACGTAAGCTTATTCATTATGCGCATATTATACGCTTATGAAAACAAAAAGTCAATAGTAAAACTGTATAAATATGCGAACTTTTTGTAATATTTTACCTCAAAACTACACAAATATGCGCATAAACGACTGATTATGCAGTATAATGAATGAAATGTGTATAAACACAGCTTCACTAAATCGTCATAATGGCTTTTTTGAATAAAAAAGTTTAAAAACTGAAAAAAAGCACTTGACAACGGCTGTTAAATGTGTTATTATATTACACGTTGAGCCGCTAATATTTGGTGCGCTTCAATTTGGAGAGGTGTCCGAGCGGTTTAAGGAGCTGGTCTTGAAAACCAGTGACTCTTCACGGAGCCGTGGGTTCGAATCCCACCCTCTCCGCCAATTTAATATTATGATTTTCACCAATACGCAGAAGTACTCAAGTGGTGAAGAGGCGCCCCTGCTAAGGGTGTAGGTCGGGCAACCGGCGCGAGAGTTCAAATCTCTCCTTCTGCGCCAAGAGAAGCACATCGAAAGATGTGCTTCTTGCGTTGTATACAAAAAGATTTGAACCGAGCGCCGGAGGCGCGTAAGGGAGCGTTATGAGGCGTGCTTCAGTTATGCGGTTATTTAATTAATGATGGAAAAGTCTCATTCCGGTAAATGCCATTGCAATGCCATATTTATCGCAGCATTCAATTACATTGTCATCGCGAATTGATCCGCCGGGCTCTGCAATGTAGGAAACACCGCTTCTTCTTGCTCTTTCGATGTTGTCACCGAACGGGAAGAATGCATCACTTCCGAGGCATACACCTGTAATTTTGGAAAGGTATTCCTTTTTCTCCTGCTTTGTAAGCTCTTCCGGACGGTGTGTGAAATAGTTCTGCCAAAGTCCTTCGTCAAGTACGTCTTCGCTGCAATCAGAAATGTAAACGTCAATCGCGTTGTCTCTGTCGGGTCTTCCGAGCGTTTCAAGGAAGGGAAGGTTAAGAACCTTGGGATGCTGTCTTAAATGCCAGTTGTCTGCTTTGTTTCCTGCAAGACGTGTGCAGTGAATTCTTGACTGCTGACCTGCACCTACACCGATTGCCTGTCCGTCATATGCAAAGCATACGGAGTTAGACTGTGTGTATTTAAGGGTTATAAGAGAAATAATAAGGTCACGCTTTGCAAAATCGGGAAGGTCTTTGTTTGCGGTAACAACATTTGAAAGAAGCTCTTCGTCAATTTTAAAATTGTTTCTGCCTTGCTCAAATGTGATGCCGAATACCTGCTTTATTTCCTTTTCTGCGGGAACATAGTTTTCATCAATCTTAATTATATTGTAGCCGCCCTTTTTCTTGGACTTTAAAATTTCAAGTGCTTCGGGCTCGTATCCGGGAGCGATAATACCGTCGGAAACTTCGCGTTTTACAAGATTTGCCGTAGTAACATCGCAAACGTCGGAAAGAGCAATCCAGTCTCCGAAAGAGCTCATTCTGTCGGTTCCTCTTGCTCTTGCATATGCACAAGCAAGCGGTGAATCGTCAAGACCTTTAATGTCGTCAACAAAGCAAGCTTTCTTAAGTGCATCGGGAAGTTTAATTCCGCAAGCTGCACTTGTGGGAGAAACGTGCTTGAATGAAGTTGCACAGGGAAGACCGAGTGCTGTCTTTAATTCTTTTACAAGCTGCCATGAATTGAAAGCATCAAGAAAGTTTATGTATCCGGGTCTGCCGTTGAGTATTTCAATAGGAAGCTCAGAGCCGTCCGACATGTGGATTTTAGAGGGCTTCTGATTGGGGTTACAGCCGTATTTGAGTTCAAATTCTTTCATTTTCGTATCCTCACTTAGTTGTTCTTATTTATAATAATTTCTTCAGCTTCTCTTGTTTCAAGGTCAACGCATCTTACAAAAAGAGAAACCTTGTTGTCCTCGTTAAGATTGTTCCAGCAAAGGTCAGCAAGCTCTTTTGCAGTGTTGGGAAGCTCTACCTCTTCGGGCTCACCGTAGAAGGAGGGAATGGGATTGCCGTCGCACTTATATGTATGAATGAAATGACCGATTCCGTTTCTGGGGGTGTATGAGTAAGTAAAACGGTTGCAAACAGAGTCATCGCCGTTTGCACTCTTTAAAATTGACATCTTGTAGTGGAAAACACCGGGCTCGTAGTAAAGCATTCCTGAAATTCTGGGTGTGAAGTTTGGAGCATCTGGCTCAAATTCTCTTGTTGTAAGAGCTTTTTCAAATGAATATCCGTCTTCACCGTTTTCCTTGACATAATTGTAAATTGTGTCAGTCTGATCTCCGTTTGTAATGATATCGGAACAGGGAAGAGCAAGATAGGGGTTGTAGATGATAAGGCTCGGGTCTGAAAGCTTTGACTCATCGAATGCCTTTGTTCTCATTCCACCGTCGAATCTTTCAAAAATTCTGTTTCTGCTGTTTTCGCTTCTTCCCATAATAAAATACGCAATCATTGCTTTTTTTCCGTCAGAAGATTTGCCGATAACAATTCCTCTTCCGGGATAGGAGTTGGTAGATAGAAGCTCTGCAAGGTTGTAAAGTGACTTTGCCATAATCATATTCCTTTCTTATAGCCGAAACAAAAAAGGGCAGTCCCATGGTGTTTCGGAACTGCCCAGACGGTCGACTTTTTGTATTATTTCCGCTTCCCTGTGGGTAATTCCACAAAATCCGTCAGTTACGGAAACCTTGATATTATTTTATCATACATATTACTGCATTTTCATTGCTATTTTGTTACTTATGTGTGTATAAACAAACTTTGATGTTTATAATTCTTATTTTTACAGATAATTATATTACACCATATAGGAGGAATATAATAATGATAAATCAGGATACTGTAAGACTTCTGCGTGAATGTGATGCGGGAATTAAAATGGGTGTTTCTTCAATAAACGATGTTATGGACGATGTGAAAGACAACAATTTCAGAGCTCTTTTGACCGACAGCAGAAATGAACATGAAAAGCTGTGTAACGAAGTAAAGCACAAGCTTGATATGTACGGAGACGAGGGCAAAGACCCTAATATCATGGCAAAAGGCATGTCGTGGATGAAAACAAATGTAATGATAGCTGCAGATAAGTCGGACAAAACTGTAGCCGACCTTATTACAGATGGATGCAACATGGGAATCAAAAGCCTTGGAAGATACCTTAATCAGTATAAGGCTGCAGATGAAGAATCAAAGGATATAACAAAACGCCTTATTAATATTGAGGAAAGACTTGCAACCGATATAAGGCAGTATTTGTAAGACAAAAGACCGCATCGGCGGTCTTTTCTGCGTTTATTTAGTTCCTGTTGAACCGAATCCGCCTGCACCGCGAACGGTGTCGGAAAGCGATTCGCTCTCTATAAATTCAGCGGCAAGGAATGGAAGAAATACCATTTGTGCAATTCTCTCACCGGTTGTTATTTCTGCAGGAATACTGCTGTGATTGTGAAGCGCCACCATGATTTCGCCTCTGTAGTCGGCATCAACAACACCTACTTTGTTTGCAGGAGCAAGGCCTTTCTTTGAAGCAAGTCCGCTTCTTGCAAAGATAAAACCGCCAAAGCCTTCTGGGATTTCCATGGAAAGTCCTGTGTGTACAAGAACTGTTTCGTGAGGATTTATGGTAAGAGTTCCTTCAACAAGAGCGTAAAGGTCAGCACCTGCCGAGAATTCGGAGCCGTAGGTGGGGATAACTGCGTTTTCTGAGAGCTTTTTGATTTTAATTTGCTGTTTCATGTTTGTCACGTCCTTTATTCATTTTACATCATTTTACATTATTTGTGTAGTTTTTTCAAGCCTTTTTGCGTAAATTCTTGACAATTGTGTTATTTGTGGTAAAATATATGAAGCTTAACATGGAGGAAACAATTAATGATTGGTGTACTGTTTAACTGCCTGACGGTAATTGTCGGCAGTCTTGTCGGAATGACATTTTCAAATATTATCCCCAAACGCGTTACCGATTCAATTATGACAGGAATAGGACTGTGTACACTTTACATTGGCTTTTCAGGTGCATTAAAAGGCGAAAACACACTTGTACTTATATTTTCAATAGCTTTTGGAGCTGTTGTCGGAACACTTCTCGATATTGACGGAAAGATTAATTCGCTTGCCGAATTTGCGACAAAGCGTTTTAAAAAGGAAACCGATGCTGTAAGTCCTGCCGAGGGATTTGTAACAGCGAGCCTTCTGTTTTGTGTCGGCTCAATGACAATTGTCGGCTCTATTAACGCCGGTGTTTCGGGTGATAACACGCTTTTGTTTACAAAGTCCATACTTGACCTGTTTTCTTCGATGGCGCTTGCATCAACATTTGGAATCGGCGTTTTTTTATCTACAGCGTTTGTGTTTGTGTTTCAAGGAGGACTTGTTTTGCTTTCTCAATTTATAGCTCCGTTGCTTACAGCTTCACTTCAAAATGAGATGATTTGCGCAGGCTCTGTTTTGATTATTGGACTTGGGCTTAATATCATAGGTGTAACAAAAATTAAGGTCGCAAACTATATGCCGGCTATTGTTATAGCACCGCTGATGACGCCGCTTTTGAATATGCTTGTCTGAGCATTGACATTTGCGTTTTGCTGTGCTATACTACTACTGAAAGAGGATTTACCGTTAACAATTGCCAACCCGTTATGCAGTTGGGGGTTAACTTGCGGTAGGTTAATCTTTATAATGGAAGTTGCTTCAATCACATTGGTGACGCCTTATTGGCGGCCATGTTCTGGGCGACTTCCATTTTTTGTAAATGTAGTTAATGTAGGATGCGGACAAGCTTGTAAAAGAGATAACAAAAAATGAAAGTCTGAGAAAAGCTTTCGTTACGGCGTTTGGTTTAGACGGTGCTGACAATGCTACAGTCAAAAAGGCTGCAAGGCAGTATGCGAATGGTGTTATATCAAATGGTGTTCAAAGTTCTGTTGCAACAGGCGTTAATGCTGCTATAGGCGACATGGTGACAAAGAACGAGCCTGCGGCGTACATTGCACAGAAGATAAAGGAGAACGACGGTTTTGTTGTAGAGCTTCTTAATGGACCTGATGTTGACGGTGCGGTTACTGATGCGAAGATAAGAAGTGCTGTCAGAAGTGCGAGAAATGCCGAAATTGCAAGAGAAATAAACCGCAGGGGCAATTTGTCGGATAGTGAGCAAGCGGCGCTTATTCGTCAGCACATTGCACGAGATGCCGAAACTGACCTTTACTATGAGAATGGTTTTGCGGGTGTGGACTTTGAAAAAGTAAAATCGCAGATTGGAGAGGGTTTTCTTTCCGAAGCGGAGAAGTATAATGCTTATGTGAGAGGTGAAAATGCGGCGAAGAAGATTGAGGGCAGTGCATTTTCCGAGAGTGTTGTTTATGAAACTCCGGAGGAGCGTTCTTATGAGGTGGAAAAGCCGGTGGAAGAGTACACTGAAAAAGAACGTGATTTAAAGTCTGAGAGCGGAAACAATATAGAAATAGGAGCTAACTCCGACGTAGCCACCATAAACGGTGTAAAAACTAACGTAAACGAGAAAGCTCCTACTAATAATAGTACACACGATAAGAGCGAAAATGTCAATAGGGAAAATGAAGGTCCCTCTGACTTTGAAGAACGAGCGTACAGCAGTGAAGAAGGAGCAGAGGCAATACCGGATGCGGGAGAAAAGGGCGTTTCGATATACAAGAGGTTACTTCCAAAGGTACTTGAAGCGGCGTCGGAAAAGAGCGGAAAGAGTGTTTCTGAAATAAAGGCTAATGTGCAAAAGATATTTGCAAAGATATACAATGCCGGAAAGAAAGGACTTGATTTTAAGAAAAGCTTTTCAGGCAGTTATTTCACAGAAGCAGAAGCACGTGCGATATATGAAGCGGGAGCTGTTGATGCGGCTGCTGAAAAGGGAATGTTATTCAGAACGGATGCACACGTTGTCAAAGATAAAGCCTTCAAGAGCATGAAGCTTTCTCCAAAGACTATACAAAAGCTTGAGGCACTTGCAAAGATTACTGGAAAGAACATAATCTTTGATGAAACTCTTGAGCAGAATGCAGAGTTTAATGCCGAAACGGGTGAGATTATCATTTCGACAAAGTGCAAAAATCCTGTTATGGTTGCGGCACTGCACGAGGTTGTGCACGTCATAAGAAAGGCGACTCCTGCGGATTACAACAATCTTTCGCGAGCTGTGCTGAGCGTTCTCAAGAAGAAGGGCAGTTTCTATCAAAAGGTTCTCAAGGAATATATGGAGGTTTATTATCCAGACCTTGTAGACAAAGACGGAAAATGGCTTGATTCGTGGGACGAGTTTACAAACGAAGAGATTGTTGCTGACATGGTTTCTATGTTACTTGCGGACAGCGACACTGTGAGAAATCTCGGTGCAAAGGAAACAAAGGGACTTGCAAGGGTAATCGAGGCTTTAAAGGAGCTTCGAGAAAAGATTGTCGCGAAGCTTCGCGGTATGGACAATCTTGACACATCGAATCTTCAGAAAGCGGCACTCAAATCGTTAAGCAATGACATTGAGAAGATTGAAAATGCTTTTGCGACGGCTTTGCGGAATACTGCGTCGGTTGCAAAGGCGGGGACAGAAATAAAGACCTCGGGAGAGGTCAAGACGGAAGTCTATGAGACTGTAAAAAGCAGCAGAAGTGTCACAGAGAAAAATTTTGTAGAGGATAAATATTTTGCTCGTAATGTCGACAAATGGAATGATTTACAAGATAGTTCTCACCTCAAGGTTGGCAAAATAACCGGTGATAGTGTACTTGCTAAAATTGGAATACCAAAAGGCGAGTTGTATTTTGATGTATCAAAAATAAAAAAATCAATGAAGGATCATATAGACCATTTGACACCAGCGATATTAAAGGGCATCCCTAAAATGTTAAATGATCCGATTGTGATTACAGAATACAAGCCGGGAAAGAACTATAACACTGTAAGTGTCTATGGAAACTTATATGCAAACGGCGTTCCGGCGACCGTTGGTATTGTTGTTACTGTTGGAAGACGCGGAAACATAATATCAAACATAAGAACTATACATGCAAGAAACGATATTAAGAATCAGATTACAGATGAATCAGTTTTATATCTAAAAGACAATAAAAAAGAAACCAATGCCTGGTTCAAAGCCTATGTCGGCATCGATGTGCCGGGAGGGGGAACCCAACTCGGAGTAATCCGGAGCATTGATTTCATAAATATTATACGCCAAGAATCCAAAAATGTCAATACCCAAAATAATGTAAGACACAGCATATCGCATACGAGAAAAGGCGAGCCGGTTGTTGTGGTTGACACGAACATACTCGAAGATGTTGACGAGAGTCTTTGGAAAGAAAAGGTAAAAAAGGCAATAAGAGGATTTTTCCCAGGGCTTCTTTTCAAGGGCGGAGAAGCGGAAGTTAAGAAAAAGACGTATGACGAGTATTTAAAGTCGCGTTACACAAACTCGATACGAAAGTTTGAAAAGGACGTATACGAAGACAAGCTAAGAGCATCGAACCATCTTGACGAAATACTGCTTTCTGTTACGGATACGAGAACAGAGGAGCTATTCCACGACAGAGCAGACAAGATAAAAGGCTTTGTGCACGGAGATGTCAGAATTGTTGTCGGGGACAACAAATATATGGCGGATGCTGTTGTTGGTATAAAGGAAGACGGAAGTATGCTTGTGTATGACGTTGTTGACTTTATGCCGGCTGAGTTTGAGCTTGAGGAGCAGAAGGGAAAGGCTACGGTGAGGAGTAGCAGGAGTCATACGGATAATTCTGGAAAAGCTATCACACATGAGAGCATAGACATACTACGTTCCATAGGCAAAAAGTCAATAAACGGCTTTATGTCTGAAGACATAAAAAAAGCCGAGCCGTTTGCTCGGAGAATGTGGCAGACTCTTGGTGAGAAATCTCCGTTTTTCCGTAGTTGGTTTGGAGATTGGAGAGCGAATGATGCAAAAACAAAAGTAAATGTGGCAAGTATTCCTGAATACGTTGATTCCAATGAAGAAAGAAAGAAAAACAGAGGCGATGTTATAAATTCAGACACACGGTGGAACATACGTATTTCCAGAGAAGGCGAAACAAACACCATTTCACATTCCGGTGAAAACAGGCTTTCTGAATATGGTCTTTCTGGAATTAGAGAACTTATAGAAAATGCTTTTCTTTTTGATAGTGAGGTACACGAACATCACAGCAATAATGCCAAAAATGACATGATTATGTTTGACCACAAGTTGTATGCTTTGGGAAAAAACATTGATGGAACAACAGCATTGTATAAAATAACTGTGGAAGAATACTATCAAAGCAAAAGAGAACCAGCAAACAAAAAATTCCACAATCTGAGATACATAGAAAAAGTAGCTGATAATGTCGGCGGACGCACTTTCGAGAAAACTCGTAGCGGCGGCTCCACAAATGACATTTCAACTACCAATTACAGTGTAGCAGATTTATTTAAGTTTGTCAAGACCTATGATAAGGAATTTAATCCCAAGCCTTCAAGTGCGGTTGTGGATGAAAACGGAATACCAAAAGTTGTGTATCACGGAACATCAAAAGGCGGTTTTACACACTTTGACACTTACGGCTCAAATTTCGGTTTATTCGGCCAAGGAAGTTACTTTACTGAGGACAGAAACATAGCTGAGCAGTACACTCGCAAAGGAAAAGGGGATACACCGCAGGTCTATGAATGTTATCTTAATATTAAAAAGCCGATTGATATGGACGCGAAAGCTGACATCAAAGAGTGGACCGAGGCACTTGCGAAAAGTGATGAAATCGTTGTTGACTTTGATGGTTGCGTTACAAACGAAGATTGCTTCAGACGTGTAGTGGACGAGCTTGCGTACAATGACTACACAAGAAACGAAGCATATGAGTTTATGAGTGATTTGCTCGGAAACAATTTAGGCTATGATGGAATTACTCACATTGGCGGTGGTAGAGCTTCGCAGTCGGACGGTACAACACATCGAGTGTGGATTGCCTTTAATCCGGAACAAATTAAATCTGCAACAGACAACATAGGAACGTTTGATAAATCAAATGCCGACATAAGATACAGCCGTTCTCACGTGAACTATGCAGACGAGACGGATGACGGAACAAGGAGCATGACGTCTGAGGAAGCAAGAAGTGAGGCAATAAGGGCAGCACTCGGGCAGTTTGACAGAAGAGAAAGAGCACTTGACCGTTGGGGAATGAATATAAGCGGTGCAGAGGGCAACGGCTCCGGAATGAGCCTTGAGGCTGCAGTTATCAAGGCAAAAAAGAGCTTTGGTATTCCGATTGTTCACGGTGGAAATGCAAATGTTGCGGGACATTGACATTTTTTGGGCTGAGATGCTATAATTACCGACAGATATGGCTCTTTCGAATATGTCTGTCATATGGAGATTTTGGATGTCAACCGGCCCTGTCGTGTTCAGGTGCTCCGTTTGATATTCCGAAGTCTCTTTTTTGTACTCTTGGTTTTCTTACATACACTACATATGCATTTTCGGATGTAATAAGAAGAGCCTTCAGGATTCTACCGAAGACTCTTTAACATTTTAAATACTTTTACTGTTTGAAAGATCAGACAAATCAGTTTTAAGTCTAATAAGACCGTCTTGACTCTGAGCTTTTGCAGACCAGATTATTTTTCTTGGACACTTTTCTTCGCATATGCCGCAGCCCGTACATTTAGTATAATCAATTTCCGCGACAGAGTCATTGACCGTTATAGCACCGGCAGGACAGTTCTTTTCACATATCTTGCAGCCGATACATCCAACCTGACAATAATTCTTTGTGATAGCACCCTTGTCGTGTGACATACAGCCAACCCAGTGCTTTGCATCGTACGGAATAAGCTTTATTATACTCTTAGGGCATGAAGCAACACACATACCGCAAGCAGTACATTTTTCGTAGTCGACTGCCGCAACTCCGTTAATAATGTGAATTGCATCAAATTTACATGCTGCAGCACAAGTGCCAAGACCAATACATCCGTTGGGACACATTTTGTCACCGCCTGCAAGCTTGTTTGCGGAAATACAATCGGTAATTCCTGCATAAGTGTACTTTTTTAAAGCAAGCTCATGGGTTCCGGAACACATAACTTGTGCACGGTAGCGCGTACCTTGTGCCTGCGGCTCAACGCCCATAACAGCGGCTATGTTGTTGATGACCTCCTGTGAAACAGAATTACAGGCAGTCATAGGTGCTTTTCCCGAAACGATTGCTTCGGCAAGGGCATTACATCCGGCATATCCGCAACCGCCGCAATTTGCACCGGGAAGCAGCTCGTTGATTTTTTCAACACGCTCATCTGTCTTGACTGCAAAGAGCTTGCTTGCAAATGCAAGTATAAGTCCCAAAACTCCGCTGATTAAAGCAAAGCAGAGAAGGGCATACAGTATATTTTCCATAAATAAACATTTTCCTTTCGTGTGTATTAACTACTTCAGAACGGAAGCTCAACACCCTGGAAGCCTGCAAAGGCAAGGGCAATAAGACAAGCGGTTACAAGTGCTATAGGAGTACCCTTGAAGCACTTAGGTGTTTCAGCAAAAGCAACTCTTGCACGAACACCTGCGAAAATTACAATTGCAAGTGTCCAGCCTACAGCAGAACCGAAGCTGAATACAATACTTGTAATAAGGTTGTATTCATTCTGAATACAAAGAAGTGCCGCACCGAGAATTGCACAGTTTGTTGTAATCAGCGGAAGGTAAATTCCGAGTGCTGAGTATAAAGACGGAACAGATTTCTTGAGAAACATTTCAATTAGCTGTACAAGAGATGCGATTATCAGAATAAACGCTATTGTTTTGAGATATTCAAGTCCGAAAGGCACGAGAAGAAAGTGATATACACACCAGGTAACTGCTGAGGATATTGTCATAACAAAGGTTACGGCACATCCCATGCCAATGGAAGTGGAGGGCTTTTCGGAAAGTCCAAGGAAAGGACATATTCCGAGGAAGCGTGAAAAAATGTAGTTTTCAATAAGTATTGATGAAATAAGTATTGCTATGAAAGAACTGAAGGTCATTATTTTTTACCTCCTGTCTTTGTTTTGTAGTAAGAAAGAATTGCATTGACGAAAGCAATAAGGCATCCAAGTGTCAAAAATGCACCTGCGGGAAGCACGAATATAAGCATGGGATTGTATGCGGAACCTAAAACGTGATATCCCATAAGTGTACCGGCACCGAGTATTTCACGGATTGCACCGAGAACGCTCAGTGCGAGAGTAAAACCAAGACCCATGAAAAGTCCGTCAAGCATTGAGCTTACAGGACCGTTTTTGGAAGCAAAGCTTTCTGCTCTTGCAAGGATTATACAGTTAACAACTATAAGCGGGATGAATAAGCCGAGAGACTTGTCAAGAGACGGCACATATGCCTTTATAAGAAGCTCAACCGCGGTTACAAATCCCGAGATAATAACTATGTATGCTGCTATTCTAACTTCTTTAGGTATAAACTTCCTGAGAAGTGAAATAAGAAGGTTTGACAGAATCAGAACTGCTGTTGCCGAAACGCCCATTCCAAAGCCGTCTTGCAGAGATGTTGTTGTAGCAAGGGTGGGGCAGGTTCCGAGAAGCTGAACGAGTATAGGATTCTGCTCGAACAATCCTTCAAAAAGCCGAGATTTAAGTGAGGGCTTGTTATTTGTCATTATTTGTTCCCTCCTTGAGTTGATATGTATGATGCCACTTGCTTGAGAGCTGTGTCAACAGCGTTGATTACAGGCTTCGAGCTCTTTGTTGCACCGCTTATTGTGTCAACTTCTCCGATTACTGAACTCTTGTCAATAAACTGAGACAGGAAGCTTTCTTCCTGAACTTTTGTTCCGATACCGCTTGTGTCGGAAAGGGATACGATTTCTACCGACTTAACGGTAAGAGAGGGAGTTATTGCAACAAGCAAATTTATTCTGTCTTTGAATCCCATGGGAGAAGCAAATACACAGTAGCTCTCAATATCTCCGCCTAAACGCATAACTACATATAAATCCGTTATGTCCTTTAGTTTTTCACATTCTACGGGTTTGCAAACGGCAAGGGTTTTTCCTTCTTCATTTTTGATAACAAAAGAGGGGTTACCGAGTTCATTTTGAGTAACTTCAAACTTGTTGCCGTTGTAATCCTCACTGTATATTCCGGAAAGAGCTTCTGCTGTATTGCTTAGCTCGTTAAGCTCAATTCTTTCTTTGGTAATTGAATTTACGAAGGCAATTATAACGGCAACAATTGTGCATATTACAAGAAGCTTTGCCGCAATAATAAGTAAATGCTTTGTATTATTTTGTTCCATTCTTCTTTGCACCTCCGAAATTCACAGGCTTTGTCAGCTTGTCAAGATACCATACAAACAGGTTCATTATAAGTATTGCAAAGGAAACGCCCTCGGGATATCCGCCAAAGTATCGTATGAACACGGTGATTGCACCGCATCCGATACCGTAAATGATTCTTCCTTTGCTTGTTACAGGACTTGTTGTATAATCTGTTGCCATAAATATAGCACCAATCATAAGACCGCCAGTAAACAGCTGATACAGCATAAAGTCAAGACCGGATATATTTCCCTGAGGGAATATTAACGCAAGCACAGCAACTGTTGCAAGGTAGCAAACCGGAATGTGCCAGGTTATAACCTTCTTGAAAATGAGGTAAAGACCGCCGAGCAAAAGAAGTGACGCAGAAATTTCACCTATTGTTCCCGGGATACTTCCTAACAGACAAGAAATAATATCATCCTGTGGGAGTGCACCGTTCTTTAACTGAACAAGTGGAGTGGCTGCTGCAGTTACGTCGATTGATGAATCAAGTGTGGGGATTTTTGTTAGCGGATACGGATACGATGTCAGTTGCTTTGGAAAAGCGATAAACAGAAATACACGTGCCGCAAGAGCGGGATTTACAACATTTTTTCCGATTCCGCCGTAAAGCTGCTTTACAATTACAATTGCAAAAAACGAGCCTATAACGGGAATCCACAGCGGAACAGATGATGGAAGTGAAAGAGCCAGAAGAAGTCCTGTTACCGCAGCCGAGAGATCGGAAACAGTATTGTTTTTTCTCATTATGAGCCTGTACAGATATTCAAAAGCAATACTTGATATTATGCTTACTGCAATAACTGCAAGACTTCTTTTTCCGAATATGTATACACTCCACAAAACTGCCGGTAAAAGCGCAAGCAGCACATCAAGCATAATAGTTTGAGTTGTTACCGGGCTTTTGAGGTGAGGTGATGCCGTCATTGTAAGAAACGGCTTTTTTTCAGGTGTGTTATTCATTATTTGTTCTGAGCCTCGCTTTCCTTGGCTTTTGCTGCGGCTTTCTTCTTTGCCGCAAGTATTTTACCTTTTTCTGTTCTTATGTATTGAACTATCGGAACATTTCCGGGACATGTATAGGTGCAGCAACCGCACTCAACACAGGAGAGTACATTGAACTCTTCTGCCATTTCGTCATTGCCGTCTTTGGAGAACTGTGCAAGATAGTTGGGCATAAGATGCATTGGACAAACGGACACGCACTTTCCGCAGTGTATACACGCAGGAGAAGCAGTGTTTTTTTGCTTATCCGAGAACACGAGGATAGCAGACGTGTTTTTCATAACAACTGCATTGTAATCCCACTGAGCTGAACCCATCATAGGACCGCCGTTTATAATTTTATAGACATTTTCTTTTGTACCGCCGCAGAAATCAAGTACATCAGAAATAGAAACTCCAAGAGGAATCCTGACGTTCTTAGGCTCGTTTACGGCATCACCGTCTATTGTTACAACGCTCTTTATAAGAGGCATACCTTTATAGAAAGCATTGTAAACAGAAAGACAGGTTTCAGCATTAAAAATAACACAGCCTACATCAGCAGGGAGCTTTCCTGCAGGAAGCTGAACGCCTTTTAGAACATACATCAGTTGTCTTTCGTCGCCTTGAGGGTACTTTGTTTTAAGAACTTCAACAGAGATGTTTTCTTCGTCTTCTGTGAGAGTGGTTAAAACCTCGGCAGCGTCAAGCTTGTTGTTTTCAATTGCAATAGTTGCATGAGCAACACCGCAGGCGTGCATGAGAATTTTAGCACCGCCGATTATTTCATCCGGATGCTCAAGCATAAGCCTGTGGTTCTCGGTTATGTACGGCTCACACTCTGCACAGTTTACAATAAGCTCCTGTGCTTTGCCTACAGCCGAAGAAATTTTTGCATATGTAGGGAACGCTGCACCGCCCATACCGGAAATTCCTGCTTTGCGGACGATTTCAATTATTTCTTCCGTTGTAGCGTTCTGCAGTTCACCGTTATACGGAACAATGTCTTCGCAAAGAGTATCGGTAAAATCGTTTTCTATAATAACATGAGCAGTTTTTCCGTATCCCGTGTAGGAATTACGCATTTCGATATCGGTAACAGTGCCGGAAATTGAAGCATGAACAGGGCAGGAAAGACCCCCCTCAAAATCACCTATAATCTGACCGATTTTAACGTAATCACCTTTTTTTACTTTTGGAATTGCAGGAGCGCCTATATGCTGCTGCATGGGAATTGCCACTTGCTTTGGCGAAGGCAGGTCGACTATGGGAACAGAGCTTGTGTTTTTACAGTCTGGTATGTGTATACCGCCCGAAAAAGTCTTTAACATATAACCCTTCCTTTCAAAAATATAAACAATAAAATACATATATATTTTATCATAATCAGTTTTTTATTTCAAGATGATAGGTAATTGAAATAACAGGAAAAACGCAAAAAGTGTTGAATTATGACATCGACTGTGATAAAATAGTGTCAGTATTAAAATTTTTGACATATTGTAAAACGAGGGAGAGAAAAAATGTCTGAAAAGCTTTGCATATATGAAGGCAGACCTGAAGATAAAAGAGAGCCTGTTGAAGAAGCAGTATATGACCTGTTGGAAAAGCTTGAAATAGATTATATAAGAATCGATCATCAGCCTATGGCAACGATAGCTGAGTGTGAAGGTGTTGATGCGCTTCTCGGTATAAAAATGTGCAAAAATCTGTTTTTGTGTAATTCCGGAAAAAACGACTTTTATCTTTTGCTTATGCCGGGTGACAAGCACTATGTTACGAAGGTTGTTTCAAAGCAAATCGGCTCATCCCGCCTTTCGTTTGCACCCGAAGAATATATGACGGAATTTCTCGGCGTAAAACCGGGTGCTGTAACGGTTATGGGGCTTATGAACGATATTAACCATAGAGTAAAGCTGCTTATAGACGAGGATATACTTAAAGAAGAATATCTCGGCTGTCACCCTTGTGTCAACACTTCAAGTATACGCATAAAAATGACGGATATGATTGATAAGTTTTTGAAAAATACAGGTCATTATTATTCTGTTGTATCTCTATAAAACACAAAAAAGCTGCGTTTGACGACGCAGCAGCTTGTTGATTATGAGAGTAAGATTTCGGAAAGCTCGGAAACCGAGTTAACTATTGTGTCAGCACCGCTTTGAGAAAGCTCTTCATATGAGCCGTATCCGAATGTGACTCCGATGCAATGAAGACCGTTTTTTTTAGCACCGTTTATATCATGCATTCTGTCGCCGACCATAACAGCACAGTTCTTTTGGTTTGATGCTCCGAGCGTAGAAAGAGCATATTCGATAACTGCGGCTTTGTCGGTTCTTGTGTTGTCCATATTCGCACCTGCACAAAGGTCAAAATATTTTGCAATGTCAAAATGCTCTAATATGATGTTTGCGAATTTCTCGGGCTTTGATGTGGCAACCGCCAAAGTTTTTTCGGCAGCTTTAAGTTTTTCGAGCATTTCGGGAATCCCGTCATACACACGGTTTTCATAAATCCCGGTAACTGAGTAATATTCGCGGTATTTTTTCACCATTGCTTCGCCTGTTTCAACGTCAAAGCCTGTGTATTTCATAAACTGTTCTCTCAACGGAGGACCGATAAAAGGCTGAAGTGTTTCAAGACTTTCGTATGCTACACCATATGCGTCAAGAGCGTATGCAACGCTTTTTGTAATGCCGAGTGCAGGGTCTGTGAGTGTGCCGTCGAGGTCGAAAAGAATAATTTTGTTTTTCATGTGTATCCTCCTGACTGGATTTATAAAAATGATATCATATATTTGTTATGCCCGTCTTAATATAATGTTAAATTTGAAAAAGTATAAAAACCACAGGCGTTTTTATTGACAAAAATGCTTTTTTTTATTATACTATACTAGATATATAATTTGATACGATGATTGTGAGGGGAAATGCTTGGAGCTTGAATTTAAGGGCGATAAGCTGAATGTAAACCTGATAGACGAAGGAAGCGGAGATGTACTTGTGTTTCTTCACGGTTGGGGAGCAAAGGCTGAAATATATCGCAGTATTATCAATCTTTTTGTGCCTCACTACCGCGTTATTGCTCCCGATTTTCCAGGCTTCGGAGCTACAACCGAGCCGTCATTTGCATACAGCGCAGAAGATTACGGTGATTTTGTTCTTGCGTTGTTATCAAAGCTCGGTATAACGAAAGCTTCTTTTATTGGTCATTCCCACGGTGGCAGAACCGTAATCGAGCTTGCAACAAGAGAAAAACAGAATATTGAGATTGACAAAATAGTGCTTATGGACAGCGCCGGAATAAGAGCAAAGCTCAGTTTTTCCAAAAAACTCAGAGTAAAGACATTTAAAGTGCTAAAAGCGTTTTTGATGTTGAAACCTATCGGCAAAATGTTTCCGAATGCACTTGAAGCGCTCAAGAAAAAATTCGGGTCTGCCGATTATTCAGCTGCTTCCGACATAATGCGCCAAAGCTTTGTAAAAGTGGTAAATTCAGATTACAAGGATAGGCTTTGTAAAATTTCTCGACCCACACTTCTTGTATGGGGAGAAAAGGACACGGCAACACCGCTTTCGGACGCCGAATTTATGAAATCAAAAATACCCGACAGCGGACTTGTAACCGTTAAAAACGGTGGACACTTCTGCTTTACAGAGGACTTCGGGCTCGTTGCCCGTGTTCTTGCTTCATTCTTTAAATTCTGACGGAGATGTGACAATGACAGCTATTATTCTAAAGCTTGCAACGATTCTTGCCGCGGCTTTTGCTTGTGTTTATTATGTACATATGTTTCAGCTAAACGGCTATCACAGAGACGCCCATATAAAATGGTACGGTGATACTCTCGGCATGCATGCAGCACGCTTGACTTTTGCGTTTATAGCATTTATGCTTTCATTTTTCGGTGGAAGTGTGATTAGTGTTATTAACATCATCTTGATGCTGCTTACGGTATACACATATCTTCCCAAAAAGGCAAAAAAGCCGCTTGTTTGTACTGCACGTGTTAAACGTCTGTTTGTTACGATAGCGGTTGTCTATATTGTATTTGGTATAATTACATATTTTCTACCGAAGCTCGAATTTATTCTTCCACTGTCCGTGCTTTTGTCGAATTTTATCGTTTTACTTTCCGACATTGTTAATTCTCCTGCCGAAAAGGCTGTCAAACAGCACTATATTAATGATGCAAAAAGAATTCTTTCTACGCATCGCAATCTGACGATTATCGGAATTACGGGAAGCTACGGTAAAACGAGCACAAAGTATTTTCTCACGAAAATTTTATCTTCAAAATACAATGTGCTTATGACACCTGCCAGCTATAATACACCTATGGGTGTTGTAAAGACAATACGCGAAATGCTCAAACCGTCTCATGAGATTTTTGTGTGCGAGATGGGCGCAAAAAACAGGGGAGATATCAAGGAGCTGTGTGACATTGTTTGTCCGAATGTTGGTATTATAACCTCTGTCGGACCTCAGCATCTTGAAAGCTTTGGAAGTATTGAAAACGTAACCGACACAAAATTTGAGCTTGCTGATGCGCTCGGTAAAGATGGGAAAGTGTATCTCAATTTTGACAATGAATATATCAGAAACAGAAGCGTTGATGTTCCGTTTGCTAGCTACGGAATAACCTTTGATAATTGTGACTGCAAAGCAAGAATAATTAACGTGTCCGATATCGGAACAACCTTTGAGGTTACAAAAGGCGATAACACAATCACCTGTACAACGAAACTTCTCGGTTCTCACAATGTTCAGAATATTGTCGGATGTATTGCGATAGCACTTGACCTTGGAATAAGTGAAAATGACATTGTAATGGCAGTTAAACGCCTTGAGAGTGTTCCGCACAGGCTCCAGCTTGTTGACGGAGGAAATGTTACGATTATAGACGACGCATTCAATGCAAATCCCGTCGGCACAAAGGCGGCACTTGAAGTTATGTCTTATTTTGACGGAGTAAAGATTATTGTTACTCCCGGTATGATAGAGCTGGGCGATAAACAAAAAGCGTATAATATGGAATTTGGTGAAAACGCAGCCCGTGTTTGCGACTATGTTTTTCTTGTCGGCGGAAGAATTGCTGACGATGTTTATGAGGGTGCATATAAGGTGTGTCCCGATGATAATAAATTAAGAAGATATGCAACAGTTGAAGAAGCCGTTGATGCCGCAAGAGCACTTAATACGGGCGACAAACGCAAGTATATTCTTCTTGAAAACGATTTGCCTGACAACTATTGATATATAAGGGGTTTTGATTATGTCACAGAAAATCAGAGTAGGAGTTATGTTCGGAGGAAAAAGCGTTGAACATGAAATATCCGTAATTTCGGGACTTCAGGCGTGCTATGCTTTTGATACTGAAAAATATGATGTTATTCCCGTTTACATTACAAAAAGCGGTGATATGTATGCAGGCGGAGAAGTTGGCGAAATTGAGGCTTATGCAGATATAAACAAGCTTGTTTCGGGTGCAGTGAGAGTAAATCTTGTTAGAAATAACAACCGTTTTATACTCAGTAGATTTCCTGCAAAGAAGTTTGGAAATAATGATTTGTATGAGCTTGATGTTGTTCTTCCTGTTGTTCACGGAACGAACGTTGAAGACGGAACATTGCAGGGCTATCTGCACTCTGTGGGCATTCCTTATGCGGGATGCGATATTTTCTCAAGCGCTGTCTGCATGGACAAGAATGCAACAAAAGCGGTTCTCAGAACTGCAGACATTCCCGTTCTTGACTGCACATGTGTAAATGTAAAGGAATATATGACATCATCCGATGATACAATTTCAAAAATTGAAAGTAAGACGTCATATCCCGTTATTGTAAAACCGGTTAATCTTGGCTCAAGCGTTGGAATAAAAAAAGCTCATGACAGAGACGGACTTGTAAAAGCTCTCGAATATGCGTTTGAGTTTTCTAATATTTCACTTGTTGAAAATGCTGTTGAAAACTTAAAAGAAATAAACTGTTCGGTTCTTGGCGACAGATACGAAGCAGAAACCTCTGTTTGTGAGGAACCGATAAACAATGATGAAATTCTCAGCTATGCCGATAAATATTTAAATGGTGGAAGTAAAGATACAAAGCTTGGAGCTAAAGTGGCAGGCGGTGCAAAGCTTACAGGAAGTAAGGGCAGCGGCGGAATGGCTGACACCAAGAGGAAGCTTCCTGCTGACATTTCTCCTGAGCTTGAAGCAAAGGTTCGTGATTATGCTAAGCGTGCTTTTTGTGCAATAGGCTGTAGCGGTGTTACAAGAGTTGACTTTTTGTATGACACCGAAAAAGATGAGCTCTATGTAAATGAGCTTAACACAATTCCGGGTTCTCTTTCGTTTTATCTTTGGGAAGCTACAGGCAAACCGTTTGACAGGCTTCTTGATGACCTTGTAAAGCTTGCATTCAAGCGTGAAAGAGAAGAACAAAATCTTAATTTCTCGTTTGACACTAATATACTTAAAGGCATAAAGCTTTCAAGAAAAGGCGAATAATTGAATTATAAAAGGTCTTGCGGCGTGATTGGCTTTGCAAGACCTTGTTTGTTATATAATATATTCTTTAGCTTTGTCGGTAAATATTCTTTTAACCTCATCTGCTGAGCCTGCTATGGTGCAGCCTGCCGCTTTTTTGTGTCCTCCGCCGCCAAAGAAAGCACAAAGCTCAGACATATCGCCGTCACCGTTTGTTCTGACCGAGAATTTAAACTGATTTGGTGCTTTTTCGTACATATACACTCCAATTTCAACGCCCTCCATGCAACGCGGGATTTGTATTACAGTTTCCGTATCATTGTTTGTTGCACCAATTTTGTCAAGCTCATTTTTTGGTATATATACAAGGCATAGCTTTCCGTGATAGAAAAACTCCATATGGTTATATGCAAGTCTTTCAACATCAATTTGCACTTTGCTTTTTAAATCAAATAGTCTGTAGTTGATTTCGTGTGCCGGTATTCCGCTTTCCAATAGCTCGGCGGCAAATTTATGCGTTTTGGCACCCGTGTTGCTGTACTTGAAACAACCGCTGTCTGAGGATATTGCGCTGTACAGTGCAAAACAGGTGTCATATGAAAATAGGTCTTTTCCCGTCATCGCACAGAGAACTGTGCAAAGCTCGTAAACAACTTCGCCTGCTGAGCTTGCTTTTTCTTCAAGAAGAAGTTTGTCGCAGGTGAGAGTGTTGAGCCTATGATGGTCTATGGCAAGCGAAAGCAGAGTGTTTGCTTCGTTCTTTAAATCGGAAAGTAAATAATCTGAGGCAACGTCGGTGCTTATCACTGTGGATTCGTCAGTAAGATGTGAGAGAAATTCGTCTTTTCCTTCGAGAATTTTCACATTGTTTGTGTTTATGAATTTAAGTCTGTTCGGCACTTTTCCGGGAGAAGCAATAACAGCACTTTTTCCAAGCTGTCCGATAATGCACGAAAGACCGATTGACGATCCGAGGCAGTCGCCGTCTGCTCTGTCATGAATCAAAATAATGTAATTGTCATGTGAGAGCAGAAACTCGGCTGCTTCTCTGTAGGTAACATTCATTATATTTCCTCCTTGTCAGCACATAAGAAGTGCGTAATCTTCAACAAAGGGTTTGTCATAAAAATTTTTTATAAGGTCTATTTCTGCAATCTGCATTTCATCCTGAATAACGGTGTATCTGAAGCCGTGGTTATAGAGCGTTTCAATACAGTACCTTGCATCCTCAAAGAACATTGTGTTTTCCTTTGTTCCTCCGAGAGTACACATTACTTTTTCGTATATGTCAGGGAACTTTTTGGATTTCCCGATTTCCTGAACAGTGAAAATGCAGTCAAATAAATCATATATTCCGTGAAGCTTGAGACAGGGAACACACAGCTCTTTCGGAGTTGCTGTTGCAGCACCGATTTTCACGCCGTTCTTTTTTAGATGCTCAAGAAACTCTTTTGCATTCTTTTTAAGTCCTACAGTTCCGTCTGCATATGAAGGCTTCATATCTTCATGAAGAATTTCAAGATAATGCTTTCTGTCGAATTTTTTACCGCACATATTCTCGGCTTCTTCTACCGCCTGACTGAACATAAGCGTTTCAAGGCGGGCGAGCGTTTTATCATCAAGCTTTCTTCCGACAAAGTCCTGCATGAGAAGAGCTTCTTTCTGTCTCCATAAGCGCATTGAGTCGAGGAGCGTTCCGTCAAGATCAAATACTGCATATTTGTAATCCATTATAACCTCCATACTCAGAACCTGAATTTTTTTTTGAGCTTTTTTTCATAGATAAATCTAAAGACAGGTAAAGCGTAGTCATATGCAGCAAAGAATATATTGCCAGTAGCAGCAAGAGCAATATACATCCACCAGGGTTCGCCGGCGATTCCGAAGATTTTCGTGAAGATCAGAAAATCCGCGACCATAATTGCATTAAATATTGCGAATGATAAAAGCTTTGAAACTATCTTGGGAAAGCTTGAAAGCCGATTGCATAGTATCGGGTAGTATCCGAAAAAACTTATATAGTATATGACGGCGCTTGACGAGGTCATAAACAGAAATGCAAGAACGGATGAGGCAAAATACATAAGAAGCGCATACCGCGTTCCGGTTTCCGATAAAACAATAAGCGATATTATAGAACATGCTGCAGCTACAGTCAGATCGAGTATGTCAAGCATTGTACCGAAAAAGAGGAGTACAACCGAAAGAGCCGCGAAAACGGCGCATATGGCTGCATTTTTGATTTTGTTTTTGCGCTTCAAATGAAATACTCCTTTCAGTGAATTGTATTTACAGTATACATTAAATACGAGTATATCTCAATATACTATTTTTGAATTTTTAACATTTTACAAAATATTAAATAAAATATGCCTTATTTGTTTTATATATGCCCATAATATATGGTAATATTTAGTGTATACAAAAACACGGCGGTGAAAAATTATGATTAAGTTTAAAGAATTTGCAAAAAAATGGTATAATAATACATTATTGATGTTTGCTCTTGTTGTACTAGCTTTCTCTCTTGCGGGATATGCTGCGAATCCTGGCGCGAATGTTATGTTTTCTTCCCAGATAATTGAGCTGTTTTTCTTTTCATGTGCAGCATCCCTCGGCATTGGCATAAGCAGCTTTGTCAGAAATAACAGTGTTATAAAGCAAGCTTTGCGTTTTGTACTTGTTTACGCAGCTTTCGCCGTCTTTTTCTTTGCATTTGGCGCAGGAAACAGTTTTATTAACAATGAAAGCGGAAATAAGGTTTTCACGGTTATTTGCTTGACACTTATGTTTGTTGGTGTTTATGTTGTATCTGCATCGCTTATATACGGATTTTTCGCAATAACTAAGGCAATACAGAATAAAAACATTGAGTACACAAATCAGTTTGAAGACGTTAAAAATAAAACAGAAAACTGAATTTTTGCGGTGATGTCTGAACGTCACCGTATATTTTATAAGCAAGGTTGGGTTAATTATGAATTTTGTTGCAACATGCCTTTTCGGTCTTGAAAGACTTGTTGGTGAGGAAATTGATGCTCTAGGCTATAAAAGACGTGAAACAATTGACGGCAGAGTGTATTTTGAAGGTGATGTAAGCGCTGTTCCGAGGGCAAACATAAATTTGCGAACGGCTGAAAGAGTATTTATTGAGATATGCACATTTCATGCAGAAACCTTTGTTGAACTTTTTGACGGTGTTAAAAAATTTCCCTGGGAGACTATTATCGGCGAAAAGGATGCTTTTCCCGTAAAGGGACACTCAATCCGTTCAAAACTGTATTCAATTCCCGACTGCCAGAGTATAATAAAAAAGGCGGTTGTTTCAAGACTTCAGACGGCGTATAAAAAGGAATGGTTTGAAGAAACGGGTGTCAATTATCAGATAGAGTTTTTTATTCTTGATGACAAGGTTTGCATAATGCTGGATACAAGCGGCGATCCGCTTCATAAGCGTGGATACAGAACTGAAGCAAACGCTGCCCCCATACGAGAAACACTTGCTTCAGCGCTTGTTAAACTTTCAAGACCTCGTGAACAGGTGCGGCTCTGGGACCCTTTCTGCGGTTCAGGAACAATTGTAATAGAAGCGGCTCTTTTAATGACAAATACAGCGCCCGGAATTAAGCGTTCGTTCAGAGCAGAAGCATTTCCTTTTATTCCCAAGAAAATGTGGACTGATGCAAGGAATGAAGCAAAATCAGCAATAAAAGCAGATACCGCTTTCCGTGCATATGACTCCGACATTGATTTAAGAGCACTTGCGGTTGCTAAGAAAAACGCTGACCGTGCCGGTATGTCAAAGTACATAAAGTTCTTTACCAAGGATGCGACTGAAATATCAAGGGACGATACAAGAACAACAATAGTTTGTAATCCTCCGTACGGAGAACGTCTTGACAGCATAAAACAGGCAAGAGAACTGTACAAAAAAATGGGCAAGAACTTCCCGAAGCTCTCTCCTTGGCAGATTTACATTATAACTTCGGAGGAAGAGTTTGAAAAGCTGTACGGCGTAAAAGCCGATAAGGTCAGAAAGTTGTATAACGGAATGATTAGGTGTAATTATTATCAGTATTTTAAAAGGAGAGACTGATATGTTATTTGATATGCATGTTCACACGTATCCGTCAAGCCCTTGCGGAACGCTTGACGGAAAAACAATTGCGGAATATTATAAAAAAGCAGGCTATGACGGCATAGTTGTAACTGATCATTTTATAAAATCTGTCGGTATTACCTACGAGGAATGTTGCAATAGGCATATGCAGGGGTACCTTGACGCAAAACACCGAGGAGATGAAATCGGTCTTACTGTGCTATATGGTTGCGAACTCAGGTTTCTATCCAATGTCAATGATTATTTGGTATATGGCATGACAAACGATTTTCTCCTTTCTAATCCTGATATATATAACTGGACACCGGCACACTTAAAAGAGGTTTGCGAGCAAAATGGATTTGTGTTTTATCAAGCACATCCTTTCAGGAACGGCTGTACTGTAATAAATCCCGATGACCTCTTTGGCATAGAGGTGTTTAACGGCGGATACAATCAAAGAAATGAAATTGCGAATATATGGGCAGAAAAGTATAAGCTTCATAAGATTTCGGGTTCTGATTGCCATTCCGTCGATCAGCTTGGTGTTGCCGGAGTTGCTTTTTATAATCGGATAAAAGACGAAAAACAGCTTGTACATGCATTATTAAATGATGAATACATGCTTGTTGAAAGAACTTGAATGAGACATTTGAAAGCTGACTGAAATAAATGTTAATATTGTGTAAAAACAGGCAAAAACGCTTGATTTTTACAAATTGCAGGTATACAATATCTCATGTGATTAGCACTCGTCGTTTGTGAGTGCTAAACTTTAAAAATTGTAAACGATATGTTTAGGAGGAATAAACTATGAAACTCAGACCTCTTGCTGACAGAGTGGTCGTAAAGGCTATCGAAGCAGAAGAAACAACAAAGAGCGGTATCATTCTTACAGCTGCTGCACAGGAAAAGCCCAGCATTGCAGAAGTAGTTGAAGTTGGTCCCGGCGGAATGGTAGACGGCAAGGAAGTTGTTATGACTGTTAAAAAGGGCGACAAGGTTATAACAAGCAAATATGCAGGAACAGAAGTGAAGCTTGACGGTGTTGAATACTCTGTTGTAAGACAGAGCGATATTCTTGCAATCGTTGAATAATTTGCATTTATCGAACTTTAGGAGGTAATTATTATGGCAAAGGAACTTTCTTACGGCATTGAAGCAAGAAACGCTCTTGTTAAGGGTGTTGACGCTGTTGCCGATACTGTTAAAATCACACTCGGACCTAAGGGAAGAAACGTAGTTCTCGATAAGAAATATGGCGCACCCCTTATTACAAATGACGGTGTTACAATCGCAAAGGAAATTGAACTTGAGGATGCTATGGAAAACATGGGAGCTCAGCTCCTTAAGGAAGTAGCAACAAAGACAAATGATGCAGCAGGTGACGGTACAACAACCGCAACACTTCTTGCACAGGCTTTTGTTCATGAGGGCATGAAGAACGTTGTTGCAGGTGCAAACCCCATGGTTATCAGAAAGGGTATCCAGAAGGCTGTTGACACTGCTGTTGAAGAGCTTCATAAGATTTCAAAGAAAGTAAACGGCTCTCAGGATATTGCACGTGTCGGTGCAGTTTCTTCTGCTGATGAAGTAATCGGTCAGCTTATTGCAGATGCAATGGACAAAGTAACTTCCGACGGTGTTATCACTGTTGAGGAATCAAAATCTGCAGACACCTATTGCGAAGTAGTTGAAGGTATGCAGTTTGACAGAGGATATATTTCTCCTTACATGGTAACAGATACAGATAAGATGGAAGCTGTTATCGATGATGCTGTTCTTCTCATTACAGATAAGAAGATTTCCAACATTCAGGATATTCTTCCTCTTCTTGAACAGATTCTTCAGGAAGGCAAGAAGCTCGTTATTATTGCCGAAGACATCGAAGGCGAAGCACTTTCCACTCTTCTTGTTAATAAGATAAGGGGTACATTTACCTGTGTTGCTGTAAAGGCTCCCGGCTTTGGTGACAGAAGAAAGGAAATGCTTGTTGATATCGCAACTCTTACAGGCGGTGAGGTTATTTCCTCTGACCTTGGTTTTGAGCTTAAGGATACAACTGTAGCTCAGCTCGGTAGAGCACGTCAGGTTAAGATTAATAAGGAAAACACAATTATTGTCGGCGGTGCAGGTGATACCGATGCTATTAAGGGCAGAATCGGTCAGATTAAGTCTGCTATTGAAACAACAACTTCTGATTTTGACAGAGAAAAGCTCCAGGAAAGACTTGCAAAGCTTTCCGGCGGTGTTGCTGTTATTAAGGTTGGTGCAGCTACCGAAACCGAAATGAAGGAAAAGAAGCTTCGTATCGAGGATGCTCTCAATGCAACAAAGGCAGCAGTTGAAGAAGGTATCGTTCCCGGCGGCGGAACCGCATTTGTAAATGTAATTCCTGCAGTAGATAAGCTTCTTGCTACTGTTGAAGGCGACGAAAAGACAGGCGTAAATATCGTTCTTAAGGCTCTTGAAGCACCTGTTCGCCAGATTGCAGCAAACGCAGGCATGGACGGTTCTGTAATCCTTGAAAAGATTAAGAACGCCGATGCAGGTATCGGATATGATGCTTATAACGATAAGTACGTTAACATGATGGAAGCCGGAATTGTTGACCCGACTAAGGTTTCTCGTTCTGCTCTCCAGAATGCTTCCTCTGTTGCATCCATGATTCTTACAACCGAGGCACTTGTTGCCGATAAGCCCGAGCCTGTTTCCGCGGCTCCAGCAGCACCTGCTCCAGGAATGTATTGATCATAAACCATAAATATTACGGCTTCGGTGAAAACCGAGGCCTTTTTTTGATATTAGTTATTGAAAAAAGGTTTTGTATGTGTTATAATTAATTTGATATTAAAGTAAGGAAGGGTTTATTATGAAAAAAATTATTTTTGTATGCTTAATATTTTTACTGAGTATTAATTTTGTTATGCCTGTAAATGCAAACACAACAAAAACGTTAAAAATTGGTATTACGGATTTCGTTCCTATGAATTATTATGATGAAAGTGGAGAATTGATTGGTTTTGACACAGAACTTGCAAAATATGTATGTGAGGAATTGAATATGATTCCTCAATTTGTGCATATTGATTGGTCTTTAAAAGAATTCGAGTTAGAATCAGGAAATGTTGATTGTGTATGGAATGGTCTTACATTGACTGATGAAAGATTAAAGAATCTAGATTGTTCATATCCTTATGCCAAGGCTTCGTACATAATTGTTTCCCAAAAAGCTAATATAAACAAATTTAAAACTTTGGACTTAATTATGGAGCAAAAGTTTGCTGTTGAAGAGGGATCAATTAGTGAAATGGAAGCTGATTATTATGGATTAAGTTATATTTCTACATCAAGTGAGGTTGCGGCAATGCAGGCAGTGCAGGATGGAATAGCAGATGCTTGTATTGTAGATAGTTTGATAGCCAATAAATTGTTAAATAACAAAAATAGCTTCTTTGATTTGGGTATTGTTCATACATTGTACGAAGAGAAGTTTGTTATAGGGTTTAAAAAAGATAGTCAATATACAAAAAAAGTAAATGAGATACTCTCATTGGCTAAGGAGAAAGGCATATTAAATGAATTATCTTCTAAATATAATATTGATTTGTGTTTGGAAGATATACCTAGTATTACTAAGACTGAAGTGTTTAAAGACGTTTCTTTACAGCATTGGGCTTATGATTATATAAGCGAAATGTCAAAAAAGGGAGTTATTTCCGGATATGGTAATGGAATGTTTGGACCTGAAGATAAAATAACAAGAGCTCAATTTGCTACAATGTTATGTCGAATTGCAAACATTAAAACTGATGACATAGTTGTGACATCGTTTTCTGATGTGTCAATGGCTGATTGGTATGCTGTTTATGTGGAAGCAGCAAAACCATATTTTGGAGGATACAATAACAATACCTATTATAATCCAAACACATATGCCAAACGTGAAGATATTGCAGTGGCATTAGTAAAATATAAAGGCTATGATATTTCTTTATACAGTGAAGAAGAGTTCGAAAAAATTTTCACTGATTGGAACGAAATAAGTGTCGATGCACGAAAATATGTTTATGCAGCTGTAAAAAATAATCTTATCAATGGATATAATGACGATACATTTAGGGGGGAAGCAAATATAACAAGAGCTGAGGCTGCAACTTTATTTTATAAGGCATCGAAATAGTATGGCATCTAAATCGTGCACGAATTCTATAATTGACACATACAGAGTTTTATTTCATAAAATTCTCAAGAGCTTGCGCTCTTTTGTGCTCCTTCGGGCACTGTGTCAATTGACGGCGTCGCAAAAAATGCCCTTGCAAGCAAGCATTTTTACTCATGGTAAAATTTTTTGCGGCATCAAATTTGTACACTGATTCTATAATTGACACATACGGGATTTTTTTTATAAAATTCCTAAATCCTTTTTGGCTTTTTGCGGTCTTTGACCGCTGTGTCAATTGACGGCGTCGCAAAAATCTCCTTGCGAGCAAGGATTTTTACTCATATTATAAATTTTGGAGAACTTGATATAATGAATTATCTATTATTGGTTGCATCTTCGCTATGCAATGCGATGAAAAACGTTTATGCAAAAAAGAGCAATGCATACATAAATGAAAAGCACAACATTTATACATATAATTTCTATATGTTTTTAATTGCTTTTTTGGTTATGTTGTTTTTTGGTTTATTTTCATGGACCGGTATCAGCTTACAGACTGTCATTATGGGGACTGTAAATGGTGCGTTTTTAATTATTGCCCAGATTATTCTAATTAAAGCAACTAATATCGGCGATGTATCTGTGAGTTCTTTGTTTTATTCCTGCGGATTTCTTGTGCCAACGTTTGCCAGTGTATTTATGTACGATGAACAGATTTCATTTATACAAGTAATTGGAGTTATTTTGATAATTGTATCCTTTGCCGTAACTGTCGAAAAGAAAGAAAAGGCTACTGCAAAGTGGTTTGTTTTAGCTGTTTCTTTGCTTTTATGCAATGGTGTTCTGGGGCTTGTTCAAAAGATGTTCAGAATGTCTGAATTTAGACATCAGCAAAGCTGTTTCCAGTTAATCACATTTTTTATCGGAATGATTTTTGCATTTTGCCTTATGCCGAAAAAGAATATGTCTCTGCCTTCAAAAGGTTTCTTAACAACTGTATTTGGGTCCGGAATTGCTCTTGTTCTTTTAAATGTTATCAATGTGTATGTTTCAGGTGTTCTTCCGGCGATTATTGTTTTCCCGTGTACAAACGGTGGCGGAATTATAGCATCAGCAATTCTTGCAAGAATTTTGATTAGAGAAAAAATATCTCTTAGAAAAAAAGCAGGCATTGCAATAGGTGTTGCGGCAATTTGTTTGATAGCGCTATAGTAATAACCTGAATCTAAACAGCCACGAATTGTAAGAGTAGCATGGGGGGAGTGAGAGCGTTGTATATTCCGAAAAAAGCTGCGTTTGTGCTTGAAACATTGAAAACAAACGGATACGACGCTTTTCTTGTCGGCGGTTGTGTAAGAGACAGTATAATGGGGAAAATTCCAAATGACTATGATATTACCACAAACGCAACACCCGAAAAAATTCTTGAGTGTTTTTCATCATGCAAAACTTTGACAAACGGCATAAAGCACGGTACTGTCGGGGTTATTCTCGGAAAAGAAGTTATTGAAGTTACAACATATAGAATTGACGGGGAATATACCGACAACAGACATCCCGATAAGGTTATGTTTTCCGATAAATTAACCGACGACCTTTCAAGACGTGATTTTACGGTGAATGCAATTGCGTGTGGACATGATTTAAATTTTTGCGACCCGTTTGGCGGTATTTCCGATATTTCAAGAAAGCTTATAAAGTGCGTAGGCGAACCCGACAAGCGTTTTAATGAAGATGCACTGCGTATTCTCAGAGCTTTAAGGTTCTCTTCGGTTCTCGATTTTGATATTGATAATGATACGGCATTGTCTGTACACAAAAACGCAGGTCTTCTTGTCAATATTTCCGCAGAGCGTATAAACAGCGAATTTTCAAAGCTGATTTGCGGTAAACGTTCGGGAAGGGTGCTTAAAGAGTATTTAGATGTTTTATGCGTGTTTATTCCCGAGCTTTGCAATATTGACATTTCTGGTTATAATGCCGTAGTACGTGATGTAGAGCTTTCCGAATGCAATCTTATTTTACGTTTGTGTATCTTTTTCGGCGCTCTGCTTGACAAAACTGACGTGAGTGATGTGCTGACGCGATTGAGGTATGACAATTTAACAAAAAACACAGTTTGTGGCGTGGTTTCCATTATAGATACCGAATTAATTAATGACAGGATTTTCGTCAAAAAGCTTATATCGCGCATTGGCTTTAATAATGCTCGACTCTTGAATAAAGTAAAATATGCACTCGGAAAGAGCAGTATAGAACAATACCAGTATTTTGAAGAAAATGTCAATGCCATTGAGATATCAGGAGAATGTGTTTTTGTTTCACAACTTGCCATCAACGGACAGGATTGCATTGACAGGATTGGTATTCACGGCAGAAATATAGGCATTATTCTTGAAAAACTGTGCAATGATGTCATTGAAGAAAAAATTGAAAACAACAGCGATGCACTTATAAGTGCCGCAACGGCTTATGCTGAACATTTGGAGGATAATTGAAAGTCATGAATAAACAGCAATTGAAGGGAAGCATAGCACTGTTGCTTGCGGCATTTATATGGGGAAGTGCATTTGTAGCACAAAGCAAGGCGATGGAAAGCATTCATCCGTTGACACTTCAGTCTTTGCGTTCTTTTGTGGGTGCGGCGTTTCTTGTGCCGGTTATTGCAGTGCTTGATGCCGGCAAGAAAAAAGCCGGTACATATAAAAAGATGGACAAAACAGATAAGCGCAATTTGCTTGCTGGCGGCATTGTATGCGGAATCATTCTTTGCCTTGCTTCGAATCTTCAGCAGTTCGGTATGAATGCGAATGTTGATCCCGGAAAAGCGGGATTTATAACTGCAATGTATCTGCTTCTTGTTCCGCTGTTCGGTTTGTTTATGGGCAAAAAAGTACCGATTAAAATGTGGATTTGTATAATTGCAGGAGTCGTAGGGCTTTATCTTCTATGTATGACAGGCTCGTTTTCACTTTCGATTGGAGATACACTTGTAATACTGTGTGCTGTTGTATTCGCTTTTCATATTTTGGCAGTTGACCATTTTGTAAAAATTTGTGATGGCGTAAAGCTGTCATGCCTGCAGTTTATTGTCGGCGGTATAATTTCAACTGTATTAATGCTTATTTTCACACAGCCTTCAATTGAAGCAATAAAAACTGCAATTTTTCCGATTTTATATGCCGGAATAGGTTCATGCGGAATTGCATATACTTTGCAGATTGTAGGACAGAAATACACACCAGCGACGCTTGCATCACTCCTTATGAGTCTTGAATCTGTTTTTGCAGTTCTTACTCAGATTGCCATAATGGGAACGTTTCCTACTTTGAGGGAGACATGGGGTTGCGTTATAATGTTTGTGGCAATCATAATATCTCAGCTTCCTGACATCGGTCATAAAAAGAAGGCTGAATAAATTGCTTGAAAGGGGATTTACAAATGAATAAGCATATAGCGGTTGTAGGTCCTACAGCTTCGGGTAAAACCGGTCTTTCAATATCAATAGCAGAGGCTTTTGGCGGCGAAGTTGTTTCGTGTGACTCAATGCAGCTTTACCGCGGAATGAACATTGGTACGGCAACGCCCGACATGAAAGAACGCAGCGGGATAGTGCATTATATGATGGATATTCTGGATATTGACACAGCATATTCTGTATCTGATTATGTAAGAGATGCAAAAGATGTCTGTGACGGGATTTTTCTCAGAGGTAATATTCCCGTGTTTTGCGGCGGAACAGGTCTTTACATTGACAGCTATCTTTCTGGTGTTGAGTTTGGCGAATATGAGAATGATGAAGATATAAGAAGCTCTCTGTTACTTGAAGCTAAAGATCTTGGTACTGATGTTCTTTATGACCGTCTGCGCAAAGTCGATCCGGAAGCGGCAGAAAAAATTCAACCTGAAAATGTCAAGCGCGTCATAAGGGCGCTCGAAGTATATGAAACAACAGGTATTACTCTTACCGAATGGAACAGGCGTTCAAAACTTAATGCAAAAAAGAAGGACTGCCTGATTATCGGGCTTGACTTTGAAAACAGAGAAATATTATATAAGCGTATTGAAAAAAGGGTTGATATGATGCTTGAGGCGGGACTTCTTGATGAGGCAGAAAGCTTATATAAAGCCGGAATAAAAAATTCTCCTACCGCAGGACAGGCAATAGGATATAAGGAGTTTTATCCGTATTTTGAAGGTCAAGCATCTCTTGAAGAATGTGTTGATACTTTAAAGAAAAACTCCCGTCACTATGCAAAGCGTCAGCTTACGTGGTTCAAAAGAAATACGGAAATACAGTGGATTATACGCGGTTCTGATGATGAGAAGCGTATGATAAATGAAGCATTTATGATAATCGAAAACTATCTTGATAAGGAGAATAAATGAAAAGTATAAATAATATTGCAGCAGAGCCGAAGAAGCTGGTAGGCGGAATGGTTGCTGTGTTTGTTTGTGTGTTTGTAATCGTATATGCGTGGTTTCAGGTGTCAAGCAATGTTTCTTCCGAGATTGAAACTGAGCCTGCGGTAATGGTTGAAACAAATATCGAAATTGATGCGCAGGCATTTATTTTCCGCGATGAAACTGTTATACCGAGAGCTTCAGGCGGTACTGTAGTGACACTTGTTTCTGACAGTCAGCGTGTTTCCAGAGGACAAAAAATCGCAAATGTTTTTTCAACGGATGATGCTGCTGCTTTGCAGGACGAGATTAACAGACTCCAAAGAAAGATGGATGTGTTTGATAACAGCGTTGTTGAAACCGAATATTTTGTAACCGATATTGAAGCTGTTAATAATGATATTGATTCTACACTTGACAGCATATATGAAAGTGTTTCTGACGGCTCTCTTTCATTATCTATTGATTTATCCGAGGAGCTGCTGATAAAGCTTAACAAGAGAAATCTGATTGTTAATTCCGAACAGGGATACAGTACGGAGTACGAGGAGCTTTCCAGGGAAAAAGCGGCTCTCGAAAGCAGGGTGAACAGCGTATCACACGCTGTATATGCGCCATCTTCAGGATACTATTACGGTGATGTAGACGGATATGAAAATGTATTTAAAATTGCAGATTTGGATACGCTTTCTCTTTTGGACATGGAAAATATTGCAGATACAAACGCTGACAGTACCCTTGTGAGCGGCAGTGCGGGAAAGATAGTAAACGATTTTGTCTGGTACACTGTTTGCAGAGTGAACTCGGATAAACTTGCAGGAATATCCGAAGGAGAATACTATAGAGTTCTTTTTCCGGATGCACAGGACAAAACAATCACAATGCTTGCAGAACGTATTGTTAAGGAAACTTCAAGCGCCGATGCACTAATTATATTGCGTGCAAATATTGTACCGTCCGATTTCAATTTTCATAGAACACAGCGAGCTAAAGTGTTGCTTGGAGATGCTTCGGGACTTGCGATACCGACTCACGCACTTCGCGTTATTGACGGTGTTAAAGGTGTTTATGTGCTTGTTGGAGATGTTGTCGGGTTCAGAAGAGCGGAGATTATTGATGAACGTGACGGCTATTATATTATCAGTGTTGACGGCGAAGACTATGAAGTACCGGAAAATACTCCGGAAAACAGTCCGCTTATGAGTTCTCGTCTTTCGCTATATGATAATGTTATAATTTCAGGAAAAAAACTGTTTGACGGAAAAATAGTAGGGTAGAGGGAATATATATGAACGGTAAATTTTCGCTTGATGTTATAAAGCATAATATTGATACTGTAAAAAATAATATTGTATCTGCTGCAGAGCTTGCCGGACGTAATCCGTCGGAGATAACCCTGCTTGCTGCGACAAAAACAGTTGATGCCGATACAATTAATTTTGCTATTCATAACGGAATAAGATGTATCGGAGAAAACAGGGTTCAGGAGCTTATTGAAAAATACGACTATATAGACAGAGAGAATACAGATATACACTTTATAGGTCATTTACAGACTAATAAGGTAAAATATATAGCCGATAAGGTGAGTATGATTCATTCTGTCGACAGTGTAAAGCTAGCTGCTGAAATTGATAAGCAGGCGTACAAACATGGAAAACGCATGGATGTTCTTGTTGAAGTTAATGTCGGAAATGAGATATCCAAAGGCGGTGTTTCTCCCGAGGAATGCATTTCGTTTGTTGAAGACATATCTAAGATGGAAAATATTCGGATTTGCGGTCTCATGACTATTCCGCCTCGAATTGATAATGCGTGTAATATCGATAAAAATTCACCCGGCAAGCAAAAAATAACGACTGATGAACAGATTGAGAAAAAAATTTACAAAAATCGTCCGTTTTTTGAAAAAATCATGAAATTATTCCTTGACATATCGGCAAAAAAAATAGATAATATATATATGCGTGAACTGTCAATGGGAATGTCTGATGATTATGAAGAAGCAGTGCTCGAAGGTGCTACTGTTGTAAGAGTCGGCAGAACTATATTCGGCAGTAGATGATTAATAATAAAAATAATTATTTTGGAGGTTTTTAGACATGGGACTTAAAGAATTCGGAAAAAGACTTTTCCCCGATACCACAGTTGAACCCGATGATATTTACGGAGGAAACGACGAAGACTACGGCACAGGTGTAGAAGACGAAGCACATCCTGAGGTTAGCCCTATTCAGAGTTATCCCGGAAGATCTGCAAAAGTTACAGCTGTTGCCGGTTCTTCTATTGAAATGAAGGTTGTTACTCCCTCGAGCTATGATTCCGTAACTCAGATTGCAGACCTTCTCCTTTCTAACAAGACTGTTCTTCTCAATCTTGAAAAAACAAACAAGGAGACAGCAAAGCGCCTTATCGATTTCCTTTCCGGAGTTGCTTATGCACTTTCCGGTGAAGTTCAGAAGGTTGCAGACAATACATATGCTATAACACCCAGAAACGTTGCGGTTTCAAAAGAGACTGTAGGTGCAAACGGTGTTGATGCTGTTGAAACAGGAATCGACGAAGAAGTAAGCTTCTGAGCTAAAGCATAATGTTTTTTCTTCAGTTTATAAAGCTTTCTGTTGCTCTTTTGCTCGACATTCTGATGCTGCTTATGTTTCTCAGGGCAATTCTCTCTTGGATTCCCGATGCCTCAAACGGTCCGGTCGGCACTTTTTTGTTTACTGTAACGGAGTGGGTTATCATGCCTGTGAGAAACGTCTTTGAAATGCTTAATATCAATACTGCATTTCCTATAGATATTCCGTTCTTTGTTACCTTTATTCTGCTTTCTGTTATAGGAACTGTGTTATGAATATAGGTGCGACGGAGCAGCAGCTTTTACAAAGATTGTCTGATTTGACAGATTCCTGTATATATAGCTACATACCGGGATTTACTAAATTTTTGGACGGTGCAGACCTGTTGCTTGCACAGAATTATGTTGGTTCTAAAGACGAATGTATGTGTGTTTGCTACGGGGGTTTTCCGAATGCGCAGAGATGTGTTGTTGGAGTTTTGCCTGATGGAATGTTTGGCGGCGAAGAAATATATGATGCATTTGAAATATCTGGTATAAAGATTTCAGGCTCCGGTTATAAAAAGTTTTCTCACAGAGATATATTGGGTTCTATTCTTGCTCTAGGTGTAAAGCGGGAGACTGTCGGAGATATATACGTTTTACAGGATGGCTTTTCTGCTTATGTTGCAGTGCTTTCTTCTGTTGGCGATTATATCTGCAGTAATCTTGAGTATGTTTCGAGCGATAAGGTAAAAACCCAAATTATTAAAGCATCGCTTCTTCCCGAAATTCAGAGAGAATACCGCGTAATTTCCGGAACTGTTGCTTCTTTCAGACTTGACTGTGTACTTGGACTGTGTCTCGGGCTTTCCCGGGAAAAGGTAAAACGTCTTATAGACGGGAAATGCGTTTCGGTAAATCATCGTGAGACATTCAAGTGTGATGATCTTGTTAAGGAACGGGACTTGATTTCCGTCAGAGGCCACGGTAGATTTGAAGTTTTTGAGATGGGTGACGTTACAAAAAAAGGACGTAACAGAATAGTCGTCCGAAAAATGATATGATTGTCAAAAGGATGGTATTAATATGATTTCTCCACAGGATATAAAGAAAAAAACTTTTTCTAAGACTTTGAAAGGATACAATCCTGCTGAGGTTGATGAATATGTTTCTTTTCTTATTTCTAAGTATAATGATGCTTGCGGTGAATACGCCGAACTTGAGAAAAAGTATAACGTTACACTCGAAAAGCTTGAACAAGCCAAGAGCGAAGAAAATACAATTTCCGCAACTATCGTAAACGCGCAGAAGATGGCAGATGCGATTGTCGCTGATGCAAAGGCAAAGGCGGATGATATCCGTACAGCTGTTTCTGAAACATGTGACAGAATTATAGATGTCTATCTTGAAAAAGTAAAGGCTGAACGCGATAAGCTTGCAAAGGTTGAGCAAACTGCTGTAAACTTTAAGGCGGCACTTTTTGATGCTTATAAAGAGCATATTGCAAATATAGAAAATATTATGCCTGATGAAGAAAAAACACCGTATCTTACTGATGAAGAGCTTGAAGCAAAAGCTGTAGAGCTTGCTAAGGAGCAAATGAATTCTTATGGTGAAGATTCTTCTGCGGCTGATGCTACTGACACCGAAGTCGGCACAACAGAAGCCGAAAACTGATTACAATGATATTACTGTAACTATCGGCCATGGCATTATTATGCTTTAGCCGATATTTGCATGATTAAAGCAAAATAAGATTTTATATAAAGGAGCACTCACATTATGGCAAAGGACTACGGTAAGACATTAAATCTTCCAAAGACAGAATTCCCAATGCGTGCAAACCTGCCTCAAAGGGAGCCGGACACACAGAATAAATGGGAAGCCGAAAACATATACGGCAAAATGCTTGAAAAGAACAACGGCAATAAGAGTTTTATTATTCATGACGGACCTCCTTTTTCAAACGGAAACATTCATATGGGTACCGCAATGAATAAGGTTCTCAAGGACATTATTAACAAGTCCAAATCCATGCAAGGTTTTTATGTGCCTTATATTCCGGGTTGGGATAACCATGGTATGCCTATCGAGAGTGCTATTATTAAGCAGAATAAGCTTGACAGAAAGAAAATGTCTGATTCTGAGTTTCGTTCTGCTTGCCAGAGGTTTGCAGAAAACTTTGTGGATATACAGATGACTTCCTTTAAGCGTCTCGGTGTACTTGCAGATTGGGATCATCCTTATCTTACAATGGCACCAAAGTTTGAAGCAAAAGAAGTAAAAGTATTCGGAGAAATGTATAAGAAGGGCTATATTTACAAGGGACTTAAGCCTGTTTACTGGTGTCCTAATGACGAAACAGCTCTTGCTGAAGCTGAAATCGAATACGCAGAGGATAAGTGTACTTCTATTTATGTAAAGTTTGCCATTAATGACGATAAGGGCTTCTTTGACGGTGTATGCGACAAAGAAAAGACTTACTTTATCATATGGACAACTACAACCTGGACTCTTCCCGGTAACGTTGCAATCACCGTTCATCCGAGAGAGACCTATGTACTTGTTAAAGCATCTGACGGCAACTTCTATATTGTAGCACAGGCTCTTGCTGAAAAGACTATGAATGCAGGCGGCGTCGAAAGCTTTGAGATTGTCAAAGAGTTTAAGGGAAGTGACCTTGAATATATGACAGCAAAGCATCCCTTCCTTGACAGAGACAGTCTTCTTACAACTGCAGAATACGTAACCATGGACAGCGGTACAGGTTGTGTACACACAGCTCCCTCTTACGGTGCAGACGACTATTTCACAGGCATGAGATACGGTCTTCCGATTGAAGTTGCAGTTGATGACAGGGGTTACCAGAATGAGCTTGCAGGAAAGTTTGCAGGGCTCAGATACGATGAATCAAACGAAGCAATTCTTAATGATATGAAGCAAACAGGGGCACTCTTCTCAAGTGAAGAAATTGTCCACCAGTATCCTCACTGTTGGAGATGTAAAAATCCGATTATATTCAGAGCTACTCCTCAGTGGTTCTGCTCTGTAGAAGCATTCCGCGACAAGGCGATTGCTGCATGTGATAATGTTTCGTGGCTTCCTGAGTGGGGCGGAAACAGAATGGTTTCCATGATAAAGGAAAGAGCTGACTGGTGTATTTCCCGTCAGAGAAAATGGGGACTTCCCATTCCTGTGTTCTACTGCGAGGATTGCGGTGAAATTATTTGTACTGAAGAAACAATAAATAAGGTATCCGATATATTTGGCGAAAAGGGCTCAAACGCATGGTTTGATATGTCTGCAACCGAGCTTCTTCCCGAGGGCTTTGTATGTCCTAAGTGCGGAAAGACTCATTTTGTTAAGGAAACCGATACACTCGACTGTTGGTTTGACTCGGGTTCAACTCATTTCGGTGTTCTGTCCGATGAAGAATGGCCGGCTAACCTTTACCTTGAAGGCGCTGACCAGTACAGAGGTTGGTTCCAGTCTTCGCTTCTTACAGCTGTAGGTGCAAAGGATATGGGAGCACCTTACAGACAGGTACTCACTCATGGCTGGGTTGTTGACGGCGAAGGAAAGGCAATGCATAAATCTCTCGGTAACTCTGTATATCCGGAGGATGTTATAAAAGTATATGGCGGAGATCTGCTTCGTCTGTGGGTTGCGTCAAGTGACTACAGAGTAGACGTTAGAGTTTCCGATCCTATATTCAAGCAGCTTTCCGAAATCTACAGAAAGATCAGAAACACATCGAGAATTCTTCTTGCAAATCTCGGTACCGTTGAAGAAGATTTTGATCCCAACAAGGATATGGTTGATGCAAATGACCTTATGCCTATTGATAAGTGGATTGTATCCCAGTTCAACGCACTTTGCGACAGAGTGAATAAGGCATATAATTCATATGAATTCCACCTTATTTACCACGATATCCACAATTTCTGCGCAACAGAGCTTTCAAAACTCTATGTTGATATTTCCAAGGACAGAGTATATGTTGAAGCAAAGAACAGTGCTGCTAGAAGAAGTGCACAGACTGCAATGTATATTGTTCTTAACGGTCTTACAAGACTTATAGCACCTATTCTTTCATATACAGCTGAAGAAATGTGGCAGTTTATGTCTCACACTGCGGAAGATAACGCTGAGAGCGTATTCCTTAATGATATTCCTCAGTATAAGGAAGAATATGCATTTGCGGATATTGCTGACGGTTACAACAAGCTCTTTGATTACAGAGATGATGTAATGAAGGCGCTTGAGCTTGCAAGAACAGAAAAGCTTATCGGTAAGTCTCTCGATGCACGAGTAACAATTTATGCCGGCTCAAATAAAGAAGCAATGACCTTCTTTAAGCAGTTTGAAAGTGAACTTAAGGACATTTTTATTTGTTCCGAGGTTATACTTTCTGAAGACGCTGCTCCTGCAGATGCATTCAGCGAAACAGAGAGCGGTATTGCTGTAAAGGTAAATACTGCCGATGGTACAAAGTGCGACAGATGTTGGTTTGTTACCAAGGATGCATGCTCTGACGGTGACGGACAGAATCTCTGCGCAAGATGTGCTTCCATAATAAAAGCAGAGTTTCCGGAGATTGAATAAAGCATGATTTCGGTTATTGTTGCGATTGCTGTAATATTGCTTGATATAATAACAAAACAGCTTGCGGTAGCAAAGCTTATGCCGATAGGCTCGGTTTCAGTTATAGACGGAATTCTGAATTTCACCTATGTGGAAAACACGGGTATGGCATTCGGCGCACTGAAGGATGCAAGATGGGTGTTTATTACTGTATCAGCGGTGATGATAGCGGTAATTGCGGTGCTTATTTATAAATTCCATTCAAAATCCACGCTTTTCGATGTCCTTCTCGGACTTATACTCGGAGGAGGCATCGGGAACATGATAGACCGTATCAGCCTCGGTTATGTAATTGATTTCATTGATTTCTGTGCTTTTGATTTCTGGAAGTGGGTTTTCAATGTTGCTGATGCTGCAATAACGGTCGGAACGGTATTGCTTGTAGTATATCTTCTGTTTTTTGATAAGATTTTTTCTGAGAAACAGGAGGTCAAAGATGAGTGAACAGAATTGTGAAGTTATAAAATTTCTTTGCTCTGACGACACTCTCAGACTTGATGTGCTTGTTTCTGCCGAGTGCGAAATAACGCGCAATAATGCACAAAAACTTATAGATGAGTGCTGCGTTTTTGCCGGAAACAGAATTGTTGCCAAAAAAAGCATGAAGTTCGACATTGGTACTGAAATTTCAGTTACAATGCCGCCTGTTACCGAATGCAGTGCACAGCCGCAGGATATTCCAATTGAGATTGTCTATGAGGATGATGATATTCTTATAGTCAACAAAGAGCAGGGAATGGTGGTTCATCCTGCACCGGGTAATCCTGACAGAACACTTGTAAACGCACTTATGTATCATTGTAAAGGCAGGCTTTCAACAATTAACGGGGTTATTCGTCCGGGAATTGTTCACCGAATTGATAAGGATACAAGCGGATTGCTTTGTGTTGCCAAGAATGATAAAGCACATGCGGCGTTATCAGAACAGATTAAGAAGCATTCCTTTAAGCGAATATACAATGCTGTAATCGTTGGTTCATTTTCCGATGATGAGGGCAGAATTGATTTACCGATCGGTAGACATCCTGTTCAACGCAAGAAAATGACGGTGATCGGCGAAAACTCAAAGCCTGCTGTTACAAATTACAGTGTACTTGAGCGCTTTAAAGGATTTTCGCTGTGCGAATTCCGATTGGAAACAGGCAGAACTCATCAAATAAGAGTTCATGCGTCTCATTTCGGACATCCGATTGCAGGAGACCCTCTGTATGCTCCGAATAACGGCAAAAATCCTTTCGGACTTGTCGGACAGTGCCTTCATGCCAAGGTTCTCGGAATCAATCATCCGTCAAGCGGAGAATATATGGAATTCAGCGCCGAACTACCGAGACATTTTTCCAATACACTTGATATATTAAGAAAAAATTATATTTAACTTTTGATAATTACCATAGGAGGAAATCTAATGGATAAGATTAAGCTCGCACAAATTGCGAATGAAATTCGAAAAGGTGCACTTACTGCTGTTTACAGTGCATCATCCGGTCATCCCGGCGGCTCTCTCGGTATTGCCGACATCCTTGCGTATCTTTATTTTGAAGAAATGAATGTAGATCCCAAGAATCCTGATATGCCGGAAAGAGACCGATTTGTTCTTTCGAAAGGACATACTTCGCCTGCACTGTATGCTACACTTGCTGAAAAGGGATTTATTCCCAAAGAGGATTTAAAAACCTTCCGTAATAAAGACAGTTATCTTCAGGGACATCCCGATATGAAGCATACACCGGGTGTTGACATGTCAACAGGCTCACTCGGACTCGGTATTTCTGCTGCTTGCGGTATGGCACTTTCCGGAAAGATTTCCGAAGCAAAGTACAGAGTATGGACGATACTCGGCGACGGCGAATCACAGGAAGGACAGGTGTGGGAGGCTGCAATGTTTGCCGCTCACTACGGTCTTAACAATCTTTGTGCATTTGTCGACTCAAACGGACTCCAGATAGACGGACCTGTTGCAGAGGTTATGAATCCCAATCCTCTTGATGAAAAATTCAAGGCGTTTGGCTGGAATACACTTGTTATTGACGGTCATGATTTTGACCAGATTGCAATGGCTGTAAATGCAGCAAAAACTTCAACAAAGCCCACTGCTGTTATTTGTAAGACAACTAAGGGCAAGGGCGTTTCCTATATGGAAAACAATGTTGCATGGCACGGTAGTGCTCCGAATGCAGAACAGTATGAAACAGGTATGAAGGATTTGGAAAGTGCTCTTTTAGCACTTACTAAGTAAGGAGGGGACACATATGGCAGATAAAATAGCAACAAGAGAATCTTACGGCAAGGCTCTTGCCGAGCTTGGTGAAAAATACGATTTTGTTGTTTTGGATGCAGACCTTGCAGCTGCTACCAAAACAGGTACATTTAAAAAGGCGTTCCCTAACAGATTTTTTGACTGCGGTATAGCTGAGGGCAACATGATGGGTGTTGCGGCAGGTATTGCTTCTACGGGCAAGGTTGTTTTTGCAAGCTCTTTTGCAATGTTTGCGGCAGGACGTGCTTTTGAACAGGTAAGAAATATAATCGGTTATCCTCATCTTAATGTAAAGATTGGTGCGACACATGCAGGTATTACCGTTGGTGAAGATGGCGCTACTCATCAGTGTAACGAAGATATTGCTCTTATGAGAACAATTCCCGGAATGGTTATTCTGAATCCTGCTGATGATGTTGAAGCGAAAGCTGTTGTTGAAGCGGCTATTAAGCATGTTGGTCCTGTTTACATGAGATTCGGCAGACTTGCAGTTCCTACTTTGTTTGACAAGGATACTTTCAAGTTTGAAATAGGAAAAGGTCAGGTGCTTTCCGAAGGTACTGACGTTACGATAATTGCAACAGGTCTTATGACTTCCATTGCAGTTGAAGCAAATGAGCTTCTCAAAAACGAATGCATCAGTGCAAGAATAGTTAATATGCCTTCTATTAAGCCTATAGATGAACAGCTTATCGCTGAAAGTGCAGCAAAGACAGGTGCTATTGTTACATGTGAAGAGCATAACATCATCGGCGGTCTCGGAAGCGCAGTAACAGATGTTGTTTGTGAGAAATGCCCTGTTCCGGTACTCAGACTCGGTGTAAACGATACATACGGAAAGAGCGGTAAGGCAACCGAGCTTATTCCTATATTCGGTCTTGCTGCTGAAAATATTGTTGAAAAGGTAAAGCAAGTGCTTGCACTTAAGAAATAAATACATTAGAAAGGATATATAGAAATGAAAGTTTTAGTTATAAACGCCGGAAGCTCTTCTATCAAATATCAGCTTATTGATATGACAAATGAAAACCTTCTTGCAAAGGGTCAGTGCGACAGAATCGGTATTGCCGGAGGTAATTTCAAGCAGAAAAATTATAAGGATGTTGAATATAAGACAGAGGTTGATATTCCCGATCACGCAGCTGGTATCAAGCTTATTGTTGACGCTCTTACAGATAAGGAACACGGCGTTATTGACTCAATGAAGGAAATTAACGCGGTTGGTCACAGAGTTGTACACGGCGGTGAAAAGTTCTCGGGTTCTGTTATCATCACAGAGGCTACAATCGAAGCACTCAAAGAATGTTCAGAACTCAGTCCTCTTCATAACCCTGCAAATCTTACAGGTATCAAGGCGTGCGAAGAAATCATGGGCAAGGATATTCCTCAGGTGGGTGTATTTGATACAGGCTTCCACCAGACTATGCCTGATTTTGCATATATGTATGCTATTCCTTACGAATATTATGAAAAGTATAAGCTTCGCCGTTACGGCTTCCACGGTACATCTCACAGATATGTAACTGCACGTGCCGCTGAAATGCTCGGCAAGAAGCCTGAAGAAATCAATATTGTTACATGTCACCTCGGCAATGGTTCTTCCATTACTGCAGTTAAGAATGGTAAGTCCTTTGATACAACAATGGGTGTTACACCTCTTGAAGGTCTTCTCATGGGTACACGTTCCGGTTCAATTGATCCTGCTATTATTCCTTTCATCATGGAAAAGGAAGGTATGACAGCTAAAGAAGTTGATACCATGCTTAATAAGAAGTCTGGAATTCTCGGTATTACCGGCGGTGTTACAAGCGATAACAGAGATATCGAACAGGGTGCAAGAGAAGGTAACGAAAGATATCAGCTCGTTGAAAGCATGCTCTGCCACCAGATTACAAAGTATGTAGGTGGTTTTGCTGCTGCTATGGGCGGTATTGACGCTGTAGTATTTACAGGCGGTATAGGTGAAAACAATCCTCAGTACAGAGCAAGAGTTGCTGCAAACCTTGGCTTTATGGGCGTTGAGATTGATGAAGAAGCTAATAAGAAGGCATTCAGAACCTCTGATGAAAACGACATTTCTGCTAAGGGCGCTAAAGTAAAGATGCTTGTTATTCCTACAAACGAAGAACTTATGATTGCAAGAGACACATATTCTCTCGTTAAATAATAGTAGTTTAAATTCTGCACACAGATGTGTTTTTCGCGTCTGTGTGCATTTTTTGTGTGTAAAAGGGGAGTATAAAATGTATGCAATGGTAATACTTTGGAATATGCTTGTATTCTTTCTGTATGGAATAGATAAACTCAAGGCAAAAAACAAACTGATTAGAATACCTGAGGGAATACTCATTATATTTGCGTTTCTTTTTGGCGGAATCGGTGCAATGTTCGGTATGGTCGTTTTTAATCACAAGACAAGTAAAATGAAATTTAGAATACTTGTACCTTTGTCTGTTGTTCTAAATGTCATAATGCTTGGTGTGGATTATGCTAAGCTTGTTTCGCAATTTATAGAAAATTTGGGCTGAAATAAGAACTTATACAAAAAATTAACAATTTAATAGTCGAAACTTGAGTTTTTTGCCTTGAAAAAAAAGTAATAAAGTTGTATAATATATCCAAAATGGGGCGGAAGTTGGAAAACTTTTAAAATATCCGTTTTAACAATCTGTATGGAGGTAAAAATATGGATTTACAAAAGAGAAGCGATAGTCTTAATAAGGCTAAAAAAATGCTCAACGACAAGTCTGCTACAGATAAAATCCATAAAGACGGAAAGCACACTGCTTACGACGTTATGGGTATGTTATTTGATGACGGAACATTTGTTGAGACAAATGCTTATGTTAAGGCATACGCCAATGAACTCGGCACATCAGATCCCGAGGAATACGAAGGTGTAGTGTGCGGATACGGCGCTGTAGACGGCAGACTTACCTTTGCTTATGCACAGAACAGTGCAAGACTTAATGGCGCATTTTCCAAGGCATCTGCAGGAAAGATTGCGGCTGTTTATGACATGGCTCTTAAAAATGGAGCGCCTGTTATTGCGGTGTTTGATTCTAACGGTGCAAAAATTGAAGAGGGCGTTGATGTACTCTCCGGATACGGTATCGTTATGAAGAAGAGCGCTTCTGTCAAGGGAAAGGTTCCTCAGATTTCCGTTATTTGCGGAAATACAAGCGGTGCCGGCGCAACTATTGCTGCAATGGCTGATGTTATAGTTATGAACGAAGGTGCTACCTTCTCTCAGAGCCCTGCAAGCGCACTTGTTGCAAGCGGTGCTGATAAGGATGCCGGAACTGCAGCATATGCTTATAAGAACGGTTATGTTGCTTCGGTTGGAAAGACCGCTGCTGAAACTTTTGAGAATGTAAAGGAAATCCTTTCATATCTCCCTTCCAACAGACTTGATAAAAATGTTTACACAGGAATCGAAGATGATCCTAACCGTGTAACGGCTGAGATAGCAGGTATTGTTGCTGATGAGAATTATGATGCTCACAGCGTAATTACAGCAATTGCTGACGGCGGCAAATACTTCGAGCTCGGTGAAAATAAAGCACTTGGTATGATTACCGCTTTTGCAACAATAAACGGAATTGTTGTTGGTGTGATTGCAAATAATCCTGCACACGATGAAGGAAAACTTACCGCAGGTGGCCTTCGCAAGGCTTCGCGTTTTGTACGTCTTTGCGATGCTTTCGGAATTTCTGTGCTCAATCTTGTCGATACTCTCGGATATAAGGCTGAGTGTGAAGCACATGGCGGCAGAATGAGCGAAATGTCAGCTTGTCTTGCAAACGCGTACTGCACTGCAACCGTTCCTGTTGTAACCGTTGTTGTAGGCAATGCATATGGCTCTGCATTTACCGTTATGGGTTCAAAGAGCCTTGGTGCTGATATTGTATTTGCACTTGACAGCGCGAGAATCGGTGTACTCAATCCTAAGGCAAGTGTTGCAATGATGTGGACAGAAAAGCTTCTCGGTGCTAAAGCTCCTATTGAAAAGAGAAAGGCACTCGAAGAAGAATGGGCAACCACAATGTCCACTCCTCTTATGGCAGCATATGCAGGACAGGTTGATGACATAATAAGTGCTGACGAAATGAGAATGAAGATAGCTTCGGCTCTTGAAATGCTTTCAATGAAGAATGATTTTCTTCAGCTTTGATAAGGAGCGGTGATTATCATGAATATTCAGAATTTCGCGCTTAATGTTCTTGAAAAAGACATGCACTTTGAAAACATAGGTGATACTCTTGCTTATTCGCTGCCTAAAGCTTTGTTTGGCTTTGCAGTGGTATTCGGAGTATTGGTTCTTATCTGGGGCTGTCTTGCGTTGTTCAAGGTGTTCTTTTATACAATACCCAATGCAAGAAAGAACGGTGCATCGGAAAAGAGTGCTTCTGTAAGCATTCAGAAAGAAGTTCCTGTTGTAAGCGCCCCGGTAGTTACTTCACCTGCAGGTGATAATAATGCTGTAGTTGCTGCAATAATTGCTGCAATCAGTGCTTTCAGAGCACAGAACGGCGAAGGCACAGGTGCTTTTAGAGTAGTATCATTCAAAAAGAGAAAATAATATCGGTAATTTTAACCGGAGAAAGAGAGAATTATCATGGCTAAACAGTATAGTGTTACAGTAAACGGAACAGTTTATGATGTTATTGTTGAAGAAGTTGGGGCAGTAAGCGCTCCTGTAGCAGCTCCTGCACCCGTAGCAGCTCCTGCTCCTGCAGCAGCACCCGCACCTGCAGCAGCTCCTGCCCCCGCAGCTCCCGCAGCAGCACCCGCACCTGCAGCTCCCGCAGCAGCCGGCGCCGGCGAAAAGATTTGTGCTCCTCTTAACGGAACAGTTCTTGATGTAAAGGTTGCAAACGGTGCTTCTGTTAAAAAGGGTGACCTTCTCTTTATCATTGAAGCAATGAAGATGGAGAATGAAATTCTTTCTCCTGCAGACGGAACAATTACCTCTGTTGTTGCACAGAAGGGCGGCACCGTAAATGCAGGCGACGTTCTTGCTACAATAGCATAAGCTCCTTTTAAACAGTAAGGAGGATAACATCAGATGAATTTTATTGAAAGCCTTATAAACCTGTGGGAGTCAACCGGTATCTATAAGATGCTTTATATGGCTGACGAAGCAGGCGTGGTTACACTTAATATGGGCTTTGTAAAGACTTTGATAATGTACCTGATTGTCGGAGTACTTGTTTACCTTGCAATCGGTAAGAAGTTTGAGCCGTTGCTCCTTCTTCCCATTGCATTCGGTATGCTTCTTGCAAATCTCCCGGGTACAGGTCTTTACCATCCCGAATTGTTTATTGATCCGATTGATCCTGCCGCAAAGCTTGACATAGTAAAGATTGTCAAAGAAGGCGGACTTATGGACTTTCTGTATCTCGGCGTAAAGCTCGGTATATATCCGTCGCTGATATTCCTCGGCGTAGGTGCTATGACTGACTTTACTCCTCTTATAGCAAATCCGAAGTCACTTCTTCTCGGTGCTGCGGCACAGTTTGGTATTTACGTTGCATTTGTAGGCGCTCTCTGTCTTGGATTTACTCCTGCAGAAGCAGCTTCTATAGGAATAATCGGCGGTGCTGACGGTCCTACTGCAAT
>JAZQGP010000030.1:0-5150 GCA_045540015.1 Eubacteriales bacterium
GCAGGAGATACCTGCAACGGGAGCTGTAATCGGAACACCTGCATCCATAAGTGCAAGAGTTGAAGCACAGATAGAACCCTGAGAAGTTGAACCGTTAGAGGAAACAACCTCGGACACAAGTCTAATAGAGTAGGGGAATTCTTCAACAGAAGGAATAACGGGAACAAGAGCACGTTCTGCGAGTGCACCGTGACCGATTTCACGTCTGCCGGGTCCTCTAGAAGGCTTTGTTTCACCTACAGAGTAAGAAGGCATGTTATAGTGGTGCATATATCTCTTGTATTCTTCGTTGTCGATGCCGTCAAGAAGCTGTTGTTCTGCTACAAGTCCGAGTGTTGCAACTGTTACAACCTGTGTCTGACCGCGGGTAAACATTGCAGAACCGTGTGTTCTGTTGAAAAGACCAACTTCTGCAGCAAGAGGACGAATTTCATCAAGAGTTCTTCCGTCAACACGTTTGCCGTCGTCAAGAAGCCATCTGCGTACTACAAACTTCTGAAGCTTGTAAAGACATTCAGCGATTTCAGCCTTTCTGTCTTCTTCTGGGTAAAGGCCTTCAATGTAGTTGTTAACGTCTTCATAAACAACATTAAGTCTTTCCTCACGGATGTTCTTGTCAGGTGTATCGAGAGCGTATCTTACCTTTTCAATAGCATATTCGCTGATCTTGTCAAAGAGATCGTGGTCAACATCGCAGGAAGGATATTCAAACTTTGTCTTACCGATTTCGCTCTTAACGTGTTCAATGAAGTTAACCATTTCAACGTTTACTTCATGAGCCTTCATAATAGCATTGTACATAACATCGTCGGCGATTTCCTTACCGCCTGCTTCAATCATGACAACTTTTTTGGCACTGCTTGCAACAGTAAGCTCAAGCGTGCTCTTTTCTCTCTGCTCAGCTGTGGGGTTGATAACGATTTCATCGTCAACAAGACCTACAAACACACTGGAAACAGGACCGTTCCACGGAATATCGGAAATAGAGAGTGCAATAGAAGCACCGATAAGACCTGTAACTTCAGGTGAACAGTCGGGGTCTACAGAGAGAACGAGAAGGTTAAGTGTTACATCATTTCTCAAATCCTTAGGGAAGAGAGGACGTATAGGGCGGTCTATAACGCGGCTTGTAAGAATAGCCTTTTCGGAAGGCTTTCCTTCGCGCTTTAAGAAGCTGCCGGGTATTTTACCAACTGCATAAAGTCTTTCTTCAAAGTCAACAGACAAGGGAAGAAAGTCGATTCCGTCTCTTGGTGATGCACTTGCTGTAGCTGTTGCAAGAATTGCTGTATCGCCGTAGCGGATAAGGCAAGAGCCGTTTGCAAGCTGTGCGATTTTACCGGTTTCTACAGAAAGCTTTCTGCCGGCGAGAGTTGTAGAGAATACTCTGTAGTTTTCAAACATTTTTATACCTCCGTTGTTTAAAACTTTGTTTGCGCAGGTACATTTCGGTAATTTTGTGCACTTACACTTACATCGGTAACATTATAACTTTAAAACGGTGCTAAGTGTAAATGCCAAAAACACTAAAATGCCGCACAAACGTAATTAGTGTAATTAAGGGCGAATAAGCAACACCTATCCGCCCGTTTTTAACCTTATTACTTTCTCAGACCGAGCTTTTCGATGATTGCACGATAACGTTCAATATCAATTTTAGCAAGGTATGCAAGAAGGTTTCTTCTGTGACCAACCATTTTGAGAAGACCGCGTCTTGAGTGATGGTCGTTGTGGTTGTTCTTGAGATGGTCGTTGAGAGTATTGATTCTGTAGGTAAGAATTGCAATCTGTACCTCAGGAGAACCTGTATCACCCTCATGAGTCTTGTACTGGTCGATGATGCTCTGCTTGATTTCCTTTGTAAGCATGTTTGTTTTCCACCTTTCGTTTTATATTTTGTAATACCCTGAACACAGCAGAAGGCTTGTGGAAACCTCTTCAACCAAAAACGGTAAGGCTTTAATCCTCGAGCCAAGTACAGGGAAACGCTTACTGAAGCAGTATACCACAAATATTCGGATTTGTAAAGCTATTTTTGGATTTTTTATTTAACTTTTTGTTAATTTTTCAATAGTTTAGGTGTTTTTTCTTTTTATGTCTGATTATTGCAAGAATTACAAGAATGATAACAGCAAGAACAATGATAATTGCAACGGGTACAATTTCACTGCTGAAATTGTCTGTTCCAAGACCACTCTTTACTTCAATCCAAAGTGAATCAACAAGTGAGTTTGTTTCATCGGGAAGGGAAATGAAGCTTTCTGCTTTTTCCAGAACAGAAGTGTCAGGAATGATTCTCGGGTCCTGTTCGATAAGCTTTGCACTTTCGGTGTGAGGTGTGAAATAGCAAATGTATTCACAGTTTGCAGTTGCAATTTCGGTTTCACAGAGGAAATTTATAAACGCTTCTGCAGCATCCTTATTCTTTGCTCCTTTAGGAATACATACAGAGTCGATAAATATATTTACGCCTTCATCTGGATGGTAAAATGCGAGATTTTCGTTATTTTCCATCATTGTCATGCAGTCACCTGCATAGTAAGGTGCAGCATATGCAGATTCAGACTCCATTTTGTCAAATACCTGGTCCATTACGTATGCCTGAAGAAGAGGCTTTTGTGCTTTGAGAGCATCTGCAGCTTCTCTTATCTGCTGTTCATTGGTTGTATTAAGCGAATATCCGAGCTTTTTCAAAGCAATTGCGAAACCGTCTCTTGAATTTGAGAACATAAGGATTTTATCCTTGTACTTTTCATTCCAGAGCAAATCCCATGAACCGATATCGGCTTCATCGATGTATTTTGTATTATAGACAATGCCGACAGTACCCCATGTGTAGGGAACAGTGTATTCGCCAGTGGGGTCGAAATCTGTTATGCGGTAAGCTTCGTCAATAAACTTGATGTTTGGGATATTATCATAGTTTATCTTTTCAAGCATGTCTTCGTTTATCATTCTTGCAATCATATAATCTGAAGGAATAATGATGTCGTACTGTGAATTGCTTGAAGACAGCTTTGCATATAAATCCTCATTGGTTTCGTATGTGCTGTAGGTGACATTGATGTCTGTAAGCTTTTCAAATTCCTTAATAACATCAAGACTTCCTTCGCTTCCGTCGGAAATATATTCACCCCAGTTGTAAACATTGAGTGTTATATCTTTGTCCTTGAATTGTGAGTAATATTCTTCGTTTTCAACAGTTACAGCCATGCAAGAAAGCGTAAGCGTACACACTGTTAGAAACAATACGATTATTTTTTTCATTAATGTCATTCTCCTTACAGTTTATTTAATGGTTTCTGAGTGCAGTTGCTTTTTTTGCTTCTTCTTTATTTTTCCTTGCATCGATGTAGTTATAAACGAGAAGAATTGTAAGCACTACGACAAAAATGATTGTTGAAAGAGCGTTGATCTCGGGACTGATGCGCTTTTTTGTCATGCCGTAAATGGTAATAGGCAATGTTTGCGAGGACGGTCCTGATGTAAAATAGCTTATTACAAAGTCATCGATGGAGTAGGTAAGTGCCATTAGACAGCCTGTAACAATACCCGGCATAATTTCAGGAATAACCACTTTGAAAAGTGCTTGTCTTGCATTACATCCTAGATCCATCGCTGCTTCATACAGACTGACATTCAGTTGTCTTAGCTTTGGAAGTACACTGAGTACAACCGTAGGCACACAAAACGTTATGTGTGCAAGAACAAGCGTTACATAACCGGGAGTAAGCTTAAAGAAAGTGAAGAGGAGCATAAGTGAAATACCCGTTACGATTTCAGGGTTAAGTATCTGAATATACGTCAAGTTCTTGAGCGTATTTTTCGGAAGCTTTCTCATATTATGCATACCGAATGCAGCACAGGTACCGAGAATTGTTGCAAAAAGTGCAGCGATTACAGCGATTATCAGCGTGTTCATGAGTGAAGTGAGTATCAACTCGTTTCTGAACAGTTCGCCATACCATTTGAATGAAAATCCCGTCCATACACGGCCTTTATTCTCATTGAACGAAAATATAATAAGAATGAGAATCGGTATGTAAAGAAACGCGAAACAAGCGAAAATATAGAGGTTCGAAAATATTTTTTTCATATCAGCGAGTCCTCCATTTCATCGTTGTCGAACTGGTTGAATATACCCATGCTGATAAGCACAACTGCCATAAGCATAAGGCTTGTTGCCGCACCGTAATTAAGATTGTATTCATTTCCGAGGAACTGCTGCTGAATAAGGTCACCGATAAGGAAGCAGTTGCTTCCGCCGAGAAGTCCTGATATAACAAATGTGCTCACCGCAGGAACAAATGTCATGGTTATGCCGGTTGCAATACCGGGGAAACTGAGAGGAAGAATAATTTTTCTAACTACAGTCACGGAATCACAACCGAGATCCTGGGCAGCTTCTACAACCTTCGGGTCAATCTTTGTCATAATGGAATATAACGGCGAAATCATGAACGGCAGGTAGTTGTATACCATACCGAGAACAACAGCAGACGGGGTGTTAATCAGTTTCATCTGCGGAAGACCGAGGGAAGTTAAAAATTGATTAATAAGTCCGTTGTCGTCAAGAAGCGTCATCCATGCATATGTACGCAAAAGAAAATTCATCCACATGGGAAGCATTATAAGAAGCAGAAATATTCTCTGCGTACTCGGCTTAGACCTCGACATAAGGTATGCAAACGGATACGCAATTAGAAGACAAATAACCGTTGCTATAAGAGCAAGGTACACCGAACGTATAAGTATGGGAAAATATTTACTTGCATTTGATATATTTTCGATTGAAAACGACGCTGTTGATTTTGATGTAAATGCATAGTAGATAACGAGGATAAAGGGTATGACAGTGAAGAGCAAAACCCACGCCGTATAGGGAAGAGCCCAGAATTTAGAACGCAGCTTCATTGTTTGCGCCCTCCTCAATTTCGGCTACATTCACATCCTTTGAAGCATAGCTTTTATGCATGATGTGAATATCTTCCGGTGTAAGACTCATACCAACAAATGTACCGGGTTCAACAGCTTTCGTGGAATGGATTTTCCACTTGTTTCCAAAGCTATCGACAATAATTTCATAATGAACACCCTTGAAGGTTACTGTTTCAACAGTGCCGTCGATAAAGTCGGATCGTAGCCATGTC